>NZ_JBJGZK010000013.1:0-111864 GCF_054050475.1 Geodermatophilus sp. SYSU D00525
CGGGGAGGCGGGCGCCGTCGCGTTCCGGGGCCGGGCCGCGGAGGGGCCTGCGCCCGCTCGTGCTCTGCCCCGCGGGTGGGGGCAGAGCACGAGCGCCGGCAGGAGGAGTCCCGCTGGGCGCCCACCCGGGCCCGGGTGCCGTCCCGGGTGGACCCGTGCTCTGCACCCACCCGTGTGCAGAGCACGAGCGCGTGACGGGGAGGTGGCGCCCCCGCGGGGAACGGCACCGGGAACGACGGAGCCCGCGTCCCCTCGAACGGGACGCGGGCTCCGGGCCTGCGGGGGAGCGGGACTCAGAGCGCCCCGGGGCGGGCGGCGATGCCGGCCAGGGTCTCGTCCATGTCGCGGTCGCTGTCGGCCGTGCCGGCGTGCACCAGCAGGATCGGCGTCAGGTCGTCGGCGGCCGGGACCGGACCCGCACCGGCCGGGGCGAGCAGCAGGGCGGGCAGCGTCTCGGTCTCCGCGGCGACCTGGACGCCGGCCTTGCGCAGCGAGTCGGCCACGTTGCGCCGGACGCCCCGCCGGCCCTCCGCGGCCCGCAGCTGCAGCGGCACCCGGCGACCCACGGCGGCGTGCGCGGCCAGCCGGAGCGCGGCCCGCCCGGAGGCGTCGCCGTCCTGCAGCACCGCGACCGGCCCGCCCGGCTGCAGGCCCGCCTCGCCCAGCTCGCCCGAGACGGTGACCACCGAGCCGCGCAGGGACGGCGGCCAGGGGGTGCCGGCGCCGTCTGCGGCGAGCGCGCCCTCGACGATGCCCCAGCCGCTGCGGACCAGGACGACGTCGGCCTGGCTGCTGCCGGCCAGGTCGGCCACCTCCGCCCACGGGTCCTCGCTGAACCGCGACGCGACCGATGCCTTCAGCCCTCGCGCCTCGACGATCCGGGCGAGGGTCCGCAGCTCGTCGGCCACGGTGGCCATCAGCTCGAGGTCGGCGCCGAGACCGGTGGACACCTCGGGCTTGGGACGGGACCGGCGGACCACGCGGGTCAGCACGACCTGCGCGGGCGACTCGCGGCCCACCAGGTCGCAGGCCAGGTCCACCAGGGCGGCGTCCCGGTCGGGCTCGTCCACGACGACCAGGACGGTGTAGGCCTCGGTGAGCCCCAGCTCGGCCCGCTCGGCCGCGGCGATGTCCCGGTCGAGGATGCGCTTGGGGTAGACGAGGTTGAGCAGCGGCGTGGCCATGCCCGTCGTCACCAGCGCCATGATCACCATGAGCGTGAACATCTCGCCGTCGAGCACGCCCTGCTGGACGCCGATGTTGAGGATGACCAGCTCGGTCAGCCCGCGGGTGTTCATCAGCGTGGCCAGGGCGGTGGACTGGCGCCGCGGGACCCGCATCGCCCGGGCGGCGGCGAACGCGCCGACGAACTTGCCGGAGATGGCGACCAGCAGGATGAGGCCGAGCTCGCCGAGGCCGGCCAGGTCGATCGCACCGACGTCGACGTTGAGGCCGGTGATGACGAAGAAGACCGGCAGCAGCAGGAGCACGCTGACCTGCTCGAGCCGGTCGATGATCTCGTGGTTGAGCCGGGCGGCGCCCTTGCGCGGCATGACGACGCCGAAGAGGAACGCGCCGAAGATGAAGTGGATGCCGATCTCCTCGGCCACCCAGGCGCTGGCGAGGATGCCGATGAGGACGCCGGCGAGCATCTCCGGGGTGAGCTGCCCGAGCCGCTCGTAGCGGGTGACGAGGACCCGCAGCAGCGGCTTGACCACCAGGAACATCACCAGGGCGAACGCCACCGACAGGCCGAGGATCAGCACCACGCCGCTGAACGAGGAGGCGGCCACGATCGCCACGACGACGGCCAGCAGGCACCAGGCCAGGACGTCGTCGACGGCGGCGCAGGCCAGCGCGAGGACGCCCGTGGGGACGCGGTGCATCTGCCGCTCGGCGAGGATCCGCGCGAGCACGGGGAACGCGGTGATGGACATGGCCACGCCCATGAACAGCGCGAACCCGAGGAAGGGGATCACCGAGGTCGACCCGTCGGTGGCGGTGAAGACGTCGTGCTGGGTGTGCAGGTAGGTCGCCAGCAGCACGCCCAGCGCGAACGGCAGCAGGATCGACGCCAGCGACACCGACACGGCCACCTTCTCCCGGCCGCGCATGAACGACAGGTCCACCTCGAGACCGACCAGGAACATGAACAGCACCAGGCCGAGCTGGGCCAGCACGTTGAGGAAGGGCCGGATGTCGGTCGGGAACAGCAGCAGGTCCAGGTCGCCCGGCAGGGCGCCGAGCAGCGTCGGGCCGAGGAGGATGCCGGCGACGATCTCACCGACGACGGCCGGCTGACCCACCTTGACGGCCAGCCGCCCCATCAGCCGGGCGATGACCATGATCACCGCGAGGTCGACGAAGACGTAGGCGATGATCTCTGCGACGGGGCGCGCTTCCACGTGTTCTCCGGGCGTAGCTGTCCGCGCCGCGTGGGACCGCGCGGGGGTCGGGTGGGATGGCGGGAACCGGGCACCCGGGGCCACGCCGGGCGCGGATGCTAGCCGCGGCGGTCCGGCAGTAGGGGTCCCGCGCGCGCGGCTTCTCGGCAGGCGCGAACCGGTTCCCGGACGGCGGGTCCCCCGGCACACTGTGCCGCTGCCGCGCACCGCGGCGTCCCGGCGCGGCCGGGGAGACAGCGTTTCAGGAGGACATGCATGGATGCCGTCGGCCTGGTGGGCGCGGCGCCTGCCACCATCGCGGACTACCAGGTGGTCCGCGTGCTCGGTGAGGGCAACAACGGCCGCTTCTACCTCGCCCGCCCACCGGCACGGCTCGGCCTGCCCGACGAGTACGTCGCGGTCAAGGTCTTCACCGGCACCCACAGCGAGCAGGCCTACGAGCGGGGCGTGCGGGAGCTGCGCGCGTTCGCGCAGGTGGCCTCGCCGTACCTGGTCCGGGTCTACGACGCCGTGCTGCAGGACAGCTTCCTGTACGCGATGGAGTACTGCCCCCTCGGCTCGCTGGCCGCCCCGGCGCGGCCGCTGAGCCGCGGCGAGGTGCTGCGCGCGGTGGCGCACGCCGCGCACGCCGCGCACGCGCTGCACGAGGCGGGCCTGACCCACGGTGACATCAAGCCGGCCAACGTCCTGCTCACCGAGGACGGCGGCAAGCTCTCCGACCTCGGCCTGGCGCGCTACCTCGCGCCGGGCGTCACGCTGACCGGCATGGCCAGCGCCGCCTCGGTCGAGTTCCTGGACCCGGCGCTGCTGCGCGGCGACCGGCCCTCGCGGGCGACCGAGGTGTTCGCGCTGGGCGCCACCCTCAACCGGGCGCTCACCGGCACCGGCCTGTACGGCGAGCTGCCCGACGGCGAGCCGCTGCTGGCCATCCGCCGGGTGATGAGCGCCGAGCCCGCGATCGCCCCCGGCCTGACCGACGAGGAGGCCGCGCTGGTCTCGGCGTGCCTCGCCCCGGTGGGGCAGCGCCCGGTGACCGCGCTGCAGGTGGCCGAGCGGCTGGACCGGATGGCCGCCGAGGCGCTGGGCGCCGCCCGCGCCTGACCGGTACCCGACGCGACGAGGGTCCCGTCCCCACCGGCCGGTGGGGACGGGACCCTCGTCGCGTGCGGGGCCGGGAGCCGGTCAGCGCTGCGTGAAGTCGCTGTGCGTGCTGTCGGTCCACCAGGCGTACAGCGTCCCCAGCCCGGCCTGGCCGCCGTTCTGGATGGCCACGATGCCCTCGGCGGCCAGGTCGTCCTGCGTCCAGTACAGGATCGCGTTGTTGTCGCCGTCGACGAAGCAGCCGAGCCGGCCGGCATCCACCCCGTTGATCGTGTACTCGTCGTAGCCCTGCCCGGTGGCACAGTCCGGCTGTCCGGTGAAGGCGCTGACGCCCTCGCGCGTCATGTCCGCGAGGAAGACGGAGTCGACGGTCGCAGCGTCCTCGTACAGGTAGAACGACGACGCCTCGGGGCCGGGCTGGGTCGCGGCGGCGCCGCAGTTGACCGCGGCGACGTCGCCGTCCCCGGCCGGGTCCGCGGCCTCGCAGGCCGCCGGGTCGAAGTCGCCCGGGATGATCGCCAGCAGCTGGTCCTGGGCGTCCGTGGAGGTCCCGCCGCCGGTGCTGCCGCCGGAGGTGTTCCCGTCCGACGTGTTCCCCGTCGACGTGTTCGCGTCGGAGGTGTTCCCCGTCGAGGTGTCGGTGTCGTCGGCCCGGACGTCGTCGCCGCCGCTGAAGCCGCCGGCCAGGGCGATGACCCCGACCACGACCGCGATCAGCGCCACCGCGGCACCCACGATCAGCAGTGGCAGCTTGCTCGAGCCCCTCGCGCCGCCCGAGGCCGAGGAGCCGGCCGGCGGCGGGAACCCGGGCCCGGCCGGCGGCGGGAAGCCGGTGGGCGGGCCGGGGTTCGACGGCGGGCCGTAGCCGGTCGGCGGGCCCGGGTTCGACGGGGGGCCGTAGCCGGTGGGCGGGCCGGGGTCGGACGGCGGGCCGTACAGCGCCGCGGGCGCGCCGGGGTGCGACGGCGCCCCGTAGCCGCCGGCGGGACCGGGGTTCGAGAAGCCCACGGTCTGCGGGTGGACCGGCAGCGGGGCGACCGACGTCGGCGGCGCGGCCTCGGACCGCACCGTCACGCCGGCCGAGCTCAGCGCCGCCCGCGCGGCCGCGGCGAACTCGCCGCACGTCGCGTACCGCTCGTCGGGCTCCTTGGCCAGGCCCTTGAGGACGACGTCGTCCAGGCCGCGGGGCAGGCCCGGCCGCAGCGCGGACGGCGGCTGCGGGGTCGTGTTGAGGTGCGCGTACATGAGCGTGGCCAGGCCGTCGCCGGTGAACGGACGCCGGCCGGTGAGGCACTCGAACAGCACGCACGCGAGGGCGTAGACGTCGACGCGCTGGTCGATCGGCTTCTCGAGGAACCGCTCGGGCGCCATGTAGTCGAAGGAGCCGAGCGCGGCGCCGGTCTGGGTCAGCGCCGGACCCTGTGCGTCCGACGTCGACCGGGCGATGCCGAAGTCCACCAGGTAGACGAACTCGTCGTCGCCACTGCCGGTCAGCAGGACGTTGGAGGGCTTGACGTCGCGGTGCACCAGGCCGTCGGCGTGCGCGGCGTCGAGGGCCCGGGCGGTCTGGCTGACGACGCCGACCGCCCGCTCGGGGCTCATCGGCCCCTCCTCGGCCAGGACCGCGGCGACGTCGCGGCCGGGCACCAGGCGCATGTCCAGGAACAGCCGGCCCTCGATCTCGCCGTAGCGGTGGATCGGGACGATGTGCGGCTCGTTCAGCCGCGCCGCCAGGTGCGCCTCGCGGCGGAAGCGCTCGCGGTAGCCGCGGTCCGCGGCCAGGTGCTCGGAGAGCACCTTGAGCGCGACCGTGCGGTCGTGCTCGGTGTCGAAGGCGCGGTACACCTCTCCCATCCCGCCGCGGCCGAGCAGCGCCTCGATGCGGTAGGGGCCGAACTGTTGCAACTCCACCGGTGATCCTCCGTGTGCCGCAGCCCGGGGCGCTCGTCGGAGCCGGGGCCGGGTGCGGGTCGACGGCGGAGTCTAGGGACGGGTCCGCGACCCGACCAGCGTCTCGGCCGTGGCTCGTCGGCCGGAGGGACGGGGCGGACGCCGGGCGGCGGACCGTGACCGGCGCGTGACCCGGCCGCGGAACTGCCGCGCGCGAACCTGTGGTCGGGACGGCGGAGTCTCCCTATCTTCCTCTCGCTCTCGGGCCCCCAGCGCCCGTCCCCACGAACGGAAGAAGCAGATGAGTCAGCCCCCCGGCCAGTACGGCGCGCCGAGTCAGTACGCGCAGCCCGGTCAGTACGGCGCGCCCGGTCAGTACGGCGCCCCCGGCGGCTACGGCGCGCCGGGCGGCTTCGGCCCGGGCGGCGGCCCCGGCTTCGGCCCCGGCGGCTACGGGCAGCCGCCGCAGAAGAAGAGCGTCCTGCCCTGGGTGATCACCGGGCTGGTCGTGGTGCTGGCCGGCGTCGGCGTGCTCCTCTTCTTCCTCCTCCGCGGCGACGACACCCCCGCCCCGGCGGCGCAGGAGTCCTCGACGTCGGCGGACGCCTCCGACGACGGCGGTGAGGACGGCGACGAGGGCGCGGACGGCGGCTCCGACACCGGCTCCGACACCGGTGCGGACACCGGCTCGGGCATGGGCATGGACATGGGCGGCCCGGTCGGTGTGCCGCCGGGCGCCGGCACCCCCGGCAACGGCGGGGGCGGCAGCACCGGCACCCCGATGGGCAACGACACCGGCGGCGCCGACGCCGGCCAGATCCCCGGCTCCTCCGACCTCGCGCTCGCGTGGGTCCAGGCGGTGTACGACTTCGACTACGCCACCGCCTACGGCCTGTCCTGCGCCGAGCTGCAGGCCGCGGCCCAGCAGGGCTCGGCCGGCACCGAGTACGCCCCCGACGAGTACCTGACGCTGTACTTCTACAGCCAGGTCCTGGGCGGCCACACGATCGCCGAGGGCGGCCTGGTCAGCATCGAGTACGACGCGGCCAACGCCGTCGACGTCGCGACCTTCGAGCTGACCCTCGACGACGGCACCACCCAGAGCGTGCAGGTGTGGGTCGGCCAGGACCTCACGGTCTGCAACTTCGGCTGACGCACCCCTCCGACGGCCGGTCCCCGCAGCGTGCGGGGGCCGGCCGTCGGCGTCCGTGCCGCCGGTCGTGCGGCACGATGGGCCGGTGTTCGCGGTGACCCGGCTGCGCGTGCCCGAGACCGAGGCGGCCCGCCTCGCCGACGCCGTCGACGGGCTGCTCGCGGCGCTGACCGCCCGGCCCGGCTGCCGCGGCGGGGAGGCCGGCCGCTGCGCCGACGACCCGACGCTGTGGGCGCTGGTCACCCGCTGGGAGGGCGTGGGCGCCTACCGCCGCGCGCTGTCGGCCCCGGAGGTCAAGGTCGCCGGCGCGCCGGTGTGGGTGCACGCCCTCGACGAGCCGGGCGCCTACCTGCCCGCCGACGGGCCCGGCGCGCGCCCGGCCGCGCAGGTCCCGGGTGCGTAGCCTGCGCGGGACAGTCCACACCGGGCCGGGAGGGGCGCGATGAGCCAGCCGCCGCAGGACGACGGGACGCCGCCGCCCGACCGCACCCGCGAGGTGCGCCTCCCCCCGCCGCCCCCGCTGCCGCGCCCGGACCAGCCCACCGGGCCGGTGTCCGGCGGTCCGGTGCCCGGCGGTCACGACCAGCGCGACCCCACCCTGCGGCTGGGCGCCCCCGGCCAGCAGATCCCGCAGCAGCAGACCCCGCAGCAGCAGACCCCGCAGCAGCCCCCCTACGGACAGCCGCCGTACGCCCCGCCCCCGTACGGACCGCCGCCCCAGGGCCGGCCCCAGCCCGGCTACGGCCAGCCGCCCCCGTTCGGACAGCCGCCCGCCGGTGCGCCGGGGTACGGGCCGCCGGGCTACGGGCCGCCCGGCTACGGACCACCCGGGTACGGCGCCCCGCCGCCGCCGCCGCGGAGGAGCCGGGGCCCGCTGGTCGCCCTGCTCGCCACGCTCGCCGTCCTCCTGGTCGGTGGCGGTGTGCTCGCCGCGGTCCTGCTCTCCCGGGACGACGACGGCGACGGCCCGGCCACGACGGCGACGTCGGCGAGCACGTCGGCGTCCACCCCGTCCTCGTCCACCTCGTCCTCGTCGTCGCCCTCGTCCTCCTCGCCGGGGTCGTCGTCCGGTGAGGGCGGCTTCGGCGGCGGCGCCGGCACCCCGACCGGAGGCGGCGGCGGAGGAGCGGGCGGGGACCTCAACGTCCCCGGCAGCCCGGAGTTCGCCGCCTCGTGGGTGCAGTCGGTGGTCGACCGCGACGCGGCCGCGGCCTACGACGGCCTGTGCGCCGACGGGCAGGGCCAGTTCCCCGACGGGCAGGCGGTGCTCGCCGACTTCGACACCTTCCTCGGCGGCCGGATCACCGAGGGCTCGGCCACCGGCGCGACGGCGGCCGACGACGTCGACGAGGTCACCTTCGAGGTGACCCTCGACAGCGGCCAGCCGGCCACGTTCGTCGTCACCGTGGTGGACGAGGGCGGGCCGGCCGTCTGCGGCTACACCTCCCCGTAGGCAGGGCGGCCGCCGCGGCCGGGGGCCGCTCAGGCGGGGCGTCTACCGTGGGCGGGTCAACCGCCGACCGCCAGCCGGATGGAGCACCGAGCTCGTGAGCGCCAGCAACACCACGCACGACCCCGCCCGCCTCGACAAGGTGGTCAACCTCTGCAAGCGCCGGGGGTTCGTCTTCCCGTCGGGGGAGATCTACGGCGGCACCCGCTCCGCCTGGGACTACGGGCCCCTGGGCGTCGAGCTCAAGGAGAACATCAAGCGGCAGTGGTGGCGCACCGTCGTGCAGAGCCGGGACGACATCGTCGGCCTGGACTCCTCGGTGATCCTGCCGCGGCAGACCTGGGTCGCCTCCGGTCACGTCGGCGTCTTCACCGACCCGCTGACCGAGTGCCAGAACTGCCACAAGCGCTTCCGGGCCGACCACCTCGAGGAGGCCTTCGAGGCGAAGAAGGGGCGGCTCCCGGAGAACGGCCTCACCGAGGTCACCTGCCCCAACTGCGGTGTCACCGGCCAGTGGACCGAGCCGCGCGACTTCAACATGATGCTCAAGACCTTCCTCGGCCCGGTCGAGGACGAGTCGGGGCTGCACTACCTGCGCCCGGAGACCGCGCAGGGCATCTTCGTCAACTTCGCCAACGTCATGGGCGCGGCGCGGAAGAAGCCGCCGTTCGGCATCGGCCAGATCGGCAAGTCCTTCCGCAACGAGATCACCCCGGGCAACTTCATCTTCCGCACCCGCGAGTTCGAGCAGATGGAGATGGAGTTCTTCGTCGAGCCGGGCAGCGACGAGGAGTGGCACCAGTACTGGATCGACGAGCGGACCCGCTGGTACACCGACCTGGGCATCTCCCCGGACAACCTGCGGCACTTCGAGCACCCGAAGGAGAAGCTGTCGCACTACTCGAAGCGCACCGTCGACATCGAGTACCGCTTCGGCTTCCAGGGCTCGGAGTGGGGCGAGCTCGAGGGCATCGCCAACCGCACCGACTTCGACCTGTCCACGCACACCGAGCACTCGGGCGTGGACCTGTCCTACTTCGACCAGGCCAGCAACACCCGCTGGACGCCGTACGTCATCGAGCCGGCGGCCGGCCTCACCCGCTCGCTGATGGCCTTCCTCGTCGAGGCCTACACCGAGGACGAGGCGCCCAACGCCAAGGGCGGCGTCGACACCCGCACGGTGCTGCGGCTGGACCCGCGGCTGGCGCCGGTCAAGGCCGCCGTCCTGCCGCTGTCGCGCAACGCCGACCTCTCGCCCAAGGCGCGTGACCTGGCCGCGACGCTGCGCCGGAACTGGAACGTCGACTTCGACGACGCCGGCGCCATCGGCCGCCGCTACCGCCGCCAGGACGAGATCGGCACGCCGTTCTGCCTCACCGTCGACTTCGACACCCTCGACGACGACGCCGTGACCGTGCGGGAGCGCGACTCGATGGGCCAGGAGCGCATCGGCCTGGACCAGGTGGAGTCCTACCTGGCCGCCCGGCTCCCCGGCTGCTGAGCGCACACGTCCGCGGAGGTGCCCGGGGCACCTCCGCGGACGGGCGCGACGGAGGAACGCGGGCCGGCGCCGGCCCGGGCGGCAGCGCGCCCCCGCGGGTGACCCCGGCCACCGGGCGCGGCCACCTACCCTGGACGGCGTGACGAGCACCCTGGCGCCGGCGGTCGCCCCGCTGCGGCTGGGGCCGCTCACCGTGGACCCCGCGGTGGTCCTCGCGCCGATGGCCGGCATCACCAACCCCGCGTTCCGCACGCTGTGCCGCGAGTTCGGGGCCGGCCTCTACGTCTGCGAGATGATCACCACGCGGGCGCTGGTCGAGCGCAACGAGAAGACGCTGCGGATGATCCGGGCCACGCCCGAGGAGGCCGCCGCCGGCTTCTCCGTGCAGCTCTACGGCGTGGACCCGGCCACCGTCGGGCGCGCGGTGGAGATGCTCGTCGACGAGGAGGTCGCCGGCACCCGACCGGCGCACGTCGACCTGAACTTCGGCTGCCCGGTGCCCAAGGTGACCCGCAAGGGCGGCGGGTCGGCGCTGCCGTGGCGGCGGGTGCTGTTCCGCGACATCGTGCGGGCCGCCGTCCGCGCCGCCCGCGACGTGCCGGTGACGGTCAAGACCCGCATCGGCATCGACGCCGGCCACGTCACCTACCTCGACGCCGGCCGGATCGCGCAGGACGAGGGCGCTGCGGCGATCACCCTGCACGGGCGCACCGCCGACCAGCTCTACAGCGGCACCGCGGACTGGGCTCCGATCGCCCGGCTGGTGGAGACCGTGGACATCCCGGTGCTCGGCAACGGCGACGTCTGGGAGGCCGACGACGCGCTGCGCCTGGTGCGCGAGACCGGGTGCGCCGGCGTCGTCATCGGCCGCGGCTGCCTGGGCCGGCCCTGGCTGTTCGGCGACCTCGCCGCCGCCTTCGCCGGGGAGTCCCGGCGGGCGCTGCCGACGCTGCGCGAGGTGGCCGCGGTCATGGTCCGGCACGCGCAGCTGCTGTCGGAGGCGCAGGGCGAGCTGCACGGCTGCACCGACTTCCGCAAGCACGTCGCCTGGTACCTCAAGGGCTTCGCGGTGGGCTCCGACGTCCGCCGCGCCCTGGCGATGGTCAGCTCGCTGGACGAGCTGGCCGGCCTGCTCGACCGGATCCCCGACCAGCCCTACCCGACGGCCGTCCTCGGCGGCCCGCGCGGCCGCACGAGCAGCCCCCGGCCGGTGGCGCTGCCCGAGGGCTGGCTCGACGACCGCGACGACCCGCGCCCGCCGGCCGGCGCGGAGCTGGAGACGAGCGGCGGATGAGCGGCCCGTACCTGTACGACGAGGGCCCCGAGGCGCTGCACACCGGCACCCCGCGGCGCCGCAACGGCCTGCTGCTGGCCGTCTTCGGCGGCACGGCGGCACTCGCCGTCGCCATGGTCGTGGCCCTGCCGCTGGTGAAGGGCACGGGGGAGGAGCAGGCCCGCGAGGCGGTCGGGGTCTTCCTGGCCGCGCTCGAGGCCGGCGACACGGGGACCGCCGGCGACCTGCTGTGCCAGGCCGAGCGCGACCGCGGCGACGTCGGCGACGTCCTCGCCGGGTACGAGCACCCCGGCGACGCGGAGGTGGTCGGCGTCGCGGAGGGCCGGCTCGGGGACCAGGACAGCCAGGAGGTCCGGGTCCGCCGGGACGACGGCACGGAGGCCACGCTCACCGTGGTGCTGGAGGACGGCCCGCGCGTCTGCGGCACCTCCGGCTGAGCGCGCGGGCGCCGCGAGCGGATCCCTTCTCGGAGTGCCACCGGGCTGTCACCATGTGCGCCGCCCGGCTGGAGGTCCACCGGGCCAGCCCGAGAGGAACCGCGTTGACGCAGCCGCCCCACCCGCCCGTCGCCCCCGCCGCGCCGTACGCCCAGCCCGGGCCCTACGCCCCCGCCGCGCCCTACGCGGCCGCCGGTGCCGTCCCCGCCGGTGCCGTGCCGGCCGGTGTCGCGCCCGCCGCCGCCCCGGCCCCGCAGCCGGCCGCGCCCACGCAGGTGGCCTTCCCCGGCCAGGTCCAGCTGCCGCCGCAGCCGCAGTTCGCGCCCACCCCGCAGCAGGCCGCGCAGGTGCAGCGCGGCGCGCTGGCCAGCGGCTTCCCGCGCTACGTCCCGCCGCCGCCGTCGCCGGTCAACCGCACCGGCCTCTACGTCGGCACCCTCGTCGTCGTGCTGACGCTCCTGTTCGCGGTCCTCGGCTTCGTCCTCGTCTCCTGACTCCCGCCGCCTGACCCCCGGCCGGCCCGGCCCCCTCTCCCGCCGGGCCGGCCGTCCGCTGCGTGAGGCCGCTCACCTCCGTGTCCCACGACGAGACACGGGCTGGCGTGTCCCCGTCCGGTGAGTGACGATCGCTGCCTGGCTCCGGGTGGACGTATGAGACGTCTACCCCCCACCGGGGACCCGGGGCCGCGCTCGCCGGAGCGGCCGACGGGGACCCCGCGACGCCGCCCCGGCAGCGGACGGGCGGCCGGCGAGACGAGCGCGGAGGTGCACGGTGGGCAGCGTCACGAGCACGACCACCTGGGTCTACGACTTCAGCGAGGGCAACAAGGACCAGAAGGACCTGCTCGGCGGCAAGGGCGCGAACCTCGCCGAGATGACCAACCTCGGGCTGCCCGTGCCGCCCGGGTTCACCATCACCACCGACGCCTGCCGCCACTACCTCGAGCACGGCAGCACCCCGCCCGACCTCGCCGACCAGGTGACCGAGCACCTGACGGCGCTGGAGAAGGCGATGGGCAAGACCCTCGGCGACCCCGCGGACCCGCTCCTGGTCTCGGTCCGGTCGGGGGCCGCGGCCTCGATGCCCGGGATGATGGAGACCGTCCTCAACGTCGGCCTCAACGACGAGTCGGTGCAGGGGCTGGCCGCCCAGTCCGGCAGCGAGCGCTTCGCCTGGGACTCCTACCGCCGGCTGATCCAGATGTTCGGCAAGACGGTCCTCGACATCGACGGCGAGCACTTCGAGGACGCCCTCGACGAGGCCAAGCGCGAGCAGGGCACCGACCTGGACCTGGACCTCGACGCCGAGCACCTGCGCGACGTCGTCGGCCGGTTCAAGGCCATCGTCCGCGAGCACACCGGCCGGGACTTCCCGCAGGACCCGCGCGAGCAGATGGACCTGGCGATCAACGCCGTCTTCGACTCGTGGAACAGCCCGCGCGCGATCCTCTACCGCCGCCGCGAGCGCATCCCCGGCGACGCGGGGACGGCGGTCAACGTCTGCTCGATGGTGTTCGGCAACCTCGGCGCCGACTCGGGTACCGGCGTCGCCTTCACCCGCGACCCGGGCAGCGGCGCGCAGGGCGTGTACGGCGACTACCTGCAGAACGCGCAGGGCGAGGACGTCGTCGCCGGCATCCGCAACACCGTGCCGCTGACCGAGCTCGAGCGCATCGACCGCGGCGCCTACGACGAGCTCATGCAGACGATGGCCCGCCTGGAGTCGCACTACCGCGACCTGTGCGACATCGAGTTCACCGTCGAGCGCGGCAAGCTGTGGATGCTGCAGACCCGGGTGGGCAAGCGCACCGCCGCGGCCGCGTTCGTCATCGCCACCCAGCTGGTGGACGAGGGCCTCATCGACATGGACGAGGCGGTCCGGCGGGTCACCGGCGACCAGCTCGCCCAGCTGATGTTCCCGCGGTTCGTCTCCGGGGGGGACGCCACCCGGCTGACCCAGGGCATGAACGCCTCGCCGGGTGCGGCGGTCGGCAAGGCGGTGTTCTCCTCCGAGACCGCCGTCCAGTGGGCCGACCGGGGGGAGAAGGTCGTCCTCGTCCGGCGCGAGACCAACCCCGACGACCTCGCCGGGATGATCGCCGCCGAGGGCGTGCTCACCAGCCGCGGCGGCAAGACCTCGCACGCGGCCGTCGTCGCCCGCGGGATGGGCAAGACGTGCGTGTGCGGCGCCGAGGAGCTGCAGGTCGACACCGCGAACCGGCGGTTCACCGCGCCCGGCGGCGTCACCGTCGAGGAGGGCGACCTCATCTCCATCGACGGCTCCACCGGCCGCGTGTGGCTCGGCGAGGTGCCGGTGGAGGACTCCGCCGTCGTCCGCTACTTCGAGGGCGAGATCGGCCCGGACTCGCCCGAGGCCGACGACCTCGTGCGCAGCGTGCACCGGATCCTCACCCACGCCGACGAGGTGCGGCGGCTGGACGTGCGGACCAACGCCGACACCCCCGAGGACTCCGCCCGCGCCCGCCGCTTCGGCGCCCGCGGCATCGGCCTGTGCCGGACCGAGCACATGTTCCTCGGCGACCGCCGGCAGCTGGTGGAGAAGCTGATCCTCGCCGAGACCGACGAGGACAAGCAGGCGGCGCTCGACGCGCTGGCGCCGCTGCAGAAGCACGACTTCGTCGAGATCTTCGAGGCGATGGACGGGCTGCCGGTGACCGTGCGGCTGCTCGACCCGCCGCTGCACGAGTTCCTGCCCGACCTCACCGACCTCTCGGTGCGGGTGGCCGTCGCCGAGGCGCAGGGGCACCCCGACGAGGCCAACCTGCGGCTGCTGGCCGCCGTCCGCCGGCTGCACGAGCAGAACCCGATGCTCGGGCTGCGCGGCGTCCGGCTGGGCCTGGTCGTGCCGGGGCTGTTCGCCATGCAGGTGCGGGCCATCGCCGAGGCCGCGTGCGAGCGCAAGTCGGCCGGCGGGGACCCGCGGCCGGAGATCATGATCCCGCTGGTCGGCGCGGTGCAGGAGCTCGAGGCGATCCGCGAGGAGTCCGAGCAGGTGCTCGCCGCGGTGTTCGAGGAGTGCGGCGTCGACCTCGACGTCCTCATCGGCACGATGATCGAGGTCCCCCGGGCGGCGCTGACCGCGGAGGAGATCGCGCAGTCGGCCGAGTTCTTCTCCTTCGGCACCAACGACCTCACCCAGATGACCTGGGGCTTCTCCCGCGACGACGTCGAGGCGGCGTTCTTCCACGCCTACCTGGACAAGGGCATCTTCGGCGTCTCCCCGTTCGAGTCGCTGGACCGCCCCGGCGTGGGCCGGCTGGTGGAGGTCGGCGTGCAGGGCGGCCGCGCGGCGCGGCCGGACCTCAAGCTCGGCGTCTGCGGCGAGCACGGCGGCGACCCCGACTCGGTGCACTTCTTCCACGAGGTCGGCCTGGACTACGTGTCCTGCTCGCCGTTCCGGGTGCCGGTGGCCCGGCTGGAGGCCGGCCGGGCGGCGCTCGGCGGGGAGCGCGCCGGGTCCTGACGGCGGCGCGGCACGCCCGTCCCACCAACCACACCCGGCGCACGGCCCGTGTCATCCTCGACCGGTGACGCGGGTCGGGGCACTGGTGACACGGGTGTTCGGCGCCGTCGTGCTCGCCGCCCTGCTGCTGGTCGCCTCCACCGCCGCCGCCATCTGGTGGACCGCGCGGCAGGACGCGCGGCCGGCCTCGGACGCGATCGTCGTGCTGGGCTCGGCTCAGTACAACGGCGTCCCGTCGTCGATCTTCGAGGCCCGGCTCGAGCACGCGCTGTCGCTGTGGGAGGACGGCGTCGCGCCGGTCGTCGTCACCGTCGGCGGCAAGGCGGCCGGCGACCAGTTCACCGAGGCCGAGGCCGGGCGCGACTACCTGCTGGGCCAGGGCATCCCCGAGGAGTCGCTGCTCGCGGTGCCCGAGGGCGTGGACACGCTGGAGAGCATGCGGGCGGTCGGGACGGCGTTCGGCGAGCGCGGGTGGACCAGCGCCGTCGTGGTCACCGACCCCTGGCACGCCATGCGCGCCGAGCGGATGGCCGAGGACGCCGGCATCAGCGCCGAGAGCTCGCCGACCCGGCAGGGCCCCGCCGTGCAGACCCGCAACACCCAGTTCCGGTACATCCTCCGCGAGACCGCCGCCTACCTGCTCTACCGCGTGACCGGGGAGAGCGTCGCCGGCGCGCCGGGCATCGGCTGAGGAGGGCGCATGCTGGAGCCGGGGAGGGCGGGGGAGCGCGGGACGGCGAAGGGCGAGGTGCCCGTCCTGCGCGACGGCGCCGTCGCCCGGCTCCGCGTCAGCGGCTGGAAGGAGGCCGCCACCGCCGTCGTCGGGGACCGCGAGTGGGTCCTCGGCCGGCGCAGGGGCGGGGTGCTCGCCGGCCGGTGGGCGGCCGAGCCCGCGGACGCCGCCCGCTTCACCGCTCGGCAGGTGTCGGTGTGGCGCGGCACCTGGCGGGTCGACGCCGACGGCACCGCGGTCGACGTCGTCCCGGCGTCGTGGTGGCGGGGCACCTACCGGTTCGCGGTGGGGGAGCGGGTGGTGGCCGGGAGCGGCTCCACCGGCGGCTGGTCACCCCGGCCGACGCTGACCGCGGACGACGACCTGCCGCTCGACGTCCAGGTCCTGCTGCTGTGGCTGGTCCTGGTGCTGCAGCGGCGCACCTACGGCGCGGCGGTGGTCGCCGTCGCCGCCGGCGGCGCCGCGGCCGCGGGCAGCGGCTGAGCCCACAGCGGGCGAGGGCCACCACTCGCCGTCGTCGCGACGGGGGATGATCGGTGCGGGACGCGCACGGGCGTCCCGGCAGCAGCACGACGGAGGAGGCCCATGGCCGGCCGGGGACGCATCCGAGCGGCGGACATCGCGCTGGTGCGCGAGCGCAGCCGGATCGACGAGGTGGTCGGCGAGCACCTGCAGCTCAAGCGCGCCGGGGGCGGCAGCCTCAAGGGCCTGTGCCCGTTCCACGACGAGAAGTCGCCGTCGTTCCACGTCACCCCCTCGAGGAACCTCTACCACTGTTTCGGCTGCGGGGCCGGGGGCGACGTCATCAGCTTCGTCCAGCAGATCGACCACCTGAGCTTCACCGAGGCGGTCGAGCGGCTGGCCGCCCGCGCCAACATCGACCTGACCTACGAGGACGACGGCGGCCGGCCCACCGGGGCGCCGGACCGGGCGCAGGCCGGGCAGCGCGCCCGGCTGGTCGCCGCGAACACCGAGGCGGCCAACTTCTACGCCGAGCAGCTGCGCAGCCCCGAGGCGTCGCCCGCCCGGCAGTTCCTCGCCGACCGCGCCTTCGACCGGCAGGTCGCCGTCGACTTCGGCTGCGGGTACGCCCCCGGCGGGTGGGACGCGCTGACCCGGCACCTGCGCGCGAAGGGCTACAGCCAGCAGGAGCTGGTGACGGCGGGGCTGGCCAAGGAGTCCTCGCGCGGCACGCTCATCGACCGGTTCCACCGCCGCCTGGTCTGGCCCATCCGCGACATCACCGGCGACGTCATCGGCTTCGGCGCCCGCAAGCTCATGGACGACGACCCCGGCCCCAAGTACCTCAACACCCCCGAGACGCCGCTGTACAAGAAGAGCAGCGTCCTCTACGGCATCGACCGGGCCAAGCGGGACATCGCGAAGAAGCACCAGGCCGTCGTCGTCGAGGGCTACACCGACGTCATGGCCTGCCACCTGGCCGGGGTGACGACGGCGGTGGCGTCCTGCGGCACCGCGTTCGGCCCCGAGCACATCGGCGTGCTGCGCCGGCTGCTCATGGACCAGGACGAGTTCCGCGGGGAGGTCGTCTACACCTTCGACGGCGACGCCGCGGGCCAGGCCGCCGCGCTCAAGACGTTCAAGGAGGACCAGCGCTTCGTCGCGCAGACGTTCGTGGCCGTCGAGCCCGACGGGCGCGACCCCTGCGAGCTGCGCCAGGCGCACGGCGACGCCGCCGTCCGGGACCTCGTGGCCCGGCGGACCCCGCTGATCGAGTTCGTCCTGCGGACGACGCTCGCCGAGTACGACCTGGACACCGTCGAGGGTCGGGTCGCCGCGCTGGACCGGACGGCGCCGCTGATCGCCCAGGTCAAGGACCACGCGCTGCGCCCGGCCTACGCCCGCCGGCTGGCCGGGCTGATCGGCGACACCGACGAGGGCGAGGTGCTCGAGCGGGTGCGCCGGATCACCGGCGGGGAGGTGGCGTCCTCGCGGTCGCGGCCGCGGGTCCCCAAGCGCACCCCGGACGACGCCGCGCTGGCCGTCGAGCGGGAGGCGGTGAAGGCCGCGCTGCAGGTGCCCGAGATCGCCGGGCCCTCGTTCGACGCGATCCCGCCCGAGGCCTACACCGACCCGGACTACGCCGCCGTCGCCGCGGCCGTGATCCAGGCCGGGGGCGCGGCGGCCGCGCAGGTCACCGGGCCGGAGTGGCTGGACCTGGTGGCGGCGCACTGCGAGCGCGAGACCGCCCGCGCCCAGCTCACCGCGCTCGCCGTCGAGCCGCTGCGGTCGGTGGGGGAGGGCGACGCCGGCTACGTCTCGGCGGTGCTGGCCCGGCTGCAGGAGATGGCCATCGTCCGGCAGGTCACCGCGCTCAAGGCCAGGCTGCAGCGGATGAACCCGGTCGAGGAGGGTGACGCCTACATGCGCGCCTTCTCCAAGCTCATGGCGCTGGAGCAGGAGGCCATCTCGCTGCGGCAGCGGGCGATCGGCGGGCTCGCGTGAGCCTCGCCTCCGCCCTGCGCCGCCGGTTCACCCGCCCACCGGAGCCGGTGCGCGCCGTCGTGCAGGCCTCGGCCGACCCCGACGAGCGGGTGCTGGCCTGGGGCGCGCTGGTCCGCGGGCAGGGCTGGCTGGTGGCCACCAGCCGCGGGCTGCGCGTCGTCCCCGCGGACCTGCCGCTGGACGCGGCCGGCGACGTCGGTGTGCTGCGCTGGCACGAGGTCGGCTCGGCCCGCTGGGCGGCCACCAACGACGGCGGTGGCAGCTTCACCGTCAGCGCGCTGACCGAGGTGGAGCCCGGCGTGCAGGCGCGTGAGCCCGCGCAGCGGCACGCGCTGAGCGACGCCGGCGACCTGCCCGCCGTAGTGCGCCGCCGGGTGGACCAGACGGTGGTGGCCAGCCGCCGCTCGCCGCTGCCGAACGGCGGCGGGGTGGTGCTGGTGGCGCGCCGGGTGCCCGGTCAGGCGGCGCGGGAGTGGACCGTCGTGTTCGACGACGACGCCGACCGCAGCGACCCGGAGGCGCGCGAGGTGGCCCGCCGCAAGCTCGAGGAGGCGCTGGCCGCGGAGCAGCCGGGCTGAGGTCGGCTGCTCCGCGGCCGGTGGTCTCAGCCGACCGGCGGCGGGTCGACCGGCAGCGCGGTCAGGTCGGGCGACTCGGTGGCCGTGGTCGGCGGCGTCGTCGTGGTGCCGGTGCTGCGCGGGGACGCGCCGTTGGAGCCGGTGTCCCGGCCCATCCTGGCCTTCACCGAGCTGACGACGTCGTCGGCGCGGGCCTGCGCCATGCCGGCCAGGCCCTGCAGCTGGGGGTTGTCCTTGGCGTCGGACCACAGCCCGCGGATCTGCTCGTAGCGCTCGCGGCCGGCCCGGGCGCCGAGCACGTATCCGGCGCCGAAGCCGAGGAGGAAGGAGAACTTGGCCACGGGGACCTCCGGGGTCGCGGGGCGGACAGGCTTCGTGATCACGCTACGGGGGGACGCGATCGTCCGCGATCCGGAGGGCCTGCGCAGGGCGCCGGAGGGCGTGAGGTACATTCGTGAGGCGCGCGGGTCGCACCCGCCCATCCCCCGTAGCTCAATTGGCAGAGCATGCGACTGTTAATCGCAGGGTTATTGGTTCGAGTCCAATCGGGGGAGCAACACCGCAGGTCAGCGGGCTGGCAGGCGACCCGAGCCCCGGCCGACGACCAACAAACCACTGGGCGGCGTTCCCCCGTCGGCTCGGCCGCGGGCAGCCCCACGTCGCCGTGCCCTAGGGGACCCGGGACCTCGTCACGTCGGGTCATACCGGTACCGCAGGACGCGGTCGAGGGCTGAACGATCCGAGCACCGCGAGCGCTGGTGTCCCTGAAGGCGGCTCCAGAGACACATGGCGTGCGGACGGGACGGCTCACAGTGTGGCTGTCCTGGACCGACGGCGTGTCCTGGTGGGATGTCTGGGCCGCTCCGGGCTACGCGGCAGGGCCGCGCTCGCGATGGTCCCCTGCGGCGACGAGGCGGTCACTGCTCTGCGCGAGCAACGGCGCCGGCCGCTCGATGCGACCTGTCCCTCACACAGGCGCCGGCGCGCTGCCGGGCGCCTCGGCCCGGACGAGCTGCGCGCGCAGCGCGGCCATCGGGAAGTAGGCGCGCAGCGCGGTGATGAACCCGCCCGCGATGTCGTAGGCCATGGCATAGGGGAACCGGACATCGCGGCCGCTGGCCGGCACGCCCTCCCACGTGTCGACCTGCCGACCGATGAAGACGGCCTCGAGCATCGCCGCACCCTCGCCGGTCAGGAGGCTGACCAACTCTGGGTGGGCGTCGAAGGACCGGGTGTGCATCGCGACGATGTGTTCGCGGACGGCCTCCCGACCTCGGATCTGCACGCCGGTCTCCATGGTCGTCCAAACGACGTCCGGGGCGAAGGACTGGGCGAAATCCCTGCCGTTCCGCAGTGCGTCAAGGTAGCGGTCCATGACCTCGCTGGTCTCGGTCATCGCAGGTCCCCCTCCGTGAGGCTGCTCCGACCACTGCCATGATCCTCAGGGCGGTGACGGCCGACTAGAGTCCCGCGGCCCTCCCGGCGGTTCAGGCGAGACGTCGGCCCCGACCGATCTCGTGGGCCGTGTCCCTTGGTGGGCCGCTCAGGGGCACAGGGCGGTCGCTCGCTGCGAGCCCCTGGCAACTGCTCACGGCAGGCATACGGGCTTAGAAGTCGTTGCATTGGTTCGTCGGGAGGCGTCGGGCGCAGATGAGCGTGACTGCGAGCCGGGCCAGGACGGTGATGCTGACGGCGGTGCGGTCGTGACGCAGGGCCAGGCGTTTGTTGGACAGCAGCCAGCCGAGGGCGCGTTCTACGACCCAGCGGTGCCGGCCGAGTCGGGCTCTGGGGTCCCGGCCGATGCGGGCGGCGATGCCGCGGCGGCGCAGGTAGCGGCGTACGCGCGGGTTGTCGTAGCCCTTGTCGCCGTGCAGCTTGACCGGCCGCCGCCGTGGGTGGCCGCGGTCGCCGCGGTGGATCGCCGGCATGCCGTCGAGGATCGGTTCGACGAAGAGGCTGTCGTGCCGGTTCGCGGCCGAGACCAGCACGTTGAGCGGCAGCCCAGCGGGTCGACGAGCAGGTGGTACTTGCTGCCGGCCTTGCACCGGTCGGTGGGGTTGGGCCCGGTCAGCGCACCCCCTTTTCGCCCGGAGGCTGACCGAGTCCGGGCTGGCCCGCGACCAGTCCAGCCGGTCCTGCTCACCGAGCCGGTCGAGCACCGCCTGGTGCAGCCGGTCGAAGACGCCGGCCTCGGCCCACTCGTGCATCCGGCGCCAGCAGGTCCAGCCCAAGCCATAGCCGAGCTCGGCAGGGAGCTCGGCCCAGCCGATGCCGGTGGTGAGCACGAACGCGATGCCCTCGAGCACGTCCCGATCGGAGGCCCGGGGCCGGCCGGTGCGGCCGTGCACCGCCGGCGGCCGGGGCGGGATCAGCGGCTCGCCCAGTGCCCACAGCTCGTCACTGATCAGCCGCGGCGGCGGGGAAGACGCCGGCAAGGACATGCGCCGCAGCCTGCGGCGGCCCGTCACGACGGAACAGGACCCCACGACCTACTCTCGCACCGTCCTCTAGACCTCGTGTCGGAATGATCCCCTTCTCAACCGCGAGCGCATCCCCGCGCTGACAGGGCAGTGTGCTGACGCCGACCGCGAGGACGTGCACCGGCTGTTGCCACTGACCGACCTACGCGTGCCGGGCATCCTCATCTGTTGCCCTGCAGGGCACTTCTCGCCGCCGCTCCGTCCACCCACGCCGGACGGGGCGCAAATCGTCGTGGGCCCGCACGTCTCAGGTGGGACTGAACGTCTCCGCCGACCCGGGAGGAGCCGACGGTGGCTCCATCGCCCCTCCACCAGCGAGCAGGACGCGTCCGTCGGCGAGCAGGGCCGTCGCAGGAGACCTGCGGGCGACGCGCATGTCGTTGGTCCGGGTCCACGTGCCCGTCACTTCGTCGTAGAGCTCGGCGTAGGCCACTGCGCCCCAGTCGTCGCGTCCACCAGCGATGAGGATCCTGCCGTCGAGTAGCGGCACCAGGTCGAATCCGCTGTCTCGGCCGAAGACCAGGTTCCCGGTCGCTGTCCATGTCCCGGTGGCCACCCGGTACACCTCGGCGCTGCTCAGCACGCTGCTCGGTGCGCCCGCTGGGCTGGAGCCGCCGGCGATCAGGACGTCACCGCTGGGCAGCCGTGCGATGCCGGGGCAGCACACGTCGTCGTCCGATCGTCCGTCGCTCATCGGACCGGTGGTCGTCCAGGAGCCCGTAGTGGGGTCGTACAGCTCGGCGCTGGTGAATCCGTCTTGCCCGGCGTCTCCGCCGACGGCGAGGACGCGGCCGTCGAGGAGCCGGATGGCGCTGTGCTTGGTGCGGGCTGTGGCCAGTGAGCCGGTCGTCGACCACTGACCGGTTGCCGGGTCGTAGAGCTCGGCGGAGGCGAGTGTGGCCAACCCGGTCGACGTGCTCGTGACACCGCCGGCGACGAGAACCCGGCCGTCGGCGAGCAGCACGGCTGTGTGCCCGTACCGGGCGGTGCCCATCGCGACGGTCGGCGTCCACTGACCGGTCGTAGGCGAGAAGAGTTCCGTGGTCGCCAACGGTGTGGACGATGCAGTGAACCCGCCGGTACGCAACACCCGGCCATCGGGAAGCAACGTGAGCCCGAAGTGGGACGCAACGGCGCCGATGGCCTCCACCGACGTCCAGGTAGACGTCACCGTGTCGTAGACCTCGCAGACCGACAGGCCCGAGCCGCTCGCGCCCGGGGCGACTCCGCCGACGACGAGCACCCGGCCGTCGTGCAGCCGCACGCTGGTCGCCTGTTCGCGATCGGTCGGCATGGGAGTCGTCAGTGCCCACCGGTTCCCGAGGGTCGGCGCCTGAGGCGTGACGGGAACGGAGGGCGACGACGACGGGCCGGCCCCGGCGCCGTTCACCGCGGTGACGGTGAAGGAATAACTCTGGCCGTTGACCAGGCCGGTCACGTCGATCCGTCCGTCAGGTCCCGCCGGGCGGATCTGGCCGTCAGACCCGACGACGACGTGGCTGGTCACCTGGGCGGCACCGTCGTCGTCCGACCACGTGAGGCGAACGCTCGCAGGACTGGCGATCGCGCGCAGCCCTGTCGGCGCCGACGGCACCGCCAGCACGTTGGCAGCGGGGACATCGGCGCTGGGGGTGTCAGCCGCTGGGACATCGACACAACTGCCCGAGGTGCCCGAGGTCATCGGTCCTCCATGCTGCTTGTTCGAGCGGCGGTGCCGCTGTGTGGATTGTCATCGCGACTGTCGGTCGCCCTGGACTGTGCGAGGCTCTGCTGCCGCGCCGGATCACTGCCCGTGGTCGTGAGGCGATCGCCAACGGCGACGCCGTCGCCCACCGACGACTCTTCGCCCCATGCGTCACGGCGGCATCACGTCAATGTCACGGGCTGGGTGCCCACCTGGGGGTGCCCCCTGTCCGCCCCGCCGCGGCAGGCCGCACCCCCTTGCTGGTGACCGCGCCGGCTTGAGCTGCGCCAGTGGTTGTGCTGACGGCCCCGTGCCGCCCTCGTCCGCACGAGGCCGGGCTCGCGACGGCGCAGAACAGGAGCCTCGCGCCTGCCAGGCAGGATGTGCAGCACCGTGCGGCTAGCTCACGACGACGGTTCCGGGGACCCGGGGCGTCGGGCGGCCGGATCCGGCCCGCCTCATGACCATCCGTGGTCACCGAACACGGTCTGGCCACCGGAGCAGGCGGGCGCTCACCGCTTCCCCGCTGCGCACCGCGCCTTCCATGTAGCCGTTCCATTCGGGCGCACACTCAGCGCCCGCCCAGTGGATGCGGCCCACCGGCGCGCGCCACGCCTCGCCGTAGGACGTCCAGACCCCGGTCGTGAAGTGGGCGCCGTAGCAGCCGCGGGTGAACTCCTCGGCCATCCAGTCACGCTCCACATACCGCGTGGGATGTGCGGCCTGGGGACCGAAGTAGCGCGCGAAGCAGCCCAGGACCTGTCGTCGTCGTTCAGCCTCGGACAATCGCGCGGTCAGCCGCGCCCCCCTGCCCTCGAGAAAACCCATGAGCACTCCGGGACGCCCGGCGGGCGGGGAGTTGTCGAAAGTGATCTTGAGGAGCAGTACCGCAGGTCAGGGCTCTGTGGTCGGGATGCTTCACTGAGTCAGCCTTGACGAGCCCTGACCTCGCGGGTCAGGCGCCCGGCGAGCACGTGAGGCCCCTCCCGCGCTGCCCCCCGCCGGTCGCGGGCCGAGGAACACCCCCCGGTTCCGCTCCTGCGGCTGGGGCGTGGTGACGCGGTGGTGACGCCCCTGCCGCTACACCTCGACCCATGCCGCTGACCTCTCGGGTGGGAGCTCTCAGACTGCGACGGGCGACGACCGACCTGGCCGCTGAGGACTCTCTCCCGGTCGAGCCGGCCTTCCCGGTCGGTGCGGGCGAGGGCGCGCAGGCGAGTTCGGTCCCGTCGCGTGGGTTCGTCGCGGCGACGGGGACGTTGACCCACGCCGAGCCTGACGCGCTGGTGGATCAGGTGCCGGTGCTCTCGGGGGACAGACGCGTCCCCCTGCAGCTGGGGTCGTCGATGCACGCGGCATCAGCACGCCCCGAGGCGTCGGGTCGCCGTGCCGGCGCCCGGCCGCGACTGCGGCGGCCACGGCCGGGGTGATCGCATGTCGAAGTCGCGTAGAGGGATCGTGTGCATGGCCGCGGCGGTGCTGGTGGCCGTCGCCGGTTGCGGCGGTGGCGGGGACGACGGCGACCCGGGTGCCGCTCCGGCCACGACGACGTCATCCGCGCCGGCTCCGACGACCGCGCCGACACCGACCGATCCGGGATCACCTCCGTCCGAACCCACAGCCGACCCGGACACCCCCGGCCCGGACACCCCCGAGCCGGAGACACCGGGGGAGTCGCCGACCGGACCGGGTGCTCCGGCGCCGGACTCCCCGCAGCAGCCGACCGAGCCGGGCTCGTCGGCGCCTCCGGCTCCCCAGACGACCACTCCGTCATCACCCCCGCTGTCGTCGCCGTCGCCTCCGCCGTCGCCTCCGCCGCCGCCTCCGCCGCCTCCGCCGCCTCCGCCGGCTGAACCCCCACCTGAGCCGGCAGCGCCTCCGCCTCCCCCCGAGCAGACGGGTCCGGAGGCCCCGGAGTCGCCGGCGGAGGAGGAGCCAGAGGCCCGGACGGTCGGACTGCCGATCGGGGGCCAGCCGGAGGAGGACGGCACGGAGGAGAACGGCACGTCGGATCTCTGTGTGCCCGTGAGCTACCTGGGCACGCAACTCCCGCCCGGCGTCCAGATCCAGGCCGGCACTCCGGTCGTCACCGACGAGTCGTTCACCGTGAAGGAGGGCGGGTGCTCGAACACAGGAGGCCCGCTGTGCGAGGGGTTCGTCTTCACCCCCGAGAACACGGACCCGAACGATCGGGAGACGTGCCTCGTCGCCGTCCGCTACGACGCCCCAGTAGTTGACGAGCCGGCAGAGCCGGCAGAGCCGGCAGAGCCGGCCCCGGAACTGGACTCGGCGCTCCTCCGGCTGAGCGGTCGCCTGCACTGTCCGGCGGACCTGGATCCACCCTGCACGGCACTCGCCCTCAGCATCGATGGGGACGACCAGGACATCAGGCTCGAGCCGCCCGAGCCGCCGGAATGACCACCCCGTCCCCTGATCCGGCCTCGTCCCTCGGCCGGCTCGGGCAGGTCGCGGGGTCGGTCGCGCAGGTCGTCGCGCCGCTCAGCGTCCTCACCGCGCTGCTCTTCTACTTCGGCTACGCCTCCTCACGGGCGCGGTACCTGTACTTCGGCGTCGACG
Organism: Geodermatophilus sp. SYSU D00525; assembly: GCF_054050475.1. Lineage (NCBI taxonomy): Bacteria > Bacillati > Actinomycetota > Actinomycetes > Geodermatophilales > Geodermatophilaceae > Geodermatophilus > Geodermatophilus sp. SYSU D00525. The sequence continues at coordinate 25,233 of NZ_JBJGZK010000013.1, forward strand.
TCGACACGATCGGGCTCAGCACGCAGGACTACGTGATGCGCAGCCCGGAGCCGCTGCTGACCCCGCTGCTGGTCCTGGCGCTCCTGGCCGTCCTCGTCGCGGTCGTCCACGAGCGGGTGCACCGTCGCGTGCAGGCCGCCCTCGCAGAAGCGAAGGACGCCGACCCGAAGGTGGCCGCGCGCGGGCAGGACCGCGTGGACCGGGGGAGTCGGAGAGCACGCGCCGCCGTCGTCACCGGAGACGCCGTCCTGCTCGTGGGCGTGCTGCTCCTCCTCGCCTTCCCGCTGTTCGGTGACTGGGCGTACTACACGCTCGTCACGCCGCTGCTCATGGCGGCCGGCACCGGACTCGCGCTCTACGGACGGCGGATCACGCGGATGTTGGAGCCGGGGAGGGCGCCGTCGGGGCTGGTGACCGTCGTCCTGTCCGTGCTCCTGGTGATCAGCGTCTTCTGGGCGACGGCGACCTTCGCGGAGTGGTCCGGACGGGGCGCGGCGCGTGAGGTGGCGCGGCACATGGACCGCCTCCCGGCCGTCATCCTCGACACCACCGAGCGGCTGCACCTGTCCTCCAGCGGCGTCCGCGAGACGGCGCTGGATCCGGGCGAGGGGCAGACGTTCCGCTACCGGTACCGGGACCTGCGGCTGCTGATCCAGGGCGAGGACCGGGTGTTCCTCGTCCCCGAGACGTGGGACGCGAGCAACTCCACGCTGATGGTGCCCCTGGACGACTCGGTGCGGCTGCAGTTCCGCTTCCTCAACGACCCGCCGTGAGGACGGACCACTCGGAGCAGCGGTGCCGTCGCGTCGGCGGGGAACGGCGCCCGGACCCCTCCCAGCTGCACGGCGAACGGTGACGCTCCGGTGACGGAGGAGACGGATGCTTCTCCACCGCCGACCGGTGCCGGAGGGTCGGCGACCGGTGGCTGACATCGGTCGGTGCTTCGAGGAGGTGGCACCCCGATGAGCTCCCCGCCGAGCGACGGTGCCGGTCCTGGACCGGAGGACCCGCAGGAGGCACCCGCGCAGGAGGCTCCGGCACAGGGCTCGTCGGCGGAGGCGGGCCCGCCGGGTGGGGACGCCCCGCGGCCGGGACCCGAGGACGGGGAGGGCCCGGCCCCGACGCACGGGTGGACGCCGTTCTCCGCGGAGCTGACCACTCGGGCATGGCGGGAAGAGGCCCTCGCGCGGGCCACCGAGGTCGAGACCCTGTCGAGATGGATCTGCCACCTCCCGCGGAACCGGCGGGGGGTGTGCGACGACGAGGCCGATCGTCACCTCGCCGTGGCGATCGAGGCCCACGTCCGGACCGTGCGGTCGGCCGCTCGGTCCGGTGGCCCCCTGATGCGCAACGGGGCCCGCCTCGGACGGGTCGCGAGCAACCTCTCTGCCGCGGAGGTCGACCTGCTGCGTCGCGCGCCCTCGGAGTACGTGTGCGGGGAGGTGCCGAGCCTGGAGGCCCACGTCCGGCGGCACCTCCCGGTGGACGACCCGCGCCGTGTCCGCATGGAGGCGATCGCCCGCGAGGTCACGGACCGCAGGGCCACGGGACGGGGCGACGGGGGAGGACTGGACCAGGAGGACCGCGAGACCGTGATCGCTGCCACGCGGGCCGCGAGTTCGGCCGCCGAGCGCGAGCAGCAGCGGATCCGGAGCTTCCGCACCATCGTCGCCGTGGCGACCCTCTTCCTGCTCGTCATCGCCGGTCTCGTCGCGCTGCTGGGAGCACTCCGCCCGACGCTGATCTCGCTGTGCTTCACCCCGCAGCCCTCCGGGCCCGACCAGGTGCCGCTCCTGGTCTGCCCCACCGGGCAGACCCCGCTCGGCGGCCGCGACGTCGACGACGTCATCCGGGACACCGTCAGCTCGTGGGACGTCCTGCTGATCGAGATCGTCGGCGTGGTGGCGGCCGGGGTCACGGGCGCCGTCGCCCTGCGCCGGCTCCGAGGGTCCTCGACGCCGTTCGGCGTGCCCGTGGCGCTGATCGCCCTCAAGCTCCCCACGGGGGCCCTGACGGCCTTCCTCGGCCTGCTCCTCATGCGGGGTGGGTTCGTCCCCGGGCTGACGGCGCTGGACACGACACCGCAGATCATCGCCTGGGCGGTCGTCTTCGGTGGCAGCCAGCAGCTGTTCACCGGGCTCGTCGACCGGCAGGCGCAGACCGTCCTGAACTCGGTCGGTGGCAAGACCTACGCGCCCACCGGCGGAGGGTGATCGCGCTGCGAGCCGGCCCGGCCGGCCCGCTGGTCGCGTCGGCCGCCCCGGATCCCGGGAGGCCGTGACCACGCGCCCGGCACCGCGGCCGCCGCTGGTCCTCCGCCCGGGTCCTGGGGCTCACCCGCCTCCGGCCAGCGCGATCGTGACCAGCAGGTCCCGGGCCAGCGCGGGACGGTCGATGAAGGGGTTGCGGTTGCCCTGGCGGTCGAAGACGGCGGCGTTGCGGTGCCGCTCCCACTCGGTGACCGGCTCCTCCTCGTGCCAGGCCAGCAGCACCCGCCGCCGCGGCAGTGGCATCTCGCCGGGCTCGACCTCCCCGGGATAGCGGAGCAGGAAGTAGAAGACGGCCCGCGCGGCCGCGCCCTTGCCGTGCGCCGGCTCGAACCCGCCGGCCTCGCTCTTGCCGCACTCGTCCCGCACCGCCCGCGGCGGCGCGCTCGGCGTGGTGGGCTCGGGGAAGTCCGCGAACTCGGCGAACGGGGTGTTGCCGCGGAAGCTGTTGCAGCGGGCCTCGCAGGCGAACAGGTGGTGCAGGTCGCCGCGCATCGGCTCCCGCTTGGCGAACCAGCTCTGCGGGACCACGTGCTCGCAGTTGAACGGCAACGCCGCCTCCACCGCGGCCGCCACCTCCGCATGCGTCGTGGCGTCGGCCGGCGTGCCCAGTTCGGCGAGCCGCGTGGCCAGCTCCCGGGCGCGGGCCCCGGCGATGGCCAGATCGGCGCGGATCAGCGCCTCCGGCTCCCACTCGTGGCCGGTGTACAGGCTGCGCAGCATCCCGGAGGGCTGCAGGTCCACCCACGGGTACAGCTCCCGCGCCGGCTTGTACGCGGGCCGGCGCGCGTGCGAACGCGTCACCAGGTCGGCGTACTCCCCGAGCGCGACCCCGCCGTAGTAGGCGTCGGCGGCCGCGGCGTCGGCCTCGGCGTCGTAGTAGACCCGGTCGCGGGCTCCCGCGAGCTCGGCCAGGGAGGCCTCCACGTCGGCCGCCGTCAGTCCCGACACCTCGACGCCCGCGTCCGTGCTCACCCGACACCACCTACACCCGGCCCGTCACCGCGGTGTCACCGCGCACCCCGCGACCGGGGACGTGCCGGCCGGGTGGGACCCGGTCGTGGTGACGCCGCGGTGACGCCCCTGCCGCTACACCTCGACCATGACGCAGACCTCCCGCGTGGCCGTCCTCCGACCGCGACAGGCGATGGACGACGTGGCCGCTGACGACGCCCTGCCGGTGGAGCTGACCATCCAGCTCGGTACGGGCGAGGCCGCGCTGGCGGGCTCGGTGCCGTTGCACGAGTTCATCGCGACGGCGGGGACGCTGACCCACGCCGAGCGCGTCGTGCTGGTCGACCAGGCGCTGGTGCTGATGGAGGACAACTACGTCCACCTGCCCCTGAAGTCGGCGATGCACGCGGTGGACCCGGTGCAGCGGTTGCGCCTGCTGCGGGCGCGGCTGGGGCAGCAGACGGACGCCACGATGGATCCCGAACGGGTCTTCCACGCCGAGCTCACGGAGGTCTTCCACTCGGTCCGCGACCTGCACACCAACTACCTGCTGCCGGCGCCCTTCACCGGCCAGATCGCCTACCTGCCCTTCCAGGTCGAGCGGTGCGTCGACGGGACGCGGCGGCAGTACGTCGTCAGCAAGCTGGCGGCGGGGATCAGCGACCCGACCTTCCGGGTCGGCGTGGAGGTCCTCCACTGGAACGGCGTCCCGATCGAGCGGGCGGTGGCGGTCGCCGCCGACCGCTTCGCCGGCAGCAACCGCGCCGCGCGCCTGGCCCGCGGCATCGAGTCGCTGACCATCCGGCCGCTGAAGCTGCACCTGCCGCCGGACGAGGAGTGGGTCACCGTCACCTACCTCGACGCCGGCGGCGGGCGCCGCGAACTGCGGGTGCCGTGGCTGGTGGCCCCCAACGTCCCGCCGATGGCCGACGCCGACGCCGTCACCCCGGCCGCCGCGTCCCTGGGCCTGGACCTGCTCACCGACGAGGTCGGCCGCGCGCAGGCGCTGCTCTACGCCCCCCGGGCGGTCGAGCAGCAGTTCGGTGCCGAGGGCGTCGACCTGTCGACCGAGCCGGCCGCGCCCGGGAGCGACGTCCCGACGTCCATGCCGCTGGTCTTCAAGGCCCGCAGCGTCGTCACCGGCTCCGGCACCTTCGGCCACCTGCGCGTCTTCCGGTTCAACGTCCCGGACCCGGACGCCTTCGTCGCCGAGTTCGTGCGCCTGGTGGAGCTGCTGCCGCAGGAGGGGCTGATCCTGGACGTGCGCGGCAACGGCGGCGGGCACATCTTCGCCAGCGAGTTCACCCTGCAGACCCTCACCCCGCGGCGGATCGCCCCCGAGCCGGTGCAGTTCATCTGCACGCCGCTGAACCTCGCGATCACCCGCCAGCACGCGACCAACCCCATCGGCATCGACCTGGGGCCGTGGGTCCGTTCCATGGAGCAGGCGGTGCAGACCGGCTCGATCTTCTCCGCGGGGTTCCCGATCACGCCCGAGGCCGGTGCCAACGCGATCGGGCAGCGCTACTTCGGGCCGGTGGTGCTGGTCACCGACGCCCGCTGCTACTCGGCGACCGACATCTTCGCCGCGGGCTTCCAGGACCACGGGATCGGGCCGGTCCTCGGGGTGGACGACAACACCGGCGCCGGCGGGGCGAACGTGTGGACCCACGGACTGCTCAAGCAGTTGCTCGACCTGCCGGCGCCGAACCCGGAGAGCCCGTACGTCGCGCTGCCGAAGCAGGCGGACATGCGCGTGTCGATGCGCCGCACGCTGCGGGTCGGGGCGCTGGCGGGGACGCCGGTGGAGGACCTGGGCATCACGCCGGACGAGCGGCACGAGATGACCCGCCGCGACGTGCTGGAGGGCAACCCCGACCTGATGGAGCACGCCGCGGAGATCCTCGCCGGCCTGCCCCGTCGCCGGCTGGACGTCGCAGCGTCCCTCGCCGGCGGCACGCTCACGCTCGAGGTCGACGTGGTCGGCGCGGACCGGCTCGACGTCCACGTCGACGACCGGCCGCGGGCCAGCACCGACGTGTCCGACGGGCACCGGACGCTCACGGTGGACGGCGTCCCCGGCGCACGGGTCGTGCGGGTCGAGGGGTTCGCCGCCGGATCCCTGGTCGCCGCCCGGACGCTGCGCGCCTGAGGGACGACGTCGCCGGTGACCACCGGATCGTGAGGGTGGACGTGGACCAGCTGCTCGTCGTGCTCGAGTCGTCGGAGCCGGACCTGACGCGCGCCGTCACGGGTCTCGCCGTCGAGCTGGAGGGACGCGCGACGGTGTTCGTGCCGGTACCCGCCGTCCGGCCCGAGGCGCGGACGGCGCCGGTCTCGCCTCCCGTCGCCGTCGTCGCGCTCGACGACCGCGGCGCGGGCGCCGACCTGGGGGAGTGGGTCGGCCGCTACCTCGACGGGACGCCCGCGGCGACCCTGACGTGCTCGGCGGGCGGGAGGTCCGTGCGGCTGGACGGCGCCACGCGGTCCTCCGCACGCGACGCCGTCACCGACCTGCTCGGCACCTGACCCACCGGGGGGCGACATGGAGCACCTGATCACCGCCGCGGCGGCCCGCCCCGTGCCGCCCGGCCGCCGTGGTGTGCACCGGACCGTGTTCGGCGACCGCGTGCTGTGGTGGGGACCCGACGGGGCGCTGGGCACGGCGGCACAGCGGGCGGCCGGGGAGCTGCGGCTGGTCACCCAGCTCGGCACCCTGTTCCTCGACGACCACCCGGACGTGCCGGTGGTGCTCGACGCCGGCCGCCACCTCGTCGTCGACGTGCCCGTGGCGTGGCCCGATCGGCCCGACCCCACCTGCGGCTACCGCGTACAGCCCCTGCCGGTCGACGCCGCGGTCGTCGCCCGGCCCGCGGCCCCCGCCGCACGGCGCGCCCCGCTGCCGTGGGTCGCCGACCTCGTGCAGCGCGTCCACCCGGGCGCCCTCGGGGCCGACATCCGGACGCTCGCGGCCCTCCCCACCCGGCACTCGACGAGCCCGGGCCTCGCCGAGGCGACCCGTTGGGCGCGGGCGCGTCTCGACGCCCTGGGCTACCGCACCGCCGTCGTCCCCGTGCCGCTGCCCGGCGGAAGCGACACCGTCTCGCTCGTCGCCGACCGCGACGGGACGGGCCCGGCACCGCGGCGGGCCGTGCTCGCCACCGCGCACCTCGACTCGGTCAACACCCGCGGTGGCCCCGCCGCGCCGGCGCCGGGAGCCGACGACAACGCGAGCGGCAGCGCCGGGGTCCTGGAGATCGCCCGCGTCCTGCACGACCACCCGGCGACCCACGACCTGCGGCTGGTCCTGTTCGGCGGCGAGGAGCAGGGCCTGCACGGCAGCACCGCTTACGTCGCCTCCCTCGACCCGGCCGAGCGGTCCCGCATCGCCGCCGTCGTCAACATGGACATGGTCGGCTGCCGCAACACCCCGGAGCCGGGGGTGCTCCTGGAGGGCGCCGCGCCGGCGCAGTCCCTGATCGACCGGCTGGCCGAGGCGGCCGCCGCCCACACCGGACTGACGGTGCAGACGTCGCTGGACCCGTTCGCCAGCGACCACGTGCCCTTCCTCAGGGCGGGCATCCCCGCCGTCCTCACCATCGAGGCCTCCGACCGGGCCAACGCCGCCGTGCACACCGCCGCCGACACCGACGACCGCATCGACGTCGGACTCGCCACCGAGATCGTGCGGATGAACGTCGCCGCGATCGCCACCGAGCTGGGCAACGAGGGAGGACCGACCATGACCACGTCCACCGAACTCCAGGAGCTCGGGCTCCTCGAGTCGTCACCGGGGCCGCTGCCGCGGCAGCTGTCGGGCCGCTACGCGTTCAACGGCGGTGTCGCCGACCGTGCCGAGCCCGAGGACGACACGCAGCCGGTCCTCACCGACCTCGCGTTCGACCGCGAGGGCCGGCAGCAGCTGCGCAGGCCCCGGTTCACGCTGCACGTCGACGTCGACGGGACCGACCCGCTCGAGGTGGTCAGCGGGACCGTCCTCGTCAGCGCCGCGGCACCGGGCCCACCCGCCCACTTCATCGGCCGGGTCACCTCGCAGACCCCGGGCCTGCACCGCCACGACCTCGTGGTGACCGACCTCGTCCTGCCCTGGGGGGCGCTGGTCGTCGACCGCATCGAGATCGGTCTCCTCCGGCACCCGCCGGCGGCGCCCCCGGTGGCCGAGGTGGTCTTCGTGGCCGCCACCGGCACGAGGTTCGGCCCCTACCGGGCCCGGCAGGTGTCCCGGTGGTTCCGCGAGGTGGAGGTCGAGGTCGACGTCGAGGACGGCGCGGTCGCCGCGGAGCCCTACGACACCCACCTGCACCCCGACCGCCCCGCCGACCTGCCGCGGGAGGACCTCACGCTGGAGCGGGCCTTCGCCCGTGCCGGCATCCGCATCACCCGGTCGAACGGGTCGAACACCATCGACACGTCGACCGCGGGCGCCAACGGGCGGTGGAACTACCAGGAGCTCCACGACGCGATGGCCTCGCACTGGAGCGCGTACGCCGACGTGCCCCAGTGGAAGATGTGGGTCTTCCACGCCGAGCTCGCCGACAGCGACGGCCTCGGCGGCGTGATGTTCGACGGTGACATCAACGAGCCGGGCGGCGTCGACCGGCAGGGCACCGCGCTGTTCACCCGCAGCCCGCACTTCCACACCGAGGGCGGCGCCTATCCCCAGGCCAACCCGCCCGCGGCGCAGGCGGCGCGCCGGGAGCTGTTCTTCGACCTGGTGCACGAGACCGGGCACGCGTTCAACCTCGCGCACTCGTTCCAGAAGCAGGCGGTGCTGGGTGAGCCGGGCAGCGGGCCCTGGCCGGCGCCCTCCTGGATGCCGCTCGTCGACGCCCCCCAGTCGCCGTCCTGGATGAACTACCCCGACCTGGCCAGCCCGGGCGGAGGGCTGAACGCCACCTGGTTCTACGACCGGTTCCGCTTCCGCTTCGACGACGGGGAGAACCTCTTCCTCCGCCACGCCCCCGCGCGGTTCGTGCAGATGGGCAACGAGGCGTGGTTCCACAACCACGGGCGGGCCGGGCGCGGGACGCTCGACACGCGGCTGGAGCTGGCCCTGCGCCTGCCGAGCAGTGCGGTCGAGTACGGCGAGGCCGTGTTCTGCGAGCTGCGGCTGCGCAACGTCGGCGACGAGCCGGTGCCGGCGCGCACCGACCTCGATCCCGCCGAGGGCACGGTGGAGCTGGCGGTCACGGGTCCGTCGGGCGAGCGGCGTCCCTTCCTGCCCTTCTACCGGGCCTGCACGCGGCCGCGGATGGAGGTCCTGGCCCCGCAGGAGTCCCGCTACGCGTCGGTGAACCTGACGATGGGGCAGTTCGGCTTCCCGTTCAAGGAGCCGGGCAGGTACCGGATCGAGGCCTGCTGGGTCAACCGGGACGGGTCGACGGCGCCGGCGGTCACCACCCTCACCGTGCGGCCGCCGCGCTCCGAGGAGCACCGTGCGGCGGCCGGGAGGCTGTTCACCGCCCCGGTGGGACGGGTCCTCGCGGTCGGGGGCACCCGCACGATCGACGACGTCGACGCGCTGCTCGGCGAGGTCGCCGACGACCTCGGCGTCCAGCACCCGGTGTCGCTCTACCTCAGGACCGTGCGGACCGTGCCGCTCGCCCGTCCCTTCAAGGTGCTCAGCGCCGACTCGGCCGCGGTCCGGGTGCTCGACCCCGAGCCCGACGAGGTCGAGCGGGGGCTCCGGCCGGTCGTGGAGCAGTTCGAGGCGGCGGCCGACGCCCTGGGCCACATCCAGTACGAGCGCGTCGCCGACGTCTACAGCGCCTGCGCCGTCGAGATGGGCAAGCGGGCCGACGCGCGCACGGCGCAGGACAACATGCTCAAGCTGTTCCAGGCGCGCCGGGTGGTCGAGCCGGTCCTCGCCAAGGTGGAGGCCCGGGTGCACGAGCTGACCTGATCGGTCCCACCGCGCGGGGGCGTCGACGGTGGGCCGGGCCGGCCGCGGGACGGCCCGGCGTGGTCCCGGGTCCAGGCGTCGACCTGCGCGTTGACGCGGGGGTGACGGCACGGTGATGCCCCGCCCCTACCGTCCGCGACCACGGACGGCCGCGCCGCAGACGCCATGGGGAGGCACCGTGACCGAACCCCCGCGCTGGGACGGCGTCCCGCAGTTCCCGGCGGAGTACGGCCCGGTCCGGGATCCCGCCGACGACGCCGACCGGTACGTGCCCGGCACCCCGGGGGCCCGCACGTGGCAGGTGCCGACGTCGCCGGAGCTGGTGATGGACTCGGTGGTCTCCAAGCCGCTGCGGGAGCTGATGGACGGCGGGGGCCCGATCGGCGTGATGATCGAGCTGCGCACCCGGTACGAGGGCGGCATCCCCGCGGCCCGCACCCGGGTCACCCAGCTCCTGGCCGAGCTGGCCGGCGTCCGCGAGGACCAGATCGCCCACAACGGCAGCTACCTCACGGTGACCCTCCCGGCGTCCGTGATCGAGGAGCTCGTCCGGTTCGACGCCGGCCCGGCGGACTCACCGGACGAGCCGGGCCGGGCGCCGCGCGGGGCGATCCACCGTCTCTGGCCCAACTTCCAGATCTCCGCCCTCATCTACCGCTCGGTCGTGACGACGAAGGCCCAGGCGGCACAGCGCTCGTTCCGGGCGACCGGCCGGGGCCTGGTCTGGGCCGTCCTCGACTCGGGCATCCAGGGCGACCACCCGCACTTCGCCCTGCACCGCAACCTCGAGGGGCTGCCGCACAAGTCCTTCGTGGACGCCGACGACAAGATGGCCCTCGTCGACGAGGCGGGCCACGGGACCCACGTCGCGGGGATCCTGGCCGGGGAGGTGGTGGCGCCCGAGGGCGGCTCCGTCACCGCCACCACCTGGTACCGCGACAGCGCCGGCAGCGTGCAGGTCGCCCCGCTCCGGCTGCCCTCGATCGCCGGCATGGCACCCGAGTGCCGGCTCCTGTCCTGCCAGGTGCTGCGGCCCGACGAGTCCGGCGACATCACCGGGCTGATCGCCGCCCTGCAGTACGTCAACACGCTCAACGACGGCGGCCGCGACCTCGTCGTCCACGGGGTGAACGTCTCCGTCGGCCACCCGTTCGACCCGACCTGGTTCGCCACCGGGCTCACGCCGGTGTGCCGGGAGGTCGACCGGCTGGTCCGGTCCGGGGTGGTCGTCGTGGTGGCGGCGGGGAACTCCGGCTACGGCTACGCGCGCGACCCCCGGAACAACGTGTTCCGCCTCGGGTTCGACATGACGATCAACGACCCGGGCAACGCCGCGCTCGCGATCACGGTCGGGTCCACGTCCTGCTCCCCGCACCAGAACGGCGTCTCCTACTTCTCCTCGAAGGGACCCACCGGGGACGGGCGGATGAAGCCGGACCTGATCGCCCCCGGGGAGCGGGTGGTCAGCGCGGCCGCGGGGAAGCTCGCCGTCCGGGCACGGGAGGCGCTGCCGGACTCGGCGTACATCGAGAACTCCGGCACCTCGATGGCGGCTCCGCACGTGTCCGGTGTCGCGGCCGGCTTCCTGTCGGTCCACCCCGAGTTCATCGGCCACCCCGAGCAGGTGCGCGCCGCGCTGATGGACACCGCCACCGACATCGGGCGGTCGAAGCACTTCCAGGGCGCCGGCCTGGTCGACGCCATGCGCGCCATCCAGTCCGTCTAGACCCGGACCGAGCGTCCCGAGGGGGATCCCGTGGAGTGGCCCTACGCACCGGTCGAGTTCACGAAGCAGGGCGCGGTGGCCCACGACGCCCAGGTCGACCGGGCGCTGCGGCTGGTCCGGTCCGGCCGCCACCCCGCCACCGACGTGCTGCTGATCGCGCACGGCTGGAACAACGACGTCGCCGGCGCCGAGCGCCTGTTCACCGAGCTCGCCGACAACGTCGCCGACCTCGCCCGCACCCGCGCGCCGGACCGGCGGTGGGTGGTCGTCGGCCTGCTCTGGCCCTCCGTGCAGTGGGCCGACGACGACCGGGTCGCCGGCGGAGGACTGTCCGCCGCCGGCGAGCTGCCCGCGCTCCTCGACGCGATCACCGAGCGGGTAGAGGACCAGGCCGCCGCCGACGAGCTCCGGGAGCTGGCCGGCGCGCTGGACGCCTCGAGCGAGGCGCGGGACCGGTTCCTCGCCCGGCTGCGCGACCTGCTCCCGCCCGAGCCGGACGTCGGGGACGACGACCCCGTCCCCGACGCGCTGCGCGACGGCGACACCGAGGAGGTCTTCGCGCAGGCCGGTGCGGCCGAGCTGGACGTCGACGCGTCGGCCGAGCCGGCCGGCGCCCCGGGTGCGGGCACCGGCCTCCCGCCCGGGGTGCCCCCCGACTTCCTGACCGCGAGCGGGACCGCCGCCACCGGCCTGTCGCTGCGCGACCTCGGCCCCGTCCGGGTGGCCCGCCAACTGCTCAACCTCACCACCTACTACACGATGAAGGACCGTGCCGGCCGCGTCGGCGCGCGCGGTGTCGCGCCGCTGCTCACCCGGCTCTCCCGGCTGCCCGATCCGCCGCGCCTGCACCTCGCCGGGCACTCCTTCGGAGCCCGCGTCGTCACCGCGGCGGCAGCCGGCACCGAGGCGCCGATCGCCTCGGTGACCCTCCTGCAGGCCGCCTTCAGCCACCGCGGCTTCAGCGGGAGCACCACCCCCCGGGGCGCCTTCCGCGGGGTGCTCACCGGCCCGCAGCTGGTGGGGCCCGCCGTGGTCACCCACACGCACAACGACAGGGCGGTCCTGCTCGCCTACGCCATCGCCTCCCGGCTCGCCCGGCAGGCGAGCAGCGGGCTCGGCGACGCCGACGACCCCTACGGCGGCCTCGGCGCCAACGGCGCCGTGGCGACCGCCGAGGCCGACCGCCGCACCCTCGGCGACGACGGGACCCGGTACCGGTTCGCGCCACGGCGGATCACCAACCTGCTCGCCGACCGGCACGTGGCCGGCCACGGCGACGTCCGGAACCGGGCGGTCGCCAACGCACTGCTGGAGGCGATGCTCACCGCTCCGGTCGTGAGCCCCCGGACGGCCCCGGCCGAGGAGGCCACCTCCCCGGCGCCGGCACCTCAGGGTGGCGCGACCCCGTGACCGCCCCTCCGCCGACCACGCCCGTGCCGCGGAGCCCCGCCGAGGGGGGTGCGGACCCGATCTGGACCCCGCTCACCTTCCCCAGCGGCCTCACGATCAAGAACCGCGTGCTCCGCAGCAGCATCTCCGGCCGCATCGACGACTACGGCGGCACCGGGACCACGGCCCGCGTCAACTGGGAGGAGCGGTTCGCCCGGGGCGGGGTCGGGGCGCTGGTCTCCGCGCACGTGCCCGTCCACGTGCGCGGCCGGGTCCTGCCCAACTACGCCTTCATCGACGACGACGACAAGATCCCCTTCTGGCGGGCGGTGGGGGAGCGCGTCCACCGGCACGGCTGCGCGTTCCTCCTGCAGCTGAGCCACGGCGGCCGCCAGCGGGACGTCGCCGGCGTGGAGAACGCCGTCCACCCCGCCCTGAGCTCCACGAGCCGGCCCGATCCGGTCCACGGCCTCCCGGCCCGGGCGATGACCGAGCGGGAGATCGGCGAGGTCGTGGCGATGTTCGGGCAGGGCGCCCGGCGGGCGCGCGAGGCCGGACTCGACGGCGTGGAGCTGCACGCCTGCAACGGCTACCTGTTCACCCAGTTCCTCAGCCCGGCGATCAACGACCGCACCGACCGGTACGGCGGCCCCCTGGAGAACCGCGCCCGCTTCCTCCTCGAGGTGATCGCGGCGATCCGCCGGGAGGCGGGGGCGGACTTCCACCTGCAGGTCAAGCTCAGCGCGGTCGACCACGCGGACGCGCTGTTCCCCTGGCACCGGAAGGGCACCACCCTGGCGGACTCGGTCCGGGTGCTGCGGTGGGCGGAGGAGGCCGGCGCGCACGCCGTCCACGTGTCCACCGGGAACTTCTTCCCCCACCCGCTCAACCCCGCGGGGGGCTTCACCCCCGGGGACCTCGTCGGGACCTACGACACCATGCTGTCCTCGGGCCGGAGCACGCTGCGCAACTACGCCCTGTGGCGCTTCCGGCCGACCCGCCCGCTCATGCGCCGCCTCTGGACCCGCACCGCGCCCGAGGACCCCGAGGGCCTGCTGCTGCCCGACGCCGCGGAGGTGCGCCGGCACCTGTCCATCCCGGTGATCGTCACCGGCGGGTTCCAGACCGCCTCGGTCGTGCGCGAGGCGATCCGGTCCGGCCGGTGCGACGCGGTCAGCATCGCGCGGCCGCTGATGGCCAACCCCGACCTGGTGCGGCAGTGGGCCGCCGGCGCGGACCGGCCCGAGCGGCCGTGCACCTACTGCAACCTCTGCCTCTTCCACGTCCTCGAGGACCCGCTGGGCTGCTACGACGTCCGCCGGTACGACGGCGACCACGACCGGATGATCGCCGAGGTCATGTCGATCTACCGCCCGGACGGGTGGTCGGCCGGTGCCGGACGACCGGCACCGGCCGGATCGGCGTCGACGTAGCCCCCCGCCCCGCACCGGTCCTCCCGTTCCCCCAGGAGATCCGATGAGCACCGACACCCCCGGTCCGGCCGGCACCCGCACGGCCGGCACCGCCATCCCGCGACCCCGCGCCGAGTCCGCCGGCGGACCGCCGGCCGCGTCCGCTCCCGCGGCACCCCGGCCGGTGCCCGGGGCCGGCCACCGGTGGACGCCGCTCTGGCGGGTCTACGACCGGCTGGCCCGGCTGGTCGACCACCGGGTGGGCTGGGACCGGCTGCCCCGCGGCCTCGGCCTGGCGGTGCTGGCCGGGCTCCGGAACACCCTGCGGCGGGAGAACCTGGCCGACCCCTCGACCCGGGTGCCGGTCGTCGACGCCCCGCCGGTTCCGCCGCGCACACCCCAGCACCTGGTCGCCCGCAGCGTCGACGGCTCGTACAACGACCTCGACCACCCCGACATGGGCCGGGCCGGGGCCCGCTTCGGCCGCAACGTCCCGCTCGACAGCGTGCTGCCGGTGACCGACGACGAGCTGCTGCGGCCCAGCCCGCGGGAGGTCAGCCGCCGGCTGCTCACCCGCGAGGTGTTCCGGCCCGCGGAGACGGTGAACACCCTGGCCGCCGCCTGGTTGCAGTTCATGATCCGCGACTGGTTCAGCCACGGGCAGGCGGACACCTCGCGGCTGGTGGAGATCCCGCTCGAGCCCGGTGACGACTGGTGGGAGGACCCGATCCGGATCCCGCGGATCCACCCCGACCCCACCCGGCCCGCCGGGGCCGACGGGCCGGTGACCTCGGTCAACGAGGTGACCCACTGGTGGGACGGGTCCTCCCTGTACGGCACCACCCCGGAGGAGCAGCGGCGGGTGCGGACCGGCCGCGGCGGCACGCTGCACCTCACCGACGACGGGATGATCCCGCTGCCCGAGGACCCGGCGCTCGACCCGACCCGCGTCCCGGGGTGGTGGACCGGCCTGGGCATGTTCGCCACGCTGTTCGCCCGTGAGCACAACGCCGTCTGCGACCGGCTCGCGGCCGAGTACCCGGACTGGGACGACGAGGAGCTGTTCCAGCGGGCCCGGCTGGTGGTCGCGGCCCTGCTCGCCAAGATCCACACGGTGGAGTGGACGCCGGCCGTCATCAGCCACCCCACGGCGGCCTCCGCCCTGAGGATCAACTGGTTCGGCATCGCGGGGGAGCGGATCGCCCGGACGTTCGGGCGGCTGAGCGGGAGCGAGGTCGTCAGCGGGATCCCCGGCTCGGAGACCGCGCACTTCGGCGTGCCCTTCTCGCTCACCGAGGAGTTCACCAGCGTCTACCGCATGCACCCGCTGCTGCCGGACGAGTTCGACATCCGCGCGGCCGACGGCGACCGGCCCCTGGACGTGCTCCCGTTCCCGGCGCTCGCCGGCCCGCGTTCCCGCGAGGTCGCGGACCGGTTCGCCCTGGGCGACCTGTTCTACTCGTTCGGCACCTCGCACCCCGGGGCGATCGTGCTGCGGAACTTCCCGCGCTCCCTGCAGTCGTTCGAACGGCCCGACGGCAAGGTCGTCGACCTGGCCGCGACCGACGTCCTGCGCATCCGGGAGCTCGGGACGCCGCGCTACTGCGAGTTCCGCCGGCTGATGCACCTGGCGGCGCCCCGCAGCTTCGCCGATCTCACCGACGACGCCGATCTCGCCGCCGACCTGGCGGACCTGTACGGCGACGTCGAACGGGTCGACCTCATGGTGGGCCTGTTCGCCGAGAAGCGGCCGGCCGGGTTCGCCTTCAGCGACACGGCGTTCCGCGTCTTCATCCTGATGGCGTCGCGACGGCTCAACAGCGACCGGTTCTTCACCCGCGACTTCCGTCCGGAGATCTACTCGCCGGCCGGGCTCGCCTGGGTCCGGGACAACGACATGCGCACCGTCCTGCTGAGGCACCTGCCCCAGCTGCGCCCGGCACTCCGTGGCGTGGACAACGCCTTCGCTCCCTGGGTGCGGACCGGCGCCTGATCCCCTCCCGGCAGCCCTCCCCTCACGCCCCCGGTGTCGCTCCGGCGGCGTGAGGGGAGGGCTGCCGTCCCGGAGCGGCCCGCTCCCACCGCCGGCCGGATCGCCGGGGACGGCGTCCTCACCGTTCACCCCCGCGGCACCATTGACTTCATCAGGTCGGGGGAGTGCACTCACGCATCGTCAGGGGAGAGCATCGACCTCCCCTCGGTCGGTGGCGTGAACTGGCCGTTCATCCCATGCGGTCTCACGCTGCGTGACCGACCAGTCGAAGGGTGGCCGTGACCGAGGAACGAAGCGCCGCACTCCTCGTGCGGGTCTGGCTCGAGGGCGCGACCGACGAGTTCCGGGCCCGGGTGACGGCGGTCGGTCTCGGTACGTCCGAAGAGGACCGGACGGTGGCGCTCGCCTCGTCGCCGCGTGAAGTCGTCGATGCGGTCGGTGAGTGGCTGCAGGATTTCCTCGGTGACGGAACGCGACCGATTGACAACTGAAGCCGTCAGCTCGGACCCTGGGCGCTCCGAGGCTCCTGCTCCTTCGCCCCTCCTCCGCAGAAGGTGCCCCTGGGGGTGACACGCCATGCCTGTGGTCGTGACTCCACGGATCTCCCTGCTCGACGGGTTCACCATCCACCTCGGGAACGGGCCCGGCCACGGAGGGGGTGACGACCTCCCGCGAGGGGTCCAACGCCTGGTGGCGCACGTCTGTCTGTCCGGTCGCCCACCGCGGGCCACCGTCGTCGGACACCTGTGGCCCGACGTCTCGGAAGCGCACGCGCACGGCAGCCTCCGCACGGCGCTGTGGCGCCTGCAGCGGGTGGCTCCCGGGCTGGTGCACGCGTCCGGTGACGTCCTCTCCCTCGCCGAGGGCGTCCGGGTCGACGTGCGGGAGCTGGGGGAGTGGGCTCGGCGGGTCCGGGACCCGACCTGCGCCCTGGCCGACGTCGCCGTCCCCGACGTCGGCCTGCGGGGCGAGCTGCTGCCCGGCTGGTACGACGACTGGGTCCTCCTCGAGCGCGAACGGCTGCGGCAGCTGCGCATGCACGCGCTGGAGGAGGCGGCCACCCGGCTGGCCGCGGCCGGGCAGTACGGCGATGCCCTGCAGGCCGCCTATGCCGCCGTGCGTGCCGAGCCGTTGCGGGAGAGCGCTCACCGCGTGGTGATCCGCGTGCACCTGACCGAGGGCAACGTCACCGAGGCGCTGCGGGCGTACGAGCAGTTCAGGGACGTCCTCGCCGGGGAGATGGGTGTCCAGCCGAGCGACAGGATGACGCGGCTGGTGGTGGGGCTGCGTCCGGCTGTCGGCTCGTCGCGGGCTGCCGGCGGTGCCGCGCCCGTGGCGCCGCGCTGACCGCTGCCACCCGGCACCGTCCGCCACGGATCCGCCCGGCACCGCGTCGTCTCCGCCCGGCCGTCCGACCCGACCGCACCGAGCAGGTCACCGGCGTCAGCAGCCGGGGAGCGACCGCGGGACCCGTCGGATCAGATGTCCCGGACGTGCAGGTGGAACGCCCGGTTCTGGGGGTTGCCCGCGGCGTTGAAGGTCCTGACCTTCAGGATCTCGGGGCTGCCCATGTCCCCGAGCTCGGCCGTGACGAACCCGGCGGTCTGGTCCGTGTCGTCCGCAGGGGCGAGAGTCGGCTGCCACAGCCAAGCGCTGATGTCCTCCGGGAACGTCACGTCGTACTCGCCGACCGCCACCCGGTCGGGGTCGATCCCCGGATCCGACCTGCGGGCCGATCCGCCGGACACGTTCACGACGATGGCGTAGCTCTTCACGGCTGCCTCCCCATCCCCTCCGCCGACCTCCGGGATCCTGATGACCTGCCCGACCCTGATGACGTCCGGGTCGGTGATCTGGGGGTTCACGGCGAGGATCTCGGCGACGGTGACGCCGAACTTCTTCGCGATCTTGTTCAGGGTGTCGCCTGCCACGACGGTGTAGTCGAAAGTGGCCACTTCGTCCTCCTGAGAGTGCCCTCTGTGATGAGGTCGGTGACGCTCGGGCGTCCACCCCGGTCCCTGGTGCGCTCACCCGGCCGGAAGCCGGGTGACTTCCTCGGTCGTCGACGTCCAGCCCCCGATCTCCCCGGGGGACCGCAGCGGACGTGCGGCGCGGTCCGCAGCCGGGATGCCGCAGGACCCGTGGGTCAGCCGGCCAGCATCCCGCTGACCAGGGCGCGCCAGGTGATCGGACCGACGATGCCGTCGACGACCACCTCGGGGTGGTCGAGGGACAGCGACTTCTGGAAGCTCCGGACGGCCTCGTCGGTCTCGGGCCCGAAGACGCCGTCGATCTGCAGGTCCTGGCTCGGGTCGTCCGTGCCGCTGCGGAACCGGAACTCCCTCCTGCACCCCCCGGACGGCGTCGCCCCGGCTGCCCTTCCGTACCCCGATGACCAACGCCGACCAGGTACGGGGCCCCACGACGCCGTCGACGGAGGTCTTCCGTGTGACCTGGAGTGCTCGTACTGCGGCGTCGGTCCTCGGCCCGAAGACGCCGTCGACCTCGAGTCGGTGACCGTGGGCGCGGAGGAGGTGCTGCACCGTCCGGACCGGGTGCTCCGGATGGCCCTTCTCCACCGACGGCCACGGGAGGACGGACTCGGCCACGTGATCCCCCTCCTCCAGGGAGGCTCAGCCGCTCAGAGCGAGGGGACCCGTGCGACGCCCGGAGCAGCCGTCTCCGTGCCTGCTCAGTGTCCGGCCACCACGTCACCGGACCGTCACCCCGGCATCACGGGAGCCGGAGCGCGTCCCGGGCGGGGCGTCGTGCCGCCCGCAGCCATCGGCCACCCTGCCCGGGCCGCCCGCCGTCCCGGCGCCGACGGGCCCGTCGGGACGCCACCGAACGGTCCGGCGGCAGTGGTCCCCTCCCGCGGCGCGAGATGCATTCCCCTGGTCGCCCGGACCTCCTACCGTGATCCGGAGCCAGTGGTCGTCACGTCGTGATGACGGAGGCGCACGATGACCATCGCCCCGGCGCCCATCGTCAGCCGCCCGAGCGGGATGCCCCCGGTGACGCGGGGTGCGCGGCTCTCGAACCTGCTGCGGACCACGGACCACAAGACCATCGGGTTGATGTACCTGGTGACGTCGTTCGCCTGGTTCATCGTCGGCGGCTTCATGGCCATGCTGATCCGCGGTGAGCTGGGCCAGCCCGGGCTGCAGTTCCTCTCGCCCGAGCAGTACAACCAGCTGTTCACCATGCACGGCACGATCATGTTGCTGTTCTTCGCGACGCCGCTGTTCTTCGCGTTCGGCAACCTGATCATGCCGCTGCAGATCGGTTCCCCGGACGTGGCGTTCCCGCGGCTGAACGCCTTCTCGTACTGGCTGTTCCTGTTCGGCAGCCTGATCGCGGTCGCGGGTTTCTTCACCCCCAACGGCGCCGCGGACTTCGGCTGGTACGCCTACACCCCGCTGTCCGACGCCGTCCACTCCCCGGGCGTGGGCGCGAACCTGTGGATCGCGGGCCTGGCGGTCAGCGGCCTCGGGACCATCCTGGGGGCGGTCAACTTCACGGCCACGATCGCCTGCCTGCGGGCGCCGGGCATGACGATGTTCCGGATGCCGATCTTCACCTGGAACACGCTGGTCACCAGCGTGCTGGTGCTGTTCGCGTTCCCGATCCTCACGGCGGCCCTGATGGCGCTGCTGGCCGACCGCAACCTGGGCGCCGTCGTCTACACGGACGAGAACGGCGGGCCGATGCTGTGGCAGCACCTGTTCTGGTTCTTCGGCCACCCCGAGGTCTACATCATCGCGCTGCCGTTCTTCGGCATCATCACCGAGGTCATCCCGGTGTTCTCGCGGAAGCCGCTGTTCGGCTACAAGGGCATGGTCGGCGCGACGCTGCTCATCGGCGGGCTGTCGATCACCGTCTGGGCGCACCACATGTACGCCACCGGCGCGGTGCTGCTGCCGTTCTTCGCGTTCCTGACCTACCTGATCGCGGTGCCGACCGGGATCAAGTTCTTCAACTGGATCGGCACCATGTGGCGCGGCCAGCTGACGTTCGAGACGCCGATGCTGTGGTCGGTGGGTTTCCTGGTGACCTTCCTGCTCGGTGGCCTCACCGGTGTGCTGCTGGCCAGCCCGCCGCTGGACTGGCACGTCAACGACAGCTACTTCGTCGTCGCCCACTTCCACTACGTCGTGTTCGGCACCGTGGTGTTCGCGGCCAACGCCGGCATCGCCTTCTGGTTCCCGAAGCTGTGCGGCCGGATGCTCGACGAGCGCCTCGGGAAACTGCAGTTCTGGATGACCTTCATCGGCTTCCACGGCACGTTCCTGGTCCAGCACTGGCTGGGCACCGAGGGCATGCCGCGCCGGTACGTCGACTACCTGCCCACCGACGGGTTCACCGCGCTGAACACCGTCTCGACGATCTTCTCCTTCGTCCTCGGCGCCTCCATCGTGCCGTTCCTCTACAACGTGGTGATGTCGTGGAGGTACGGCCGGCTCGCGCTGCGCGACGACCCGTGGGGCCACGGCAACTCGCTGGAGTGGGCCACGTCCTCGCCGCCGCCGCGGCACAACTTCACCGAGATCCCGCGGATCCGGTCGGAGCGCCCGGCGTTCGAGGCGCACTACCCGCACCTGGTCGAGCGGCTGCACGCCGAGGCGCACGTCGGCAAGCGGCAGGAGCCCTACGGCGGTGTCAGCGAGCTGGTCAGCGGCACCGGCCCGCGTCAGGGTCCCAACGACCCCGACTTCACCTGACCCGCCGGCCCGGACGGCGCGCCGGTCCCGGGCCCGCCGGGCGGGCCGGTCAGTCGACGGCCCCGGGGACGACGGCGAACATCCGCTCGCGCACCGTCTCGCGCAGCCGGAGCGTCTGCTCGATCCGGAGGAACTGCTCCTCGGACGCCGGCAGCCCCAACACGTCGGAGAGGAAGCGGGGCAGGTCTGCCCGGTAGTCGTGCTGCGTCGCCCCGAAGGGCCCGGACGTCTGCGCGTTCTTCATGTCCACGAGGCTCTGGAAGAACGTCGTCACCGGCCGCCACCGCATCGCCGGGGGGACGCCGCGGGGACTGCCGTCGGCGACGGGCTCCGGGCGGGGCCGGGCGGGGCCCAGCCAGTCCGGCGGGTACCAGAGCAGGTCCGGGCCGAACCTGGTGACGCCGTCGTTGTCGTGGCTGAGCAGGACGAAGCGGGGCCGACTGCCGCGCTGCTCCACCAGGTCGGCGTACTGCGCGTGGTCGTTGACGACGGCCACGGCGTCGGGGTCGACGTCGAGGCGGTCGCCGCGGGTGACCTCGTGCATCCACCCGCTGCCGTACGGCGTGCCGATCCACAGCGCCCGGTCGATGCCCATCGCGTCGGGCCCGAGCGTGCCCCAGTGCAGGAACACGTCCTGGCTGGTGTGCGCGCCGAGGCTCTCGCCGAACACGACGACGCGCGGACGGGGACCGGGACGCTCGCGGAGACGCTGCAGGATCCGCAGCCACAGCAGCCGGTTCTGCTCCCGTGCCCGGGCGACCATGCCGAGGGACAGCGGCGACGGGCGGCGCGAGTACTGCAGGGCAACGGTGGCCACGTCGCCGAGCGCGAGGTACTGCAGCGCGGCCACGGCGACGTAGTTGACGTAGCCGGTGCCGGTCGGCGAGACCAGGACCAGCAGCGACCGGTCGAACGCGCCGGTCCGCTCCAGCTCCGCCATCGCGAGGTCCACCCGTGCCCGCGGGGTCGGCGCGTTGTCCAGCCCCACGTACACCTGGACGGGGGTGGCCCGGGCGGGCGCGCCCATGACGGTCGGGATCGACAGGTCCGGCACGCCGTCCGGACGGTCCGGGAGTGGCTCGGGGCGGACGGAGGCGAGCGCGTGCAGCCGGCCGTCGCGCCCCATGCCCTCCCACGCGACGAGGCTGCCGGGGCCGCCGCTCACCGTCGGCGGCACCCAGCGGTCGTCCGCGCCCGCCTCCAGCACCGGGACGTCGACCGAGGTCCTCGCCTCGATCCGCCGCATCGCCCGGTGCCAGACCACGGAGGCGGCGAGCGCCATGCCGGCCAGGAAACCCGCGTGGCCCGCCGGCCGCCAGACCTCCGGCGGCCCGGGCAGCACCGCGGCCAGCCGGTGGGCGACGAGGTCGACGAGGGCGTGCTCGCCGTAGGCGACGCCGGCGAAGGAGCCGACGACCCCCGTCGCGACGCCGAGGGACGACAGCGGCGGCGGGGCCTCCGCCCCGGCCGTGTCCGCGGCGTCCTCACCTGCGCGCAGCCGGTCGAGCACGTAGGCGAACGCCAGACCGAGGGGGACCGACAGCGGGACGGAGGCGAGGCGTCCGTGCAGCCGGAGGCGGTCGTCGAGCGCCTGCGCACCGATGCGGGCCCCACCCAGCAGCGCGCTGCCGAACCCCGTGGCACCGAGCCGCCAGGCCGCCTGGCGCAGGACGCCGCGGAGCGGGTCGCCGGCCCGCGGCGGGAGGGCCCGGAGCGCCGCCAGCCCGAGCGGCACGGCCGCGCAGTCGACCGCGATCGTCCCGGCGCCGCGCACCGACGAGGAGGGCGTCCCCCTGAGGAGCAGCCGGGCCGTGGCCTCCAGCGCGTCCTGCGTCCCGGCGGAGAGCAGGTAGTGCAGGCCCGTGGCCAGCCCGGTCACCAGTCCCTGGTCCGCCGCGCTGCGGGAGGAGAGGGAGGGGGCGAACGTCCCGGGCGCCATCGCCGCTGCCACGACCAGACCGACGTCGGGCGCGGTGCTCCTGGCCGTCGGGCCCCCGGTGCGCTGCCGTCCCGACCGTGACCGTCCCGTCCGGGCCCGTGCGCGTGTCATGCCCGCATGGTGGGGCGACGGGGCGGGCCGCGGTTCATCCTCCCGGTAGGAGCCGGGCGATCCGGGAGACTCCCGGAGTCCGTGCACCGACGAGCGGAGCGGGCATGACGGTGGAACCGACGACGAGGCCGTCGGGCGCCGGGACGGACGCCGGCACCGGCCGGCTGCGGCAGCCGCCGGGGGCCGACCCGGTGGCGGCGGAACGGGGGAGGCGACGCGGATGACCCTGTCCGCCGCCCGCCGCGCGCGGTACCGCAGGGTCTCCGGCGAGGTCGTGCTCGTGCTGGCGGCGGTGCGCGTGGCCGACCAGCGCCTGCACCCGCCGTGGTGGGTCCGCGCGCTGGAGGGGGCCGGCCTCGTCGCCTGGGCCCGGCGGGAGGGGCTGACCTGGTCGCAGCTCGGGCTGGACCCGGGCCGCGTGCGGGCCGGAGCCCGGTGGGGACTCGGCGCGGGCGCCGTCGTCGCCGGCGCCTACGTGGTCGGCCTGGTGGTGCCGGCCGCCCGACCGGCGTTCCAGGACGTGCGCCACGACCTGGTCCTCCCGGAGGCGCTGGAGAAGGCGATCGTCGACATCCCGTTCGGCACGGTGACGCTCGAGGAGCTCGCCTTCCGGTCGGTCCTCTGAGGTGTGCTCGCGCGGCACCTGCGGCCGTGGCGGGTGCTGGCCACGACCTCGGCGCTGTTCGGGTCGTGGCACGTCCTCCCCTCACTGGACCTGGGGGAGACCAACCGCGGCGTGTCCGGGGCGGTCGGCGGTGCGGGGAGAGCGGTCGTCGTGGCGGCGACCGTCGGGGTCACCGCGGTCGGCGGACTGGTCTTCGGTGAGCTGCGCCGGCGCAGCGGCAGCGTGCTCGCCGGCGCGGTCGCGCACTGGGCCACGAACGCCCTCGGGGTGCTGGCCGGGCTGGTGGCCTGGCGCCTGGAGCGGCAGCGGGCGCCGTGGCGCCGCGGACCCCGTGCAGCCTCCGTGCAGGCAGTCGACCCCACCGTCGGCGCCTGACACACCCCACCCGCCGGCGCTCGGGTCGGCCGGCGGTGTACGACGATCACCCCGTCGACCGGCGGCCCCCACCACGCCGGTCGGGAGAGGGGACACCCGTGACCAGCACCCCGGTGCCGCTGTGGCAGGACGAGCCGTACCGCCCGCGGTCCCCGCTGGCGGGGGAGGTGCGGGCGGACGCGTGCGTCGTCGGCGCCGGCGTCGGCGGGCTGGCGACCGCCCGGCGGCTGCTCGACGCCGGCCTGTCGGTCGTCGTGCTCGACCGGAACGAGGTGGCGTCGGGCGCGAGCGGCCGCAACGGCGGCTTCTTCATCGCCGGTGCCGCGCCGATGTACCACGAGACCCGCCGGCTGTGGGGGCGCGAGCGGGCGACAGCGGTGCACGCCGCGACGCTGGCCGCCCAGCGGGAGGTGCTGGAGGTGGCCGAGGCGGTCGGTGCGCGCCCGCACTTCCGGGTCGACGGGCTGCTCCGGCTCGCCGTCGACGCGGCCGAGGCCGACGACGTCCGGGCCAACGCGGCCGCGCTCGCCGAGGACGGCTTCCCCGGACAGCTCGTGGCGGGCGACGACCTCCCCGGCCCGCTCGCCCGGCCGGAGCGGGCCGGACTGCTGTTCCCGCACGACGGGTCGGTGCACCCGGTCCGCTGGCTGCGGGCGCTCGCCGCCGCGCTGGAGGCGCGCGGGGCGCGCGTCTTCGAGCACTCGGCGGTGGTCGCGCCGCCGGCCGCCGAGGGGGACGGCGTCGTCGTGCGGACCGCGGCCGGGACGGTGCGCTGCGACCGGGCGGTCGTGGCCGTCGACGGCGATCTCGCGGCGCTGGTGCCCACGGCGGCGGCCGTGCGCCCGCGGCGGCTCAACATGCTGGCCACCGCGCCGCTCGCCGAGCGGGTACTGCCGTTCCCGGTGTACGCGCGGTACGGCCACGAGTACGTGCACCAGACGGCGGACGGCCGGATCGCGCTGGGCGGGTTCTCCGACCTCGACGGGGACGCGAGCTGGACCGACCGCGCCGAGGTCTCCGCGCCGGTGCAGGCGCGGCTGGACCGCTGGCTGCGCGAGGAGCTGCGGGTGGACGCGCCGGTCACCCACCGGTGGGCCGGCGTCGTGGGCTTCGCCGAGGACCCCCTGCCCCGGTGCGGGCCGGTGCCCGGCACCGACGGTCGGGTGCTCGCGCTGGGCGGCTACAACGGCACCGGCCACGTGCAGGCGTGGGTCGCCTCCGGCGTGGTGGCGGACCTCGTCGTCACCGGCGCGAGCTCCTCCGCCGGGCTCTACGCCCCCGTCGACGCCTGAGCGCCGAGCAGCCGCCGGTGGACCACGGCGCCGGGGCTGAGGGCGAGCAGGGCGTCGGTGAGCGCGTCGGCCGCGGCGTGCGCCTCGTCGTCGGTCATCGGGTCCAGCACGTCCAGGACGAACAGCGCGCTGGTGGTGGCGGTCGTGATCCGGGTGCGGACGCCCTGGCGCCAGTTCCAGCGGCGGCAGGTGACCCCGGCGTCGTCGCGCCACACCACCTCGCCGGGTTCCGGGTGCTCGACGGCGGGCTCGCCGCCCGCGGTGGTGTCGAAGGGCTCGCTGCCGTCGGCGCGGACCAGCCGCGGCGGGCCGGCGTAGGCGGCGCGGTCCTCCCCGCCGAGCGGCAGCAGGTGGGCGACGGAGACGGCGTTGTAGACGTCGGTGATCCGGTCGATGCGCGGCAGCCCGTCCGGGTCGAGACGGCGCAGCAGCGCCTCGACGCTGGGCCGGGTGCGCTGCGGCTTGGCGCCGAAGGCCCGGTAGGCCTCCCGCCAGGCGGCCGGGTGCGGCAGCTCCTCGGGCCTGCGCCCGTCCAGTCGCGCCCGCGCGGTGGCCTCGGCGGCGGCGAGGACGCGCTCGCTGGCCGCGTCGCCGGGGCCGCCCTGCAGCCCGTCGGCGGTGAGCAGCAGCGCCCGGTAGTCCGGGCGCAGGGCGAGCACGGCGTCGTCGACGGCGGCCGCGGCCAGCCACTCCTGCGGGTCGGTCATCTGCGTCCTCCGGTCACGTCGGGCTGGAACACGGTCAGGGTGAAGCGAGCGGGGCCGGCCGCGTCGGCGGGGGCGGCGTAGCCGTGGGGGACGTCGCCGGCGAAGGCCGCGGAGTCCCCGGCGTCCA
The DNA here is from genome assembly GCF_054050475.1 of Geodermatophilus sp. SYSU D00525. NCBI lineage: Bacteria > Bacillati > Actinomycetota > Actinomycetes > Geodermatophilales > Geodermatophilaceae > Geodermatophilus > Geodermatophilus sp. SYSU D00525. The sequence continues at coordinate 50,794 of NZ_JBJGZK010000013.1, forward strand.
GCCGCTCGGTGCGGTCCCCGACGCGCAGGTCGACCGGGCCCTCGAGCACCAGCAGCAGCTCCCGGGTGCCGGCGCTGTGCGGCTCGCTGCCGTGCTCCTCGCCCGGGTGCAGGGTCCAGTCCCACAGCTCGACGACGTCGGGCGGCTCGGTGCCGGCGACCAGCAGTGCCCGCCCGCCGTGCGGGCCGCGCCACAGCACCGGTGCCTCCCCGGCCGTGGTGACGGTCAGGGTGCGGGGGCGCTCGACGTCGACGAGCACGGGCAGGCCGACGCCGAGCGCGTCGCTGATCCGCAGCAGGGTGGCGATGCTCGGGTTGCCCTCGCCGTGCTCGATGGTGATGACCATGCGGCGGCTGACGCCGGAGCGGTCGGCCAGCTCGTCGAGGGTCCAGCCGCGGGCGGTGCGGTGCTGCCGGACACGCCGGCCGATCAGCTCGTTGACCGCGGGCGCCTGCGCCATCCCGCTCCCTCCCCGTACGCTGCCTTCGATAGTGCAACATACTGCACCAGAGGAGGCGGTGTCCGTGGAGCTGCGGGCTGAGACCCGGCTGGCGGTCCTGGGGCGGGGGAGCGGGGCGCCCGGGCAGCCGCTGAACGTCCCGATCGTGCCGGCGTCGAACTTCCGCGCCGCCCCGGCCGGGACGGCGGGGCGGGAGTACTCCCGCGACGACGGCACGCCCGGCTGGGAGGCGTTCGAGGATCTGGTCGGCGACCTCGAGGGCGGTGCCGCGGTGGCCTTCTCCTCCGGGATGGCGGCGATCGCCGCGGTGCTCGAACTGCTGCCCGTGGGGGCGCGGGTGGTGGTGCCCCGGGACAGCTACACCGGCCTGCGCGCCCTGCTCGCGGACGGCGTCGCGGCCGGCGGGCGCTGGGCGGTGCGCACGGTGGACACGTCGGACGCCGGCGCGCTCGCCGCCGCGGCCGGCGACGCGGACCTGGTCTGGCTGGAGACGCCGAGCAACCCGCTGCTCCAGGTCGTCGACGTCGCCGCGGTCGCCGCCGCGAGCGGCGCGCTCGTCGCCGTGGACAACACCTTCGCCACCCCGCTGCTGCAGAACCCGCTGCGGCTCGGCGCCGACTTCGCCGTCCACAGCGCGACCAAGGCGATCGGCGGCCACTCCGACCTGCTGCTCGGCGTGGTGGTGTGCCGCCGCCCGGAGGACCGGGCGCGGCTGGCCCGCCGGCGCGAGGTCGCCGGGGCCACGCCGGGCGCGCTGGAGGCGTTCCTCGCGCTGCGCGGCGCCCGCACCCTCGCCGTGCGGCTGCGCCAGGCGCAGGAGTCGGCGGGGGAGCTCGCCCGCCGGCTGGCCGCGCACCCCGCGGTGGCGCGGGTGCGCTACCCGGGCCTGCCCGGCGACCCGCACGCCGCCCTGGCCGCCCGGCAGATGCGCGGGCCCGGCTCGGTGCTCGCCTTCGAGGTCGCCGACGCCGCCACCGCGGACGCGGTGTGCGCGCACGTCCGGGTCGTCGCGTCCGCCACCAGCCTCGGGGGCGTCGAGTCGACGGTCGAGCGGCGGGCGAAGCTGCCCGGGCAGGAGCACGTGCCGGCCGGGCTGGTGCGCCTCAGCGTCGGGATCGAGCACGTCGAGGACCTGTGGGCCGACCTCGCCGCCGCGCTGGAGGCCACCGCCTAGTACCGGGTACCGCCCGGGGAGGTGGGTACCGGCGGGACGGGTCCAGACCGTGACCCGGCACCACGACCCGGCCGCAGGTCCCCGACGGACCCGGCCGAGGAGTGGAGGGATCCCGTGGCCGACAGTCTCCCGCCGGTGGTCGAGCGCATCCACGAGGAGGTGCTCCGCCGCAACCCCGCGGAGCCGGAGTTCCACCAGGCGGTCCGCGAGGTGCTCGAGTCGCTCGCCGTGGTGCTCAGCCGGCACGGCGAGTACACCGAGATGAAGACCGTCGAGCGGATCTGCGAGCCCGAACGGCAGGTCATCTTCCGGGTGCCCTGGCAGGACGACTCGGGCGAGGTGCAGATCAACCGGGGGTTCCGCGTCGAGTTCAACTCGGCGCTGGGTCCCTACAAGGGCGGGCTGCGCTTCCACCCGTCGGTCAACCTCGGGATCGTCAAGTTCCTGGGGTTCGAGCAGGTGTTCAAGAACGCGCTCACCGGCATGCCCATCGGCGGCGGCAAGGGCGGCTCCGACTTCGACCCCAAGGGCCGGTCGGACGCCGAGGTCATGCGCTTCTGCCAGTCGTTCATGACGGAGCTGTACCGGCACCTCGGCGAGTACACCGACGTGCCCGCCGGCGACATCGGCGTGGGCTCCCGGGAGATCGGCTACCTGTTCGGCCAGTACAAACGGATCACCAACCGCTACGAGTCCGGGGTCATCACCGGCAAGGGCCTGGGCTGGGGCGGCGCGCTGGTCCGCACCGAGGCCACCGGCTACGGGGCGGCCTTCTTCGCCGAGGCGATGATGGAGACGGCCGGGGAGTCGTTCGACGGCCGGCGCGTCACCGTCAGCGGTTCGGGCAACGTCGCCGTCTACGCGATCGAGAAGGTGCACCAGCTCGGGGGCACCGTGGTCGCCTGCTCGGACTCCAGCGGCCACGTCGTCGACGAGAAGGGCATCGACCTCGAGGTCCTCAAGCAGGTGAAGGAGGTCGAGCGGGCCCGGATCGGCGAGTACGCCGAGCGGGTCGGCTCGGCGTCGTTCGTGGCCGGCGGCAGCGTCTGGGACGTGCCCTGCGACGTCGCGATCCCCAGCGCGACGCAGAACGAGCTCGACGGCGACGCCGCCGCGGTCCTCGCCCGCGCCGGCTGCCGCTACGTCGTCGAGGGGGCCAACATGCCGGCCACGCCCGACGCGGTCCGGGTGTTCCGCGAGGCCGGGGTCGCGTTCGCGCCCGGCAAGGCCGCCAACGCCGGGGGCGTGGCCACCTCCGCGCTGGAGATGCAGCAGAACGCCTCCCGCGACCGCTGGACCTTCGAGCACACCGAGGCCCGGCTGGAGGAGATCATGCGCGGCATCCACGAGCGGTGCCACGCCACCGCCGAGGAGTACGGCTCCCCGGGTGACCTGGTCCTCGGCGCGAACGTGGCCGGCTTCCTGCAGGTGGCCGAGGCCGTCCACGCGCACGGCCTGGTCTGAGGCGGGGCGAGGGTGACGGCCCGGTCTCCGTTGCCCTCGGGCGAGCGCCGGGTCTAGCGTCCGCGGACGTCAGCACGGGGGACCCGTCCCACCCCTCGGGAGCCTGCCATGCTGGACGACAGCCGCGTCGCGGCGAACATCCCGGCGAGCGACATCGACCGGGCGCGCACCTTCTACGCCGACAAGCTGGGCCTCACCCCGGTCCGCGAGCTCATGGGCGAGGTCCTGGAGTACGAGACCGCCGGGGGTACCCGCTTCGGCGTCTACCGGACCGACTACGCCGGGCAGGCCGGGCACACCATCGCCCAGTTCCACGTCGACGACGTCGAGGCCCAGGTGAAGGAGCTCAAGTCCCGCGGCGTCGCCTTCGAGGTGTACGAGGACATGCCCGGCGTCGAGTGGAGCGGGGAGATCGCCTCGATCCCCGGCATGGGCCGCGCCGCCTGGTTCACGGACAGCGAGGGCAACGTCCTGTGCATCGACCAGGAGGACGGCCGCGCCTGACGCGGGTCACCCGGCAGGACCCCGGGCCGCTCCACCGGGCCCGCGTCCACCGGCCCGGCCCCGGACGCGGCACGGCCCGCCTCCCCGGCAGGGGAGGCGGGCCGTGAGGGGGTCGTGCGTCAGCGCGGGTCGCCGGCCAGCTCCGGCTCGCGCCCGGGCTCCGGGTGCCGCTCCAGCGCGGCGCCCTCGACGTCGAGCACCGGCAGCCAGCGCAGCCAGCGCGGCAGCCACCAGGCGGCTTTCCCGAGCAGCGCCAGCGCGGCGGGCACCAGCACCATCCGGACGACGAACGCGTCGAACAGGATGCCGATGGCGAGCGCGAAGGCGATCGACTTGATCGTCGCCTCGCCGGCCGGGACGAACCCGGCGAAGACGCTGAACATGATCAGCGCGGCGGCGACGACGACCGGGGCGGCCTGCCGGAAGCCGGTGCGGATCGCCTCCAGCGGCGGGGTGCCGTGGCTGTGCGCCTCGTGCATCCGCGACACCAGGAACACCTGGTAGTCCATGGCCAGGCCGAACAGGATGCCGATGACCAGGATCGGCGTGAGGCTCAGCAGCGGCCCGGTGGTGTCGAGGTTGACCACGTCGGCCAGCCAGCCCCACTGGAACACCGCCACGGTCGCGCCGAGCGAGGCGCCGATGGTCAGCAGGAAGCCCAGGACGCCGACCAGCGGCACCAGCAGCGACCGGAAGACCAGCACGAGCAGCACCAGCGCCAGCCCGACGACGAGCAGCAGGTACTTCGGCAGCGCCTGGTCCAGGCTCTGCGCGACGTCGACGCTGACCGCCGTCGCGCCGGTGACGTAGGCGTCGACGCCGTCCAGGTCGGCCAGCTGCGCGCGCAGGTCGGCGACGAGCTGCTCGGTGGCCTGCGTGGTCGGGCCCGACTCCGGGATGACGGTGAGCAGCGCGGCGGTGTCGTCGGCGTTCGGGACCGGCGGCGCGACCAGCGCGACGTCGTCGAGGCCGCTGACCGCACCCGCGGCCTGCCCGGCGGCCTCGGCGGCCCGGTCGCCCTCGAAGAGCACGGTGATCGGGCCGTTGAAACCCTCGCCGAAGCCCTCGGCGAGCAGCGCATCGGCGCGGGCGGCGGAGGTCCCCTCGGCCGGCGACTGGATCAGCGTGGTCTGCATGGAGGCGACCGGGATCGCGATCACGCCGAGGCCCACGATGGCCAGCAGCAGCGAAGCCGTGCGGAACCGGGTGACGGTGCCGACCCAGCCGCCGAGGAGGCCCCGCGTGCGGGCCGGCGCCGGGATCCCGCCGGTCGCCGCGGCACGGCGCTTCCGGGGCAGCACCCGGTGCCCGAGCAGGGCGAGCACCGCCGGCACCAGCGTGAGCGCCACCAGCACCGCGACGACGATCGTCGCGGCCGCGGCCAGACCCATCTGGGTCAGGAACGGGATGCCGGCGACGAACAGGCCGGCCAGCGCGATGACGACGGTGAGGCCGGCGGTGACCACCGCGGAGCCGGCCGTGCCGACGGCCAGCCCGATGGACCGGCGGACGTCGGTGCCCCGCAGCAGCTCCTGCCGGTGCCGGGTGACGATGAACAGCGTGTAGTCGATGCCGACGGCCAGGCCGAGCATCGCGGCGAGGATCGGTGTGGTCGAGGACAGGTCGACGAAGCCGGTGGCGATGGTGATGCCGAGGACGCCGACGCCCACGCCGACGAGCGCCGTCAGCAGGTTCATGCCGGCCACCGCGAGCGCGCCGTAGGTGACGGCCAGGACGACCAGCGCGACGACGACGCCGAGGACCTCGGCCGGGCCGCCGACGGCCGGCACCTCCTCCAGCGCCTGCCCGGTGACCTCGACGGTCAGCCCGGTGTCACGGGCGTCGGCGACGGCGTCGCGCAGCGCGTCCTGCTCCTCGGGGGTCACCCCGCCGGCCTCGGCGTCGTAGGTGACGGTGCTGTAGCCGACCGTCTGCTGCGGGTCGACCGACGGCGCGGCGGGGTCCAGCGGGTCGGTCGCGGACACGACGCCGGGCAGCCCGCCCAGCGTGCCGGCCAGATCGGTGACCGCGGCGGCGTTCTCCGGCGTGGTCAGCATGGCGCCCTCGGGGGCGGCGACGACGACCCGCGCGGACACGCCGCCGGCGCCCGCGCCGAACTCCTCGCCGATCCGCTCCAGCGCGGTCGTGGACTCCTGGCCGGGGATGGAGAAGCTGGTCGACGTCGGCCCGGAGAGGGTGACCGCGCCGACGCCGCCGGCCACGAGGACCAGCAGCCACACGGCGAGGACGGCGAACCGGTGCCGCGCGGAGGAGGTCCCGAGACGGGACAACAGGACTGCCATGGACGATCAGGCCTCCGCCTGGGTGGGGTGGGAAGGGGTCGCGCGCGGACGGCGGTGGCCGAGCGCGTCGAAGCAGGTCGCGACGACGTACGGCCGCCACGCCGGGGTCAGGTCCGCCTGGCGGGCCGCCAGGGTGAGGACGGCGAGCGCTCCGAGCGCGCCGACCACGCGGACGCACCGCTCGGGTCCGGCGGTCTCCGGGTCGACACCGAAGGCGGCCAGCGCCATCGCGCCGGCCCCCTCGGTGAGCGACCCCTCGGCGCCGGGCTCGCCCTGCGTGGCCGGCGCCAGGAGCAGGGCGACGACGCCGGGGTGGGCCAGGGCGACGTCGACGAGCACCTCGACGGCGCGGCGGTCCCGGGCCGGGCCCAGCGGCAGGTGCGCCACCTGGTCGAGCACCCGCTCGCCGAGCGTCTCCGCCTGCGCGAGCACGGCCTCGTGCAGGGCGTCCTTGCTGGGGTAGTGGTGCAGCAGCCCGGCCTTGGACAGGCCGACCGCGTCGGCGACGTCCTGCACCGACGTCTTGGCGTAGCCGCGCCGGGCGAAGAGGGCGGCGGCGCGGTCGAGGATCCCCTCGTCGATCTGCTGCCGGAACGGTCGGGCCACGGTGCCAGGCTACGGCCGACCGACCGATCCGGTCGGCGGACCGCCCGATCCGGTCGGCGTGGATTCGCTCACAGCGTCCCGCTGGCCGGGAGTCGCTCCCGGCTCCCCGCGTACGCCGGGCGAGGATGACGACATGACGACACGCAGGAGGGTCGGCCCGGCGGACGCGCGCTCGTGGCTCCTCGTCAACGGCGCCCGTCCCGAGCTCTTCGCGGAGCGGTACGCCTCGCGCGCCGACCAGGTGGTGCTCGACATCGAGGACGCCGTCGACCCGGCCCGCAAGGACGAGGCCCGCGCCGTGGTCGTCGACTGGCTGCGGGACGGCGACCGGTCGACCTGGGTGCGGATCAACGACCACTCGACGCCGTTCTGGGAGGACGACGTCGCCGCCCTCGCCGGCCTGCCCGGGCTCGCCGGCGTGATGCTGGCCAAGACCGAGGCCGGCGAGCACGTCACCGAGACCTTCGACCGGCTCGGCGGCTCGACGCCGGTGCTCGCGCTGGTGGAGTCGGCGCTGGGCATCGAGGAGGCGGTGGGCATCGCCCGCGCCCGCGGCGCCTTCCGGCTCGCCTTCGGCAGCGGCGACTACCGCCGCGACACCGGCACCAGCGCCGACGAGCTGGCGATGGCCTACCCGCGCTCCCGGCTGGTCGTGGCCAGCCGCATCGGTGGCCTGCCCGGCCCGATCGACGGCCCCACGGTGAGCACCAGCCACCCGGTGCTGCGCGAGCAGTCGGCGGTCACCGTGACCCTCGGGCTCACCGGCAAGCTGTGCCTGGACCCCGAGCAGGCGCCGGTCATCAACGAGGTGATCAGCCCCGCGCCGTCGGACGTCGCGTGGGCGCTGGACTTCCTCGCCGACTTCGAGGCGCGCGGCCAGGTCATCCGCGACGGCAGCGACCTGCCCCGCCTGGGCCGGGCCCGCAAGATCGAGCGGCTGGCCGAGACCTTCGGCGTCCGGCCCGCCTGATCGGGTCGCCCGTCGGGCGGGTCGTGGTGCCGGGGGCCTCCAGGGCCCAGGATGGGGCTCTCGTCCCGTCCTGAGCAGGAGGTCCCATGACCCGGCAGCTGCCCCGCTCGGCCTCGGTCGTCGTCGTCGGCGGCGGGGTCGTCGGGCTGGCCACGGCGTACGAGCTCGCCCTGGCCGGGGTGCGCGACGTCGTCCTGCTCGAGCGGGACGCCCTCGGGTCGGGCTCGACGTGCCGGGCCGCCGGGGGCGTGCGGGCGATGTTCTCCGACCCGGTGAACGTCGCCCTCGGCGCCCGCAGCCTGGAGACCTTCCGCGACTTCCCGGCCCGCTTCGGCCAGGAGATCGACTTCGCCCCGGTCGGCTACCTGTTCCTGCTCGACGACGCCGCGGCCGTCGCGGACTTCGAGGCCGCGGTCGCGCTGCAGAACGACCTCGGCGTGCCCAGCCGGATGGTCGACGTCGCCGAGGCGGTGCGGCTGTCCCCGATGGTCGACCCGGACGGGCTGCTGGCGGCGGCGTGGTCGCCCACCGACGGGCACTGCACGCCCGAGTCGGTCGTGCTCGGCTACGCCTCCGCCGCCCGACGGGCCGGGGTGACCGTGCTGCCGCACTGCCCGGCGACCGGCATCGACGTCCGCGAGGGGCGGGTCGCCGCGGTCACCACGGCGGCGGGCACGGTCGAGACCGAGGCCGTGGTCTGTGCGGCCGGCCCGTGGTCGGCGCAGGTCGGCGCCTGGGCCGGCGTCGACCTGCCGGTGAGCCCGCTGCGCCGGCAGATCCTGGTCACCGAGCCGGTGCCCGGCCTGGACCCGCACACGCCGTTCACCATCGACTTCGGCACCTCGTTCTACTTCCACCGGGAGGGCGAGGGCCTGCTCATGGGCATGTCCGACCCCGACGAGACCCCCGGCTTCCGGCTCACCCGCTCCGACGCCTGGCTGCCGCGGCTGGGCGCGGCGATCGAGCGGCGGGCGCCCGCACTGGCCGGCGTCGGCGTCGCCAGCGGGTGGGCGGGCCTGTACGAGATGACCCCGGACCACAACGCCCTCATCGGCCGCGCCGCCGACGTCGAGGGCTTCCTGTACGCCACCGGCTTCTCCGGCCACGGCTTCCTCATGGGGCCGGCCGTCGGGGAGGTCGTGCGGGACCTGTACGTCGGCGCGCAGCCGTTCGTCGACGTCTCCGGTCTGGACGTCCGCCGGTTCGCCGGCGCCGGCGTCCGTCCCGAGCTCAACATCGTGTAAGGACCCCCGTGCCCCCCACCGCTCGCACCCTCGCGGCGGGCCCCTGCACGGGGGCCGCGACCACAGAAGGAGTACCCCTGTGACCACCCTGCCCACCGCTGGGGACCTCGCGCGCCTGGCGGCCGACGCCGCCGGTCGGTGCGGCGTCGACCTCGACGCGATCGCGGGCGACTTCCCGGTGACCTCCCCGGTGAACGGGCAGCGGGTCGCCTCGCTGCGCCGGGACACCGCGGCCGACGTCGCGGCCGCCGTCGACCGCGCCGGCGAGGCGTTCCGCACCTGGCGCACGGTCCCGGCGCCGGTGCGCGGCGCGCTGGTCCGGCGGTTCGGCGAGCTGCTGCGCGAGCACAAGGCCGACCTCGCCACCCTGGTGAGCGTCGAGGTCGGCAAGATCACCTCCGAGGCGGCCGGTGAGGTCCAGGAGATGATCGACATCTGCGAGTTCGCCGTCGGCCTCTCGCGGCAGCTGTACGGCCGCACGATCAGCTCCGAGCGCCCCGGCCACCGGCTGATGGAGACCTGGCACCCGCTCGGCGTCGTCGGCGTCATCAGCGCGTTCAACTTCCCGGTCGCCGTCTGGTCGTGGAACACCGCGCTCGCGCTGGTCTGCGGCGACCCCGTCGTCTGGAAGCCCTCGGAGCTCGCGCCGCTGTCCGCCCTCGCGTCCGCCGCGCTGCTGGACCGGGCGATCGCGGAGACCGGCGCGCCGGAGGGCCTGAGCCAGGTCGTGCTCGGCGGCGCCGACGTCGGCGAGGCGCTGGTGGAGTCGCCCGGGGTGGCGCTGCTGTCGGCGACCGGGTCGACGCGGATGGGCCGGCTGGTCGGGCCGCGGGTGGCCGACCGCTTCGGCCGGTCGCTGCTGGAGCTCGGCGGCAACAACGCCGCGATCGTCACGCCGTCGGCCGACCTCGACCTCGCCACCCGCGGGATCGTCTTCTCCGCCGCCGGCACCGCCGGGCAGCGCTGCACCACGATGCGCCGGCTGATCGCGCACGGCGACGTCGTCGACGCCCTCACCGAGCGGGTCGCGGCCGCCTATCGCCGGCTGCCGATCGGGTCGCCGCTGGAGCCGGGCACGCTGGTCGGGCCGCTGATCCACGACGCCGCGTTCAAGGCGATGCAGGACGCGCTCGAGGCCGCCCGTCAGCAGGGCGGGGAGGTGCTGGCCGGCGGCGGACGGCGCCTGGCCGACGAGGCGCCGGACGCCTGGTACGCCGAGCCCGCGCTGGTCCGGATGCCCGGGCAGACCGACATCGTCCGGCAGGAGACGTTCGCGCCGATCCTCTACGTGCTGCCCTACCGCACGCTGGAGGAGGCGGTGGCGCTCAACAACGACGTCCCGCAGGGGCTGTCGTCGAGCATCTTCACCTCCGACCAGGCCGAGGCCGAGCGCTTCCTCGCCGCCGACGGTTCCGACTGCGGCATCGCCAACGTCAACATCGGCACCTCGGGGGCGGAGATCGGCGGCGCGTTCGGCGGGGAGAAGCACACCGGCGGCGGCCGCGAGTCCGGCTCGGACGCCTGGAAGGGCTACATGCGCCGGGCCACCAACACGATCAACTTCTCCGGTGAGCTGCCGCTCGCGCAGGGGGTCGAGTTCCCCATCTGACGGCGGCGGGGTGACCCGGGCCGGCCGCCCGGGTCACCCCTCGCCGTGGAGGGCGAGCACCCGCGGGCCGAGGGCGTCCAGGGTCAGTCGTGTCCCGTCGACCGCCACCCGGGTGCGGGTCCGCTCGTGCGGCCGGCGGCCGGCCAGCCGCAGGGCGAGCAGGGCGGCGAGCGCGGGCACCCGGTCGCCGGGGACGGCGACGGGGACCCCCGGGAGCCGGGAGACCGGGCCGCTCCACCCCGGGAGCGTGGCGCTCACCAGGCCGGCGACCCGGACGGAACGGCGGAGGGGGTCGGCCAGGAGCAGGTCGAGCACCTCCTCCGGCCGCTCGCGGGCGGTCAGCACGACCGGCGCGCCGGCCCCGGTCACCCGGTGCGGCCAGGCCGCGTCCCCGCTGTCCACCGCGCCCGGGACGGCGTCGCCGTGCACGAGGGTCACCGGACGGCGCCCGTCCGGCGGCGGCACGTGGTCGCCCGTCGCGGGCGGGAGGCCGACCTCGGCACCGGTGTCGGCCGCGGCGGCCTCGACCAGCCGGGTGACCGTGCCGGCCACGGTGGTGCCGCCGGTGGGGCGGCCGACCGTCCACCCGCCGGGGACCGGCCGCACCCGGACACCGCGGGGAGCGGCGGTCCCGACCACCGCGGCCACCGCCGCCCGCGCCGCGGAGGAGCCGAGGACGGGGGAGGCCCAGTCCTCGGCCGTCCCGGCGCCGCACGCACCGCACACCTGGAGACCTCCGTTCGGCCGGACGGGTGGGTCCCCGCCGGCGGCGGGTGGGGGAGCCGGCCGTCAGGCCCGGCGGGGGCGGCGCGCCGTGAAGTCGTCGGCGATCTCGTCGAAGGTCGTCCACCGGACGCCCTCGTGGGCGTTCACGTGCTCGATGAGCCGCTCGAGCATGAGGAGCACCTGCGGCCGGCCGGAGACGTCGGGGTGCACGGTGAAGGTGACCACCGCGTACTCCATCTCCCGGTGGACCCAGTCGAACTGGTCCTGCCACATCTCGCCGAGGTGGCGGGGGCTGACGAACCCGTGGCTGTTCGGGCTGGCCTTGATGAACATCATCGGCGGGAGGTCGTCGAGGTACCAGTTCGCCGGGATCTCGACGAGGTCGGTCTCCCGGCCCCGGACCAGCGGCTTCATCCAGGTGTCGGCCGGCCGGGAGTAGTCGATCTTCGTCCAGCTGTCGCCGACCCGGACGTAGTAGGGCTCGAAGTCCCGGTGCATGAGCGAGTGGTCGTACTTGATGCCGCGCTCGAGGAGCAGCTCGTTGGTGACGGGGGAGAACTCCCACCACGGCGCGACGTAGCCGGTCGGGCGGCGGCCGGCCCGCTCCTCGATCAGCTCGATGCAGCGGTCGAGCACCGCGGACTCCTGCTCGCGGCTCATCGCGATGGGGTTCTCGTGGCTGTAGCCGTGGACGCCTATCTCGTGCCCGGCCGCCACGCAGGCGTCGAACTGCTCCGGGAACGTCTCGATGGAGTGGCCCGGCCAGAACCAGGTGCTCGGCATCTCGTTGCGGCGGAAGAGCTCGAGCATGCGCGGCACGCCGACCTCGCCGGCGAAGATGCCGCGCGAGATGTCGTCCGGCGAGTCCTCGCCGCCGTAGGACCCCAGCCAGCCGCCCACCGCGTCGACGTCGACGCCGAAGGCGCAGAGGATCTCCTTGGGCATGCACCTCTCCTCTCGGGTTCCCCGGACCGCGGCGTGCGGCCGGGGTCGTACCTGGGGCTCGCCGGTCAGCCGGCGGTCCGGGCCCGCCAGCCGGCGCGGACGGCGTCCGGGTCGCGGTCCAGCGCCAGCAGGACGGCCAGCAGCACGCGCGCCTGGGAGGGCCGGAGCAGGCCGGCGGGGAGCGCCCCCGCGGCCTGCAGGTCGGTCCCCCCGCCGTCGCCGTAGAGGGCGGCGACCGGGCCGGCCGCCACCCGCGTCGAGGTGACGACGACGACGCCGGCGTCGGTGAGCTCGCGGACGGCCCGGCAGATGACGGGGTTGGCGTTGCCGGCGCCCGTCGCCTCCAGGACGATCCCCCGGGCGCCGGCCGCGGCGAAGGCGTGCAGCGCGGTGGCGTCGGCATCGGGGTGGCAGGCCACGACGTCGACGCGGATCCCGGCCGGGTCGACGCGGGCGAGGTCGAGGGGAGCGGAGCGGCGGGCCGAGCGCTCCAGGAGGAGGGCGCCATCCCGGACCCAGCCCAGCGGACCCGCGTCCGGCGCGGTGAAGGTGTCGGCCGCCAGCGTGTGACCCTTGCGCGTGCCCCGCGCCGGGAACACGCGCCCGCCGAAGGCGATCAGGACGCCCTGGTCCCGGGCGGCCGGGCTCGCGGCGACGGTGACCGCGTCGGCGAGGTTGCGCGGCCCGTCGCTGTCCGGGGCGTCCGCCGGCCGCTGGGCGCCGGTGAGCACGACCGGCCGGGGGTCGCGGTGGAGCAGGTCGAGGAAGAAGGCCGTCTCCTCGGTCGTGTCCGTGCCGTGCGTGACGACCACCCCGTCGACCTCCGGGTCGGCCAGCTCCTCGGCCACCGCGGACGCGACGGCGTGCATGCGCTCGAGCGTCATCAGGTAGCTGCCGACGCGCAGCACGTCCCGGACCCGCAGGCGGGTGCCGGTGTCCCCGGCCAGCCGGGCGACGAGGTCGGCCCCGCTGTCCTGCGCCGTCGACACCCCGCCCGCGTCGGCGCGGGTCGCGATCGTGCCGCCGGTCGCGAGCACCGTCACGAGCGCCATGGGGACCTCCGGAACGCGGGCGTCGAGAGCGGGACGGGGTGCGCTGACGCCGCCTTCCGGGCGCCGGGACGCGGCGTCAGCGCACACGCGCCGGTGGCTAGACCGCGGTGGCGGTGACGAAGGTGCAGACGCCGTCGCCGGAGGTGGCCCGCTGCCGGATGCCCAGCAGCCACAGCACCGCCATCTCCACGCGGTAGGCCAGCCGCATCGGCCCGGCGTAGAGGGTGTCGCCGGCGGTGGTGACCTCGATCCGGTCGAACCCGGCCAGCCGCACGTGTTCGGTGAGCATCCAGTCCGGCAGCAGGGTGATGTGGCCGGGGGAGTGGTAGTGGCCCGGGCCGAAGATGTAGGGCGCCCCGCGCAGCAGGGTCAGCAGCCGCGAGTGCGGGTGCGTGACGTTCGGTGTGCTCACCAGCAGCCGGCCGCCGGGGCGCAGCAGGGCCCGGATCGAGCGCAGCACCTGCCGCGGGTTCTCCACGTGCTCCAGCGTCTCCACGCACACGACCAGGTCGAAGGGGCCGCGGGTCTCGTCGGTCCAGTCCGGGTCGTCGAGGTCGAGCCGGGCGATCCACTCGTGCGGCGGGTCGAGGTCGGTGGGGACGACGTCGACGCCCACGTCGCGCAGCCGCAGTGCCAGCGCGCCGCAGCCCGAGCCGACCTCGAGCACCCGCCCGCCGTCGGGGAGCAGCGTCCGGGCCAGGCCCGCGGCGTACTCGTGCACGCCGGGGGCCGCGTGGATGCCGTGCCCCTGGTAGGTGCGGACGGCAGGCGTGCGGCGGCCGTCGCGGTGCTGGACGTCGGTCACCCGTCCACCCTGTCATCGCCGCGCCCGTCGCGCAGACGTCACGCCGGCCACCACGGTGTGTCATCGGCGGTCCACCCGTCGGTCACCTCCGTCCTGAGGATGGAGCGGGGCCGGGACCGCTCCCCGCGGCCGGCCCTCCTGTCGCCGCTCCCGAGGAGAGACGTGTCCGGTCCGCACCACCACCACGACCACCCGCACGACCACGGGCACCACCACGAGCCCGCGGCGTGGACGCCCTACAGCGACGTCTCCGTCCCCGACCAGGACCTCTCGCCCGGTGACCTGTCGCGCCGCCGGTTCCTGCAGGCGGCCGGGGTCCTCGGTCTGACGGTCGGCGCGACGGTGGCCGGCGCGCCCCGGACCGCCCAGGCCGCCCCGCGTGCCGGCAGCGGCGGCGCCGCCTCCTACACCTGGCTCAACGGCGACCACCACATCCACACGCAGTACAGCTCCGACGGCCTCTACACGGTCCGCCAGCAGGTGGAGCAGGCCCGGCGCAACGGCGTGCACTGGATGGTCATCACCGACCACGGCTCGGCCACGCACGCCCGCCTCGGCGTCGACCTGGTCAACCCCGACATCGTCGCCAGCCGCCAGGCCTACCGCGACGTGCTGGTGTTCCAGGGCCTGGAGTGGAACATCCCGGCGGCCGAGCACGGCACCGTCTTCGTCGTGCCGAACAGCAACGAGGTCGCCGTCCTGCGGGAGTTCGAGCAGCAGTTCGACGGCTCCCTCGGCAACACGACCGAGGACCGTGCGGTGGCCGGCATCCGCTGGCTCGGCCAGCAGATGACGAACCGCCGCACCTCCAACGCGCTCTTCCTCGCCAACCACCCCGCCCGCAACGGCATCGACTCGCCGCACGAGCTCCGCGCGTGGCGCGACGCCGACCCGCGGATCGCGATCGGCATGGAGGGCGCGCCCGGGCACCAGGCCGCCGGCATCCCGGCGCCGGAGGGCCCGGGCGAGGCGCGCGGCTACTACGGCAACAGCCCCCGCGCCGACAGCTTCCCCGGGTACCCCCTCGAGTCCTACCGGACCTTCGGTGGCTTCGACTGGATGACCGCCAAGGTCGGCGGTGTGTGGGACTCGCTGCTGGCGGAGGGCCGGCCCTGGTGGATCACCGCCAACTCCGACTCGCACTCGGTCTACCGCGACCAGCTCGTCCGTCCCACCGGCGCGGACTCCAGCACGTACTTCGCCGCCAACGGACGCTACGGCGACCCGGTGGACAGCGGCGTCCCGCAGATCGACCGCGGCGACTTCTTCCCCGGCTACTACTCGCGGACCTGGGTGGGGGCGGCCGGCCGCGACTACGGCGCCGTCATGGACGGCCTGCGGGCCGGGCGCGCGTTCGTCGTCCACGGCGACCTCATCGACGCCCTCGAGGTCAGCGTCCGGGGCGACGGCGGCGGCAACGCGCCGGCCACCCTGGGCGAGCAGGTGCGCGTCGGCCGCGGCGAGAACGTGCACGTGCAGATCCGGATCACCCCGCGCCGCCGGCCCAACGCCCACGGCGACGTGCCGGTCCTGCGCCGGGTCGACCTGATCAGCGGCCCGATCACCGGCGCGGTGTCCGACCGGGACACCCAGACGGCGCCGGAGACCGCCGTCGTCGAGTCCTTCGAGGTCCGCGGCAACGGGCAGGTCGTGGTCAACCACGTGTTCCGGCGGGTCGACCGCCCGTTCTACCTGCGGCTGCGCGGGACGGACGGGAACTTCTCGGCGCCCGGCAGCATCGAGCCGCGGCAGGACCCCGAGGGCAACAGCGACCCGTGGACCGACCTGTGGTTCTACTCGAACCCGGTGTTCGTCACCGTTGGCTGAGTCCCCGTCCGGCGACTGCTGGGTCGCCGTCTGCGGCGACACCGGCACCTCGCCGGCCGCGCTGGCCGAGGTCGAGCACCGGCTGCTCGACCTCGGCCGGCGGGTCGGCGCCACCGAGGTGGCGACGCACGTCGTCCGGTCGGCCGGCGGCAACCACTACGCCGGCTCGCTCCGGGCACCCCGCTCGGCGGAGCTCGACGCCGCCGTCGCGGGGTGGGCCCGTCCCGGGGACGCGGTGGTGGTCGCCGGGGACGCGGACACCCCGCCGGCCGGGGACCCCGGCCACGCGGAGCACGCCGCGGGCGCCGGCCGGGCGCACCGGGAGCGGGCCTCCGGCCGGCTGGTCCGCTTCCCCGGCCAGGAGGACCTGCCCGGCCGGCTGCCGCTGGCCGAGCTGACCACCCGGTCGGCGGTGCAGGCGGTCGACCTCGTCGGCGTCGCCGACGACCCGGGTCTGGTCCTTCGGACGCGCGGGCACGTGCGCCCGGAGTACCGCGACGGCGTCCTCGTGCTGCCGGTGTCCCCGTGGGGAGACGGCGAGGTCGTCCCGTTCGAGTCCCCGAGACAGCGGGAGTGCTGCTCGGACCACTGAACCGGCAGGCGTCAGACGGTGACGCCGTGGTGGACGACGCGGCCCTTGCCCGCGCGCTTGGCGGCGTACATCGCCGCGTCGGCGCGGGCCATGAGCTCGTCGGCGCCCACCGCGGCGTCGCCGGCGGCCAGCGCGACCACGCCGGTGCTGGCGCCGACGGCGCGGGTGCGGCCGGCGACGGTGAACGGCACGGCCATCGCCGCCGTGATGCGGGCGGCGGCCTCCAGCGGGTCGCCGCCGTCCTCGAGCAGCGCGGCGAACTCGTCGCCGCCGAGCCGGGCGACCGTGTCGCCGCCGCGCAGCGCGCCGGTGAGCCGCTCGGCGACCCGGAGCAGCAGCTCGTCGCCGGCGGCGTGGCCGAGGGTGTCGTTGACCGTCTTGAAGTCGTCGAGGTCGAGGAAGACGACGGCGACCGGCCGCATGTCCCGGGCGTGCAGGGCCAGGGCGTGCTCGAGCCGGTCGAGGAACAGCGACCGGTTGGCCAGGCCGGTCAGCGGGTCGGAGAAGGCCAGGTGCCGCAGCTGGGCCTCGCGGGCGGCGAGGTCGGCCGCGAGCCGCGCGTTCTCCCGCACGGTCACGTACTGCCGGACCATGAGCGCGGCGATCACCACGGTGGCGGCCAGCATCTCGCCGGGGGACAGCGGCGTGCCGGCGAGGCTGCGCACCAGCGCGGTGGCCAGCGCGACGACGACCGGGACGTAGGGCAGCAGCGACGCCGCGGTACCGGTGCCGCGGACGCCGCCGCTGCGGCCCTCGGGCCGGGCGCCCGCGAGCGCGGTGCGGCACAGCCCGGCCACGGCGAGCAGGACGAAGGCGGCCGTCCAGCCGACATCGGCGGTCCCGCCGTCGTAGGTGCCGGTGGCCGACAGGTAGGTGAAGGCGCTGTCGGCGACGGCCAGCGCGGTGACGCCGGCCGCGACCAGGTTCAGCGGCCGGCGGTCGCCGGGGGTGCGGGTGACCAGGAGGACGGCCAGCACGATCAGGACGACGTCGGTGACCGGGTACGCGGCCAGCAGCAGGCGAGCGCCGACGTCGGGACCGGAGTCGTCGCGCAGGACCGCGCCCAGCGCCGTCTGCCAGCTGACCAGGCCGACCGCGCCGGTGGTCATCACCGCGTCGAGGAGCCGCTGCAGGCGGCCGGTCCGCCCGCCGCCGGCCGGGTGCAGGACCAGGGCCGGTACGGCGAACAGGCAGAAGCCCAGGAAGCCGACGTCGGCCAGCGACGGGAACGGCGCCTCGCCGTGGGCGGCGAGGACGGTCCAGTACGCCTGGCCGAGACCCCACGACGTGCAGGCCAGCGCCAGCAGGGCCCAGGCCAGCCGCAGCCGCAGGCCGTGCTGTGCGCGGCGAACCGCGCGGTCGCGGCGCCGGCGGCGAGGGCGGCCAGCGTCTGCGTCAGGTCCGAGGCGAGCGCGGCGCCGGACGGCCCGAGGACCGTGGTGGTGAGCGTCCCGGCGGCGGCGAGGGCGACGACGAGCGCCGCCAGGCGCGGGTGCGCCGTCGACCGGACCATGCTGCCGCCCTCGTGCTCGGGAAGGGGTTGTCCTCCTCTGCATCGACCGGTCCGGGCCGCGGGTCGATCACCCGGAGGGGGTGGTCAGCGGCTGAACACCGCCGCCTGCTCCGCGCACAGCTCCGCCAGCGCCTGGGGCGCCGACCGGCACAGCCGCGGGAAGGCGAGGAACCCGTGCGGCATGCCGACGTACTCGGTCAGCCGGACGGGCACGCCCGCGTCCCGGAGCACCGCGGCGTAGCGCACGCCGTCGTCGCGGATGGGGTCGTGCTCGGCCACCTGCACCAGCGCCGGGGGGAGGCCCGCGTGGTCGGTGGCGTACAGCGGCGAGGCGTGCGGGTGGTGCGGGTCGCCGTCGCCGAGGTAGTGGTCGCGGAAGGCGAGGCAGTCGGCCCGGGTGAGGATCGGCGCGTGCGCGTTCCCGTCGATCGACGGGCTGCTCATCGTCAGGTCGACCGAGGGGTAGACCAGCCCCTGGTGCGCGATCCGCGGGCCGGAGCGCTCGCGGGCCATCAGGCAGACGACGGCGGCCAGGTTGCCGCCCGCGCTGTCGCCCATCACCGCGACCCGGTCGGGGTCGGCGCCGAACTCGGCGGCCCGCTCCACGACGTCGGCCAGGGCGGCGTAGCAGTCCTCGGCGGCGGCCGGCCAGCGGTGCCCGGGCGCGAGCCGGTACTCGACGGAGACGACGACGGCGCCCACCGTGGCGGACACGCTGCTGCACAGCCAGTCCGCGGAGTCGAGGTTGCCGAGCGTCCAGCCGCCGCCGTGGAGGTTCACGACCAGCGGCAGCGGGCCGGTCACCCACTCCGGCCGGTAGGTGCGCACCGGCACCTTGCCGACCTCGCCGCGTGCGGTGCCGTCGGTGAGCCGCACGCCCGGTGCCACGCCGCCGAGCAGCAGGTCGGTGACCGGGTTGTGCGGGACGCGCCGCTGCTGCGCCTTCCGCAGCCGCTCGTCGTCCATCCGCGTGATCGACGTCCGCGCGAGCAGCCGGCCCAGCAGCCGCACCCTCAGGTCCATCCGTGCCACGTGTCCTCCTCCGGGTGGTGCCGATGAGTGGTGCGCCGTCCGCCGGTCTCCCCGGCATGACGTACGAGACGGTCGCCTCGGCGGACGGGACCCGCGTCGCCTACGAGGTCTGGGGCTCCGGGCCGCCGCTGGTCACGGTGTGCGGCGCGACCTGCGACCGCGCGCTGATGCGCCCCACGGCCCGGGCGCTGGGGAGCTCCGCCACGACCGTGGCCTACGACCGGCGGGGCCGCGGCGACAGCGGCGACACCCTGCCGTACGCCGTCGAGCGGGAGGTCGAGGACCTCGCCGCGCTGGTCGGCGCGGTCGGCGGGCACGCGTCCCTGTACGGGCACTCCTCCGGCGCCGCCCTGGTGCTGCGTGCCGTCGCCGCGGGGCTGCCGGTGGACCGGTTCGTCCTCCACGACCCGCCGTTCGCCCCCGACGACGCCGCGTTCCGGGAGGAGAGTCGCGCCTTCGCGGTGGAGACCCTGGACCTGCTGGCCGCGGGGGAGCGGGACGAGGCGATGGACCGGTGGTGCCGCGGCACCGGGATGCCCGACGAGGTGGTCGACGCGGTGCGGGCGACGCCGCGGTGGGCGGAGCTGGTCGCGCTCGCCCCGACGCTCGCCCACGACCTGGCGGTGCTCGACTCCGTGGCGACCGGCGGCGCGGTGCCCGAGGACGTCGCCCGCCGCGCGGCACGGCCCGGGCTCGTGCTGGTCGGCGGCGACAGCCCGCCGTTCATGCGGGAGGTGGCCCGGCGGGTGGCGGACCTCCTCCCGGCCGGCCAGCTGCGCGTGCTCCCCGGCTCCGGCCACGTCGTCGCCCCGGAGGTCCTGGCCCCGGTGGTCGCGGAGTTCCTCCGCGGCTGACGTCCCCCGCACCGGTCAGCGCTCGGCGAACCAGGCGGAGCCGAGGCCGGGGACCAGCAGCAGGCCGTCCCGGACCGGCAGGGGACCGTCGCTGCCGTGCACCTGCGCGAACGTGCCGAACCCGGTGACGGTGTCGGCGTCGACCCGCTGCGGGTGCGGCGAGAAGTTGGCCACCCCGACGAACGTCCCGCCGCGCGGGTGCCGCCGCCGCCAGACCAGCACCGCGTCGTTGCCGACGTCGACGACCGCCGACTCCACCCCGCCGCGCAGCGCCAGCAGCGACCGGCGCACCTCCCCGAGCCGGCGGATGCCGGCCCACACCCGGCCCTCGACGGTGGTGGGGTCGCCGCGCCGGGCCGCCGCGGCCCAGTCCATCCGCGGGCGGTGCATCCAGCGGTTGTCCGGCGCCCGCTCGGGATCGGCGAGGTAGGAGGCGTCGTTGCGCAGTGCCAGCTCGTCGCCCATGTAGAGCAGCGGGACGCCGCCGAAGGCGTAGGCGACCGAGTACAGGAGCAGCAGCCGGCGCACCCCGGCGTCGAGGGCGACCGGGTCGTCGCGGTCGAGGGCGTCCTCGATGCCGCACAGCGACGCCGCCGATCCGGAGATCCGCGCGTCGCCGGTGGCCTCGTTCTCCTGGAACAGCGCGCCGCGGGCGAAGGAGCCGGGGAAACGGCCGGCGTAGAAGTCGTTGAGGAACCGGCGGTGGGCGAACCCGTCGAGGCCGACGGCGGCGGCGTCCTCGTCGGTGACCGCCCAGCCGATGTCGTCGTGGCCGCGGACGTAGGTGCACCAGGTGGTCGTGGGCGGGATCGGCCGCATCCGGCGCAGCGCCTGACGGGCCAGCCGGACGTCCTGGGTGGCCAGGCTGCTCCACAGCAGCACCATGAGCGAGTTGTGGTAGGCCAGCTCGCACTCGGGCCGGTAGCGGTCGTGCCCGCCGAGGTAGGCCACCAGGTCGTCGGGGGAGACGATCGCCTCGGCCTTGAACACCACCCCGGGGGCGGCCAGGCGGGTCAGCGCGTGCAGCAGCTGCAGGAGGGTGTGCCCCTCGGGCTGGTTCTGGCAGCTGGTGCCCAGCCGCTTCCACATGAACGGGACGGCGTCCATGCGGAAGACGTCGACGCCGCGGTTGGCCAGCCACGCGATCTCGCCGGCCATCGCCAGCGTCACCTCGGGGTTGGTGTAGTCGAGGTCCCACTGGTACGGCCAGAACGTCGTCCAGACCCAGCCGCCGGCGCCGCCGAGCGCCTCGGGCACCCAGCTGAACGACCCGGGTGCCCGGTCGGGGAAGACCTCGGGGATCGTCGCGTCGTAGGCGTCCGGCAGCTGTCGGTCCGGGAAGGCGGTGTAGAAGCCGGCGTACGCGGGGTCGCCGGCCAGCCAGCCCTGCGCCCAGGGGTGCTCGCGGGCGGTGTGGTTGAGCACCAGGTCGATGCACAGCGCCATCTCCCGCTCGTGCAGCGCGCTCGCCACCGCCTCGAGGTCGGCCATGGTGCCCAGCCGCGGGTCGACGGCGCGGTAGTCGGCCACCGCGTAGCCGCCGTCGTTCTCGCCCTCCCGCGGCTCGAGCAGCGGCATGAGGTGGAGGTAGGTGGTGCCGAGCTCGGCGAGGTGGCCGAGCCGGCCGGGCAGCTCGGCGAGGGTGCCGCAGAACCGGTCGACGTAGCAGACGTAGCCCTGGACCCGCGCCCGCTGGAACCACGCCGGGTCGATCTCCCGCCGCCGGTCGATCCGCCGCAGCGGCTCCGGTCGCTCGGCCGCGGCGGCCAGTGCGGTGCGCAGCCCGCGGGCGAACAGGTCGTCGGCGGCGTCCCCGTAGAGGAGCGCGAGCGGCTCGTGGACGTCGTGGAGGGCCAGGTCGGCGCGGGCGAGGAAGGCGTCGGCCTCGGCCTCGCCCAGGGCGGCGACCGCCTCGTCCACGATCCGCGGCCGCAGGGCCGTCCACGCCCGGCGGGCCTCCGCCCTCAGCTGCTCGGCCCCCGCGCTCACGTGTCCTGCGTAGCGTGTCCGGGCCGCGCGTGCACCCGGGCGGGCGCCGCACCGGCCACCTCGGCGCCGCCGTCGCCGGTGCCCCAGACTGGCGCCCGTGTCCTCCTCCCCGCTCCCGGTGCCGGTCACCCGGCCCGCGGACGCCGCCGACGTCGTGCTCCTCCCCGCCTCCGACGGGTCCCGCTCCGTGACGGCCGGCGACGCGGGAGTCCTGCGGTGAGCCGCGCCCTCGTCCTCGGCGGCGGCGGCATCGCCGGGATCGCCTGGGAGATCGGGCTGCTGTCCGGGCTGGCCGAGGCCGGGGTCGACGTCCGCGACGCCGACCTCGTGGTGGGCACCTCGGCCGGCTCGATCGTCGGCACGCTGCTGCGCACCGGTCACGACCTGGAGGAGCTGTACGCCGCGCAGCTCGGCCCGGTGCCGGCGACCGAGCGGGCGGTGGCGTTCGACGGCGCCGCCTTCTTCGCCTCGGTCGCCGCCGCGCTGGCCGGTGCGACCGGTGAGCAGGACGCGCGCGCCCGGATCGGCGCGCTCGCGCTGCGCGCGCAGACCATGCCGGAGGCCGAGCGGCGCGCGGTGATCGGCGCGCGGATCGGCTCGCCGGAGTGGCCCGCGCAGCGGCTCGTGGTGACCGCCGTCGACATCGCCGACGGCGAGTTCCTCGCCGTCGACCGCGACACCGGCTTCCCGCTGCTCGACGCCGTCCGCGTCCTGCGCGGTGCCCGGCGTCTACCCGCCGATCACCATCGGGGAGCGGCGGTTCATGGACGGCGGGATGCGCTCGGCCACCAACGCCGACGTCGCGGCCCGTTGCGCGACGGTGCTCGTCGTCGCGCCGATGGCGGGGATGGCCGGCAGCCCGCTGGGCCCGTCGCTGGACGACGAGCTGGTCACGCTGCGCCGGGAGGGGAAGGCGCACCTGGTGCTCGCGGACGAGGACGCGGTGCGGGCCTTCGGCACCAACCCGCTCGACCCCGCCACCCGGGAGCCCTGCGCCCGCGCCGGCCGCGTCCAGGCCGCCCGCGTCGCCGACGAGGTCCGCGCCTTCTGGGGCTGACGCCGTCCGTCCTCGACCTGGTGCCGTCTCCCGCGGCGCGAGGCGACACAGGTCGACATGCGGCGCCGAGCGGCCTCAGCCGGGCAGGACGCGGACGGCGAGCACGGCGACGTCGTCGTCGGTGCGGCCGGGCAGGGCGCGGGTGAGCAGGCGGTCACACAGGGCGTCCGCGCTCAGCCCGGACAGCCCGGACAGCGCCTCGGCGGCGGCCGCGAGCCCCTCGTCGATGCCCTGCCGGCCGGCCTCGACCAGCCCGTCGGTGACCAGCAGCAGCGTCTCGCCGGGCGCGATCGCCGCCTCGTGGTCGCGGCGCAGGCCGGGCTCGTCGGTGCCGAGCAGCCGCTCGGGCGGGGTGCGGAGCAGCCGCACCGCGTCGTCGGCGCCGAGCACCAGCGGCGGCAGGTGACCGGCCGACGACCAGCGCAGCAGCCGGCCGGAGCCCGCGGGTGCAGGCTCCAGGTGGGCGACCAGCGCGGTGGCCAGCGTGCCGACGTGCAGGCCGGCCAGCACCCGGTCGACGCGGTCGAGCGTCCGCGCCGGCCCCTCGGGGGAGTCGTAGGCGAGCGTCCGCACCGCGCTGCGCAGCTGCGCCATCGCCGCGGCGGCCTCGACGCCGTGCCCGGCCACGTCGCCGATGACCAACGCCGTCGTCCCGTCGGGACGGGGGAACGCGTCGTACCAGTCGCCGCCGACCAGGTGCTGCGACACTGCGGGCCGGTAGCGGACGGCGACCTCGAGGCCGGGCGGCTGCGGCGGCGGGGTGAGCAGGCTGTGCTGCAGCGTCTCGGCGACCCGCAGCTGGCGGCCGTAGAGCCGGGCGTTGTCCAGCGCCAGCGCCCCGCGGCGGGCGACCTCGACGGCGAGCGCGACGTCGTCGGGCCCGGCCGGCGGCCGGTCGCCGCACCGGACGAGGGACAGGACGCCGAACCCCGAGCCACGCGCCTGCAGCGGCACGAACAGGCTCGACCGGGGGTCCAGCCGCTCCCAGGCCGCGCGCACCGGGCCCTCCGGCATCGACTCCGGACCGAGGTCCGCCTCGACGCGGGTCAACTGCACGGGCTCGCCGGAGGCCAGCACCGAGGCGAGCGCCGCCTGGTCGCGCGGGGCGGTGACCCGCCCGGCGAGGTAGGTGTCGACGTCGTCGAGGCGCTCGGGGTCCCGGTGCGCGCGGGCGGAGCTGCCGGGGGCGCCGTCGCCGGCGAGCAGGGTGACCGTGGCCCAGTCGGCGAGGACGGGCACGACGAGGCGGGCGAGCCGGTCGGCGGCGGTGCCGGTGTCCAGGCTCTGGGTCAGGGACTCGGTGACCTCGGCGAGGTAGCGGTAGCGCTCGGCGTCCCCGGTCCCGTCGTCGCTGCTCACCCTGGCTCCGTCCCGGCTCCCCGTCCACGGGGTGCCGGGTACGGAGCGTACGGCAGTCGTCACCACGTCAGCCCCGGCCAGCGCCGCCCGCGAGGCGCCGGCCACGGGCACCACGGCTGTGCGCGGGAGGACCCCGGGCCACACTGGGGGAGGGGACGGGAGGCGGACATGGCGACGGCGAGCATCGGTGCGGCCGACTTCACGACGACGGTGTCCGCGCCGGGCATCGTGCTGGTCGACTTCCGCACGTCACGGTCGGGCAGCAGCCGCGCGTTCACCGCGGTGTTCGACGAGGCCGCGGCGCGGCACCCGGACCTGCGCTTCACCGCCGTCGACACCGAGGCCGAGGCCGCCCTGGCCGCCGAGCTGGGCGTGCGGTCGGCGCCGACGCTGCGGGTCTACCGCGACGGCGTGCTGGTCTTCGCCGAGCCCGGGTGGATCCCGGCGGACTCGGTCGACCTGCTCGTGGACACCGTCCGGGCCCTCGACATGCAGGCGGTGCGGGCGACCTACCCCGAGCCGCTCGACTGAGCCCCGGGGGACGGCCGGTCCCGGGTCAGACCGCCAGGCCGCTGCAGGAGCGGGTGCAGTCGATGCCCCAGACGGCGGCGCCGAGCGCCGTGAAGCGCGCGGTCCGGACCAGCCGCTCGCCGTGGGGTCCGGTCACGATCCGGTCCCCGGCCGGGGACGGCGTCGCGACCGGCCGGGTACCGGGCTGGGTCCCGGGCTGCGTGCCGGTCGCCGGCCGCGTCGGTGCGGACGCGGCGTCGACGTAGGTCAGCCCGGCGGTCAGCACCGTCGAGGTGCCGTCCGGCGCGAACACCCAGACGTCGTAGCTGCCCGCGACCCGGGCCGGCGTCGTGAAGCTCAGACCGGTCGCCGACACCGCGGTCACCGTGGCGGCCGTGGTGGCGCCCACCCGGACGCGGGCGCCCGCCGGGATCGCCTCGCCGGTGACGACCACGCGGGTGCCGCCGGCGGTGCCGACCCGCGCCGGGCTGATCGAGGTCAGCCGGAACGGGCCCACCCGCGGGTAGTCCGTGCGGCCGCCCAGGTCGGGAGCCGGGGCGCCGGGTGCCGGGGCGCCGGGTGCCGGGGTGGTGGGTGCCGGGGTGGTGGGCGCCGGGGTGCCGGGCGCGGGGGTGCCGCTCCCCGGGGCGGGCGTGTCCGGCGTGGACGCACCCGGAGCCGGAGTGCCCGGCGCCGTCGCGCCCGGGGCGGACGCGCCCGGCGTGGAGGCACCCGGCGTGGACGCACCCGGTGCCGAGGTGCCCGGCGCCGACCCGCCCGGAGCCGGGGGGCCCGGTGCCGTCGTCCCCGGACCGGACGTCCCGGGGGTCGGGGTGCCGGGGGTCGGGGGACCGGGGGGCAGGGTGCCGGGGGTCGGGGTGCCGGGGGTCGAGGGTCGCGGCGTCCCGGTACCGGGTGCGGGGGAGCCGGTCCCCGGGGCGGGCGAGCCGGCACCGGGCGCCGGGGACGACGGGGCTGCCGACGACGGGGCTGCCGACGACGGGGCCGGCGCGCCGGTGCCCGGGGCCTCGTACGCGACGCCGACCAGCAGCGGGGCCGCGGAGGCCAGGCCGACGTCCACGCCGTCCCGCACCAGCTGCGCGGTGAGCACGTACCGGCCCTGCGCCAACTCGGTGCTGGGGGTGACCGTCGCCGCGGGACCGGGACGGGAGCCGAGGTCGAACACCACCTGGCCCTCGTCGTCGGTGGTCGCGGTGACGCCGCCGACGGTGACCGGCTGCCGCGTCAGCGCGAAGACCTCGCCGTCGTGCTCCATGCCGAGGCCGAGGCGGACGGAGTACGTGCCGGCCGGCGCGCTGCCGCTGGTGACGACGGTCGGGGCCACCGTGCCCGGCTCGGCGGCCATGCCGGTGAACGTGTGGGTCACCGGGGCCCCGGTCGCGCCCAGCGCCGCCAGCGACAGGCGGCCGCCGGTGACCGACCTCCCGGCGAACGCGGCCACCGGCTGCGCGTCCCGCAGCAGCCGCTGCGCCAGTTCCCCGGCGGGAGCGGTGCGGTCGTGCGCCCGGTACAGCGCGACGGCGGCGGCGACCTGCGGCGCGGCGATCGAGGTGCCGCTGACCGCGGAGTACCCGCCGGTGTTGCTGGGCGCCACCACCAGGTTGCCGGGCGCGAAGACGTCGACCGTGCCGGCCCCGTGGGCGGAGAACGACGCGACGGTGTCGGCCGCGGTGCTCGCGCCCACGGTGAGGACGTTGGGGGCGTTGATGCTCGCCGGGTAGAACGGCGACGTGTCCCGGTCCAGCGCGTCGTTGCCGGCCGCGGCGACGACGACCACGCCCTTGCTGTTGGCGTAGGCGATCGCGTCGCGGAGGATCTGCGCGCCGCCCGGGCCGCCCCAGGAGGCGTTGACGACGTCGGCGCCGTGGTCGGCGGCGTAGCGGATCGCCTGCGCGCCGAGGTACAGGTCGACGCTGCGCCCGCTGCCGATGACCAGCGGCATGACGGTGGCGTCCGGCGCCACGCCGGCCAGGCCCTCGCCGTTGCCCGCACGGGCGGCGGCCGCCCCGGCGACGCCGGTGCCGTGCGAGTTGTCCCCGCCGCCGTTCGTCACGTCGGGGGAGTTCGCGTAGAAGTTCCAGCCGTGGCAGTCGCCGGCGTAGCCGTCGCCGTCGGTGTCGGCCGTCCCGCACGGCTCGTCGGGGTCCGTCCACAGCGCGCCGGCCAGGTCGGGGTGGCTCGCCAGCATGCCGCTGTCGACGACCGCGATGACCGTGCCGCGGCCGGTGCCGGCCTGCCAGCCGGCGGGCGCGCCGACGTCGGCGCCGGCGACCGCGGCCTGGCTGTACGCGTTGCCGCCGGTGTTGGCGAGGTGGTAGCCGAACGAGGCCCAGTACGGGTCGGTGATCTCCCGGCCGAGGGCCTCGCCGGGCACCGACACGGTGACCGCCGCGTCGGGCAGCAGCGCCCGGACGGCGTCGGGGGTGATGCCGTACCCGGCGAGCAGGGCGGTGCCGTCGAACAGCAGCTGCGCGGAGTCGACCCCGGCCAGCTCGTCGAGCGCGGTCAGCGTGGCGGCGTCGATGCCCGCCGGGGCGTCGACGACGAGGCGGGTGCGCCCGTCACCGGCCGGCGCGGGGTCGCCGGCCTCCACCAGCGGCGGGTCGGCGAGCGCGGTGTCGACGGCAGCGGCCCCACCGAAGCCGAGGACGGCCGCGACGACCGCGGCGGTCGCCCGCCCGGCCCGGTTCGCGTGCCAGCCGCCCGGACCCTCCGGTCCTGCAGTCGCCATCCCGCGGCCCTCTCCCCGTCGTCCGTGCGAACGCCGGGAGGGCGCCGCTGACGCCGGGAGCCTCACACGGACCAGGGCCGTCCGTATCCGTGTGATGACGGACGGTAGCCCCGAGGAGGGAGAGGGGTCAGCCGGCGAGGACGACGACCAGGGTGCGCGGGCCGTGCACGCCCTCGACCCGCTGCAGCTCGATGTCGCTGGTCGCCGACGGGCCGCTGACCATCGTCAGCGGCGCCACCGGGTCCAGCCGGGCCAGGGCGTCGGGCACGTCGGGCACCACCTGGGCCGTCTCGACCACGCAGACCAGGACGTCGGGCAGCAGCGACAGCGCCCGCCGGCCTGACAGCGGTGACCCGTCGAGGACCAGCGTGCCGGTCTCGGCGATCGCCGTCGCCACGCCGGTCAGGGTCGCGGCGAACGCGGCGAGCTCGACCGCGGGCCGGCCGTCGTCCCCGGCCGAGCCGTCCGGCCGCCACGCGGCCGGCACCCCGGGGGCGACGACGACGCCGGCCGGGTCCCAGCCCGCGCCGAGCGCCGCATCGAGGCCGCGGACCACGGTCGCCGGGACCTCCTCCGGCGCGCACCGCAGCACCGTGGCGCGGTAGTCCTCCACCCGCTCGGCGAGCAGGTCGAGCAGCTCGGCGGCCGGCAGCTCGCGCGGCGCCGGCACCGGCGGGACGGCGACCGACGGCCGGTCGGAGCCCAGGGCCGTCCGGATCCGCCCGAGCACCTCCTCGCGGGCGCTCACTCCCCGTGCTCCTCGGTCCACTGCTGCACGAACGTCCTCCCCGGCGGGGTGGGCAGGTCGCGGGTGCGGGTCCAGGCGCTCGCCGGCGGCGGCAGCGTGGCCGGCAGCGTCGGCTTCCCCCGGGCGAACAGCCGGCCGAGCCCGGCGGCGCGCTGGGCCAGGTGCCACAACCGCGGGCTGCTCATCACCCGCGACAGCCCGCGGAAGGCGACCGCCTCCGCCGTCGGCCGCTCCTGCGCCTCGACGTGCTCGGCGCGCAGGTGCACGAGGATCGACGGGATGTCGATGGCCACCGGGCAGACGTCGTAGCAGGCGCCGCACAGCGACGAGGCGTACGGCAGCGAGGCGTTGTCCTCGACGCCGGTCAGCTGCGGGGACAGCACCGCGCCGATGGGGCCCGGGTACACCGAGCCGTACGCGTGCCCGCCGGTGCGCTCGTACACCGGGCACACGTTGAGGCAGGCCGAGCAGCGGATGCAGTGCAGCGCCTCGCGGCCCACCTCGTCGGCGAGCACCGCCGTCCGGCCGTTGTCGAGCAGCACGAGGTGGAACTCCTGCGGCCCGTCGCCGGGGGTCACGCCGGCCCACAGCGAGGTGTAGGGGTTCATCCGCTCGCCGGTGGAGGAGCGGGGCAGCAGCTGCAGGAAGACGCCGAGGTCCTCCCACCGCGGCACGACCTTCTCGATGCCCATGACGGTGATCAGCGTCTGCGGGAGCGTCAGGCACATCCGGCCGTTGCCCTCGCTCTCGACGACGGCGAGCGTTCCGGTCTCGGCGACGGCGAAGTTGGCCCCGCTGACGGCGACCCGCGCGCGCAGGAACCGCTCGCGCAGGTGGGCGCGGGCGGCCATGGCCAGCTGCCGCGGCTCGTCGGTCAGGCCGGGGTCGACACCGGGGATGGTGCGGCTGAAGATCTCGCGGATCTCCGAGCGGTTCTTGTGGATCGCCGGCACGAGGATGTGCGACGGGGTGTCCTCGCCCAGCTGCACGATCAGCTCGGCGAGGTCGGTCTCGACGGCCTCGATCCCGGCGGCCGCCAGGGCCTCGTTGAGGCCGATCTCCTGGGTGGCCATCGACTTGACCTTGACCACCTCGTCGCTGCCGGTGGCCCGCACCAGCTCGGTGACGATGCGGTTGGCCTCGGCGGCGTCGCGCGCCCAGTGCACCGTGCCGCCGCGTGCGGTGACCTGCCGCTCGAGCTCCTCGAGGTGCTCGTCGAGCCGGGCCATGGTGGCGGCCTTGAGCGCCTTCCCGGCCTGGCGCAGCTGCTCCCAGTGCGGCACCTCCGACACGACGGCGGCGCGCTTGCCGCGGATCGTCGTCGTGGCGCGGCCGAGGTTGGCGCGCAGTTGCCCGTCCCGCAGCGCACCCCGCGCCGCCTCGGGGAACGGCTGCGTGCCGCGCAGGTGACCGACGCCACGGGGCGCGGTCGGCAGGCCGAGGAACGTCGTCCCGGAGCGGGGCGCGCCCGGCTCGAGCGGCGTCGGCTCCGAGGGGGCGGCAGAGACGGCCATTCCTGCCGCCCTCAGGCCCGGACCGCGGGGCGGGTGGACTGGGTCGGGCTCACGTCGTCCTCCGTCGAGGCGAGGATCTCGGCCAGGTGCACCGTCCGGGTGCCCGAGCGCAGCCGGGACAGCCCGCCGCCGATGTGCATCAGGCAGGACGCGTCGCCGGCGGTGCACACCTCGGCGTGCGTGGACAGCACGTTCGCCATCTTGTCGGTGAGCATCGCCGTCGAGGTGTCGGCGTTCTTCACCGCGAACGTGCCGCCGAACCCGCAGCAGGACTCCGCGCCGGGCAGCTCCACCAGGTCCAGCCCGCGGACGGCGCGCAGCAGCTGCAGCGGCCGGTCGCCCACCCGCAGCAGGCGCAGCGAGTGGCAGGTCGGGTGGTAGGTGACCCGGTGCGGGTAGTAGGCGCCGACGTCGGTCACGCCGAGCACGTCGACGAGGAACTGCGACAGCTCGTGGGTGCGCGCGGCCAGCGCCTCGGCCTCGGCGGCCAGCCGCTCCTCGCCGGCGCGGCGGGCGACCGCCGCCTGCTGGTGGTGGATCGAGGCCACGCACGACCCCGACGGCGCCACGACCGCCTCCGCGCCGGCGAACGCCCGCACGTGGTTGGCCACGATCGGCACCGCCTCGCGCCGGTAGCCGGTGTTGACGTGCACCTGCCCGCAGCAGGCCTGCGTCGGCGGCACGACCACCTCGTGGCCCAGCCGCTCCAGCAGCCGCGCGGTGGCCATCGCGACCTGCGGCACCACCGTGTCCACCAGGCAGGTGGCGAACAGCGCGACCCTCACGGCGTCCCCTCTCTGTCGCGGAAGACCATGCTCGACTCGCGGACGACGAGCGTCGGCTCGAAGACCTCCTGCACGTGCACGTGCCCGTCGCCACGCGCCTCGTCCAGCAGCAGCTCGGCGGCCCGCGACCCCAGCGCCGCCCGCGGCTTGCGCACCGAGGTCAGCGGCACCGCGGCGGCCGCGGCGAAGTCGATGTCGTCGTAGCCGACGATCGCGAAGTCGTCGGGCACCCGCACCCCCTGGCGGACCATCTCCTGCAGCACGCCGAGGGCCAGCAGGTCGTTGGCGCACACCGCGGCGGTAGGGCGGCGGGCCGCGGGCAGGCCGACGATGCGCGCGGCGGCCTCCCGGCCGCCCGCGACGGTGAGGTGCTCGGGGGAGAGGACCAGCAGCGCGTCCTCGTCGCCGGTGGCCTCCCGGACGGCGGCCACGACGCCGGCGTGCCGCTCCTGCACC
The DNA here is from genome assembly GCF_054050475.1 of Geodermatophilus sp. SYSU D00525. Lineage (NCBI taxonomy): Bacteria > Bacillati > Actinomycetota > Actinomycetes > Geodermatophilales > Geodermatophilaceae > Geodermatophilus > Geodermatophilus sp. SYSU D00525. The sequence goes on from NZ_JBJGZK010000013.1 coordinate 81,644, forward strand.
TGCGGCAGGCCGGACGCGCCGCCGATGAACGCGATCCGCCGGTGCCCGCGCTCGAGCAGGTGCTCGGCGGCCAGCCGGCCCCCGAGGACGTCGTCGACGGCGACCGCGCACTGGTCGGGGCCGCTCGCGCGCCGGTCGACCAGCACCACCGGCACCCCGCGGCGGCGCAGCGAGTCCAGGTGCGGCGACGGCTTCGCGGTCGGGGTGATGAGCACGCCCTGCACCCGCTGCTCGGCGAGCACGTCGAGGTGGGCGGCCTCCTTCTCCGGGCGGTCGTCGGAGTTGCACAGGATCACCGCGAGGCCGGCCGGGTCGACGACGTCGTCCACGCCGCGCGCGACGTCGGTGAAGAACGGGTTGGCGATGTCGAGGACGACCAGCCCGATGGTCCGGCTGCGCCCGGCGCGCAGGTGGCGGGCCGACTCGTTGCGCACGAAGCCGAGCGCGGCGATCGCCCCGAGCACCCGCTCGCGGGTCGGGCCGCTCACCACGTCGGGGCGGTTGAGGACGTTGCTCACCGTCCCGACCGAGACGCCGGCGTGCTCGGCGACGTCGCGGATGCTCACCGGCACGGCGTCTCCTCGCGGGGTCGGAGTGGGGTGACGGAGGACACCGTCCGGCAGCGATGGTCGTCGGTGGACTGAAACGTGTCAAACACCGGTCACGGGCCAGACACGCGGTGTTGACACGTCTCGAAACGCCTCCCTATGGTCTGCGCCACAGCACGCCTGAATCGTTTCACAACGGAGGTGGTCGTCGTGGACCACGCCTCGGCGCCACCCGCGCCGCCGGCGACCGGTCGGGCACGGGACGGCACCGTGGTCCTGGCCCTCGAGGACGTCGGCAAGAGCTTCGGCGCGGTCGCCGCGCTGCGCGGTGCGCAGCTCGAGCTGCGCGCGGGGGAGGCCCACGCGCTCGTCGGCGAGAACGGTGCCGGCAAGTCGACGCTGGTCAAGGTCCTCGCCGGCGTGCACGGCCCGGACACCGGCCGCGTGCTGCTCGACGGGCAGCCGGTGACCCTCGCCGACCCCGCCGCCGCGCGGGCCGCCGGCATCGCGGTCATCTACCAGGAGCCCACGCTGTTCCCCGACCTGTCGGTCGCGGAGAACATCTTCATGGGCCGCCAGCCGCTGCTGTCGGGCCGGCGCATCGACCGCCGCGAGCTCGGCCGCCGCTGCCGGGCGCTGTTCGACCGCCTCGGCGTCGCGCTCGACCCTGACCGCCCGGCGCGCGGGCTGTCGATCGCCGACCAGCAGATGGTCGAGATCGCCAAGGCGCTGTCGTTCGACGCGCGGGTGCTGGTGATGGACGAGCCGACCGCCGCGCTGTCCGGCGTCGAGGTGGAGCGGCTGTTCGCCGTCGCCCGGTCGCTGCGCGACTCCGGCGCCGCGGTGCTGTTCATCTCCCACCGGTTCGACGAGGTTTTCGACCTCTGCGACCGGATCACCGTCATGCGCGACGGGCAGTGGGTCTCCACCGACCCCACCCGCGACCTCACCGTCGACCAGGTGGTCCGCCGGATGGTCGGCCGCGAGGTCTCCTCGCTGTTCCCCAAGGTCGACGTCGACCCCGGCGACGTCGTGCTCGAGGTGCGCGGCCTGACCACCCGCGGCGTGTTCGCCGACGTCTCCTTCGACGTGCGGGCCGGCGAGATCGTCGCGCTGGCCGGCCTGGTCGGCGCCGGCCGCAGCGAGATCGTGCGCGCGGTCTTCGGCGTCGACCACTACGACGCCGGCTCGGTCCGGGTGTCCGGGAAGGCGCTCAGGAAGGGCGACCCGGCCGCCGCGATGGCCGCCGGCATCGCGCTGGTCCCCGAGGACCGCCGCCAGCAGGGCCTGGTCATGGAGCTGTCGGTGGAGAAGAACGCCACCCTCACCCGCCGCTGGAAGCTGGCGCGGGCCGGGCTGCTCAGCTCCCGCGCCGAGCGGGCGCAGGCCGCCGAGTGGTCGAAGCGGCTGCAGGTCAAGGCCGGGAAGCTGTCCGACCCGGTGTCCACGCTGTCCGGCGGCAACCAGCAGAAGGTCGTCCTCGCCAAGTGGCTGTCGACCGAGCCGCGCGTGCTGATCGTCGACGAGCCCACCCGCGGCATCGACGTCGGCACCAAGTCCGAGGTGCACCGGCTGCTCTCGGAGCTGGCCGCCGAGGGACTGGCCGTCGTCATGGTGTCCAGCGAACTGCCGGAGGTGCTCGGCATGGCCGACCGCGTCCTCGTCGTCTCCGAGGGCCGCCTCGTCGACGACATCCCCCGCGCCCGCGCCGACGAGGACAGCGTGATGCTGGCCGCGACCGGCCAGGGCTCCTCGACCGCGGGGGCCGCCCGGTGAGCGCGCCCCTGACCAAGCCCCCCGCCGCGCTGCCGGAGGAGCTGGCCGCGCCCGAGCGCACCGGCCGCCGCGGGTCGGCGCTGGTCCACCGGCTGTTCGTGGTGCGCGAGCTCGGCATCCTCGCCGCGCTGGTGCTGCTCGTCCTCGTGACGGTGATCGCCAACCCGCGCTTCCTGTCGGGGCAGAACGTCCGCGACCTGCTGCTGTCGGCGGCGATCCTCACCGTCCTGGCCGCCGGCCAGACGATGGTGATCATCACGCGCAACGTCGACCTGTCGGTCGGCTCGGTGCTGGGCCTGTCGGCCTACGCCACCGGCACGCTGCTGGTGGTCGCCCCGGGCACGCCGGTGGTCGTCGCGGTGCTCGCCGGCATGGCGGTCGGCGCGGTGTGCGGCCTGGTCAACGGTCTCATCGTGGCCACCGCCGGGGTGCCCTCCCTGGTGGTCACCCTCGGCACGCTCTACGCCTTCCGCGGGCTGGACTCGCTGTGGGCCTCCAGCGCCGACCGGCTGCAGATCAACGCCGCCGACCTGCCCGCCGGGTTCAAGTCCCTGGGCGGCGCCCGGCTGCTCGGCGTCCCGGTGCTGTTCCTCGTCGCCGTGGCCGTCGTCCTGGTCGTCGGCTACTACCTGCGGACCTTCCGCAGCGGCCGCGAGCTGTACGGCATCGGCTCGGCGCCCGAGGCCGCGCGGCTCTCGGGCATCCCGGTCGGCCGGCGGGTGCTCACCGCCTTCGTCGTCAACGGGGCCCTCGCCGGGCTCGCCGGCGTCCTCTACGCCGCGCGGTTCCAGACGCTGGACACCACCGCCGGCACCGGCCAGGAGCTGTTCGTCGTCGCCGCCTGCGTCGTCGGCGGGGTCGCCATCTTCGGCGGCAGCGGCTCGGTCTACGGCGCCGCGCTCGGCGCGCTGCTGCTCACCACGATCGGCACCGCGCTCCCGCAGTTGGGGCTGGACCCGTTCTGGCGGGACGCCGCCGTCGGCGCGCTGATCCTCGCCGCCATCGCTCTGGACCGGGCGCTGCAGCTGCGCCTGGCCGCCCGCCTCCGGGGGAGGAACGCCCGCCGTGACCGTTGAGACCGCTCCCGCCCCGGCCGCCCCGGCCGCCGCGCCGGCCCGCCGCGGGTTCACCCTGCCCGGCGGCAGCGTCATCACCACGTTCCTCGTGCTGTTCCTGGTCATCGCCTCCGTCACGGTCGAGGGCTTCGCCAGCACCCGCAACGCCGGCTTCCTGCTGCTCGACGTCGTGGTCATCGCGCTCATCGCGCTGCCGCTGACGCTCGTGGTGATCACCGGCGAGATCGACCTGTCGGTGGCCAGCACCGTCGGCCTGTGCAGCGCGGTCATGGGCCAGCTGTGGGTCGCCGGGCTGCCGCTGAAGGGGATCATCCCGCTGGTCCTCGTGCTCGGCGGCGTGCTCGGCGCGGTCAACGGCTTCCTCGTGACGAAGCTGGGGCTGCCCTCGCTGGCGGTCACCATCGGCACGCTGGCGCTCTACCGCGGCCTGGCGTTCGTCGTCCTGGGCGACCAGGCGGTGGCCGACTTCCCGCGCGCTTGGACGGCGTGGGCGATCAGCTCCATCGGCTCGACCGGCATCCCCACCGTCGTCGTCCCGCTGCTGGTGCTGGTCGCGATCACCGCGGTCGTCCTGCACGCCACCCCGATCGGCCGCTCGCTGTACGCGATGGGCAACAGCGAGGACGCCGCCCGGTTCAGCGGCATCGACGTCGGCCGCACCAAGCTGTGGCTGTTCGTCGCCACCGGCGTGATCAGCGCCCTCGGCGGCGCCTACTGGACCCTCCGCTACGGCAGCGCCCGCGCCGACAACGCCACCGGCCTGGAGCTGCAGGTCATCGCGGCGATCCTGCTCGGCGGCGTGTCGATCTTCGGCGGCAGCGGCGGCCTGCTCGGCGTCATGGCCGGCGCCCTGCTGCTGGCCTCGGTCCGCAACGCGCTGCAGCTGGTCAACGTGCCCTCGGACGTCCTGAACATCGTCACCGGCGTCCTGCTGATCACCGCCGTCGTCGCGCCGCAGGTCGCCGCCCGGGTCAGGGGCCGGCGCCGACGGCCGGCCGCCACCTGACTTCCCCTGCACCAGAACCGCACCACCGCACCACCCGACCCCACCCACCCGAAGAGAGGGACCCCGATGTCGCTGTTCCTGACCAGCCGCCGCCTGCGCGGTGGCCTGACCGGCGTGGCGGTGGCCGCCGTCGTGCTCACGACCGCCGCCTGCGGCGGGACCACCCGCGGCGAGGACGAGGGGAGCAGCGGCGGCGACGACGCCGCGGGCGCCTCCGCGAACCCGGACGCCGAGATCCCCGCGGACCTCGCGATCGCCTTCCTGCCCAAGCAGCTGAACAACCCCTACTTCGACGTCGCCGCCACCGGCTCCGAGCGCGCCGTCGGCGAGGTCGAGGGCGAGTTCAGCCAGGTCGGCCCGTCGGAGGCCAGCGCCTCCTCGCAGGTCAGCTACATCAACACGCTGACCCAGCAGGGCGCCGACGTCATCCTCACCTCGGCCAACGACCCCAACGCCATCTGCAGCGCCCTGGACCAGGCCCGCAGCGGCGGCGCCAGCGTCGTCACCTTCGACTCGGACACGAACCCCGAGTGCCGCGACCTGTTCATCAACCAGGCCACGGCCGAGGGCATCGCGCAGACCCAGATCGACCTCATGGCCGAGCAGATCGGCGGCGCCGGGCAGGTCGCCATCCTGTCCGCGACGGCGAACGCCACGAACCAGAACGCCTGGATCGAGCTCATGACCGAGTACGCCGCGCAGGAGTACCCGGACATGGAGATCGTGACGACGGTCTACGGCGACGACGAGGACGAGAAGTCCTTCCAGGAGACCCAGGGTCTGCTGCAGACCTACCCGGACCTCAAGGGCATCATCTCGCCGACCACCGTGGGCATCTCCGCCGCGGCGCGCTACCTGTCCGGCTCGGAGTACAAGGGCCGGGTCGCGCTGACCGGCCTGGGCACCCCGAACCAGATGCGCGAGTTCGTGCAGGACGGCACGGTGACCGCCTTCGCGCTGTGGAACCCCGAGGACCTCGGCTACCTGGCCGCCTACGCCGGCGCCGCGCTGGCCGCCGGCCAGATCACCGGCGAGGAGGGCGAGACCTTCGAGGCCGGTGACCTCGGCGAGTACGAGGTCGGCGCCGACGGCGTCGTCGTCCTCGGCGAGCCCACCGTGTTCAACGCCGACAACATCGACGACTTCGACTTCTGAGTCGTCGCACCCGGTCCCGCCGCCGGCCCCGGCGGCGGGACCGGGACCCCCGCAAGGAGACCCCCGTGCCCCGCGCCTGCTTCACCCTCCAGGTCCGCCCGGACCGGCTCGCCGAGTACCGCGAGCGGCACGCTGCCGTCTGGCCGGAGATGCTGCGCGCCCTGCGCGACGCCGGCTGGGGCGCCTACCAGCTCTACCTGCGCGAGGACGGCCTGCTCGTCGGGATCGTCGAGACCGACGATCTCGCCGCCGCCCAGGCCGCCGTCGACGCCACCGACGTGAGCGCCCGGTGGGAGGCCGAGATGGCTCCCTTCTTCGCCACCGGCGACGGCCGCGGCAAGGCCTCGCTCGACCTCGTCTTCGACCTCGACGCCCAGCTCGCGGCGCTGGGGTCGCCTGCATCCGCCCCGAACGGAGACCCCTCGTGACCGACCCCGGCACCCCCGATCGCAGAGCCCGTGCCCTCGCCGCGCTGGCCGAGCAGACCATCGAGCTGCCCTCCTGGGCGTTCGGCAACTCCGGCACCCGGTTCAAGGTCTTCGGCCAGCCGGGTGTCGCCCGCGACCCGTTCGAGAAGATCGAGGACGCCGCCCGGGTGCACCGGTACACCGGCGCCGCGCCGCGGGTGTCGCTGCACATCCCCTGGGACCTCGTCGACGACTTCTCCAAGCTCGCCGCGCACGCCGCCGACCTCGGCGTCTCGATCGGCGCGATCAACTCCAACCTGTTCCAGGACGACGACTACCGGCTCGGGTCGCTGACCCACCCGGACAAGGCCGTGCGGGACAAGGCGATCGCCCACCACGCGCAGTGCGTCGACGTCATGCGCGCCACCGGCTCGACCGACCTCAAGCTGTGGCTGCCCGACGGCACCAACTACGCCGGCCAGGACGACCTGCGCGCCCGGCAGGACCGGCTCGCCGACTCGCTCCAGCAGGTCTACGCGCTGCTCGACCCCGGCCACCGGCTGCTGCTCGAGTACAAGTTCTACGAGCCCTACTTCTACGCGATGGACATCCCCGACTGGGGCACCTCGCTGCTGCACTGCCTGGCCCTCGGCGACCAGGCGACGGTCGTGCTCGACACCGGCCACCACGCGCCGGGCACCAACATCGAGTTCATCGTCATGCAGCTGCTGCGGGTGGGCCGGCTCGGCGCCTTCGACTTCAACTCCCGCTACTACGGCGACGACGACCTCATCGTCGGCTCGGCCGACCCCTTCCAGCTGTTCCGGATCATGAACGAGATCGTGGCCGCCGACGCGCTGCGCCCGGAGTCGCGGGTCAACTTCATGCTCGACCAGTGCCACAACATCGAGCCGAAGATCCCCGGCCAGATCCGCTCGGTGATGAACGTGCAGGAGGCCACGGCCAAGGCGCTGCTGGTCGACCGCGAGGCGCTGGCCGCCGCGCAGCAGTCCGGTGACGTGCTCGCCGCGCACGGCGCGCTGAACGACGCCTTCGCCACCGACGTCCGCCCGCTGCTCGCCGAGCTGCGCGAGTCGAAGGGCCTCGACGCCGACCCGTACGCCGCCTACGCCCGCTCCGGCCACCAGGAGCGCATCGCCCGCGAGCGCATCGGCGGCACCCAGGCCTCCTGGGGCGCTTAGTCCCCGTGGCCGTCCGCGGAAGTGCACCTCCGTCCCGCGGGCTCTCGGTGCGGAGAGCCCACCCCTCTCCGGCAGAAACGGCCATTTCTGCCATCACCGGAAGGAAGCACCCCCGTGACCAACCCCGTCGTCCGTGAGCTGCTCGAGCGCAGCAACCGGCTGGGCGCCGACCCGCGCAACACCAACTACGCCGGCGGCAACACCTCCGCCAAGGGCACCGAGACCGACCCGGTGACCGGTCAGCCGGTCGAGCTGCTGTGGGTCAAGGGCTCCGGCGGCGACCTCGGCACGCTCAAGGAGGCCGGCCTGGCCGTGCTGCGGCTGGACCGGCTGCGCTCGCTGGTCGACGTCTACCCGGGGGTCGACCGCGAGGACGAGATGGTCGCCGCGTTCGACTTCTGCCTGCACGGCCGCGGCGGCGCCGCCCCGTCGATCGACACCGCCATGCACGGCCTCGTCGACGCCGCGCACGTCGACCACCTGCACCCCGACTCCGGCATCGCCCTGGCCACCGCGGCCGACGGCGAGGCGCTGACCCGCGAGTGCTTCGGCGACCGCGTCGTCTGGGTGCCGTGGCGCCGCCCCGGCTTCCAGCTGGGCCTGGACATCGCCGCGATCAAGGAGAAGAACCCGCAGGCCATCGGCTGCGTCCTCGGTGGGCACGGCATCACCGCGTGGGGTGCCACCGCCGCGGAGGCCGAGGCGAACTCGCTCGACGTCATCCGGACCGCCGAGCGCTTCCTCGCCGAGAAGGGCGAGGCGGAGCCGTTCGGCGCCGTCGTCCCCGGCTTCGAGGCGCTGCCCGAGGCCGAGCGCCGGGCCAAGGCGGCCGCGCTCGCGCCGGTGATCCGCGGGCTGGCGAGCACCGACAAGCCGCAGGTCGGCCACTTCACCGACTCCGACGTCGTGCTGGAGTTCCTGTCGCGGGAGAAGCTGCAGCCCCTCGCCGCGCTGGGCACCTCCTGCCCGGACCACTTCCTGCGCACCAAGGTCCGGCCGCTGGTCGTCGACCTCCCGGCCACGGCGCCGCTGGAGGACGTCGTCGCGCGGCTCGAGGAGCTGCACGGGGAGTACCGCGCCGAGTACGCCGCCTACTACCAGCGGCACGCGACGCCCGACTCGCCGGCGATGCGCGGCGCCGACCCGGCGATCGTGCTGGTCCCCGGCGTCGGCATGTTCAGCTTCGGCGCCGACAAGCAGACCGCGCGGGTGGCCGGCGAGTTCTACGTCAACGCCATCAACGTCATGCGCGGCGCGGAGGCCGTCTCCACCTACGCGCCGATCGACGAGAGCGAGAAGTTCCGCATCGAGTACTGGGCGCTGGAGGAGGCCAAGCTCCAGCGGATGCCGAAGCCCAAGCCGCTGGCCACGCGGGTCGCGCTGGTGACCGGCGCGGCGAGCGGCATCGGCAAGGCGATCGCCGTGCGGCTGGCGGCCGAGGGCGCCTGCGTCGTCGTCGCCGACCTGGACCTGCAGAAGGCCACCGACGCCGCGGCCGGGATCGGCGGCCCCGACGTCGCCGTCGGCGTGGCCGCCGACGTGTCCGACGCCGAGGCCGTGGCCGCCGCGTTCCGCGAGGCGGTGCTCGCCTTCGGCGGCGTGGACCTCGTCGTCAACAACGCCGGCCTGTCGATCTCCAAGCCGCTGCTGGAGACCACCGAGCGCGACTGGGACCTGCAGCACGACGTCATGGCCAAGGGCAGCTTCCTCGTCTCCCGCGAGGCGGCCCGGATCATGATCGACCAGGGGATGGGCGGCGACGTCGTCTACATCTCGTCGAAGAACTCCGTGTTCGCCGGGCCGAGCAACATCGCCTACTCCTCGACCAAGGCCGACCAGGCCCACCAGGTCCGGCTGCTGGCCGCCGAGCTCGGCGAGCACCAGATCCGGGTCAACGGCATCAACCCCGACGGCGTCGTCCGCGGGTCGGGCATCTTCGCCGGCGGCTGGGGCGCCCAGCGCGCCGCCGTCTACGGGGTGCCGGAGGAGGAGCTCGGGCAGTTCTACGCCCAGCGGACGCTGCTCAAGCGCGAGGTGCTGCCCGAGCACGTCGCCGACGCCGTCTTCGCCCTCACCGGCGGGGAGCTCACCCGCACCACCGGCCTGCACGTCCCGGTCGACTCCGGGGTCGCCGCGGCCTTCCTCCGCTGAGCGGGCGGCGGAAATGGCCCTCTCTGCCGCCAGGGAGCTGTCCCTCGCGGCCGTCGACCTGGGCGCCTCCAGCGGCCGGGTCATGGCCGCGAGGGTCGGCCCGGGGCGGCTGGACCTGACCGAGCTGCACCGGTTCCCCAACCGGCCGGTGCGCACGGCGGGGACGCTGCACTGGGACGTCCTCGGCCTCTACGCCGGCGTGCTCGACGGGCTGCGCGCGGCCGGCCGGGAGGCCGACGGGCTCGACGGCATCGGCATCGACAGCTGGGCGGTCGACGTCGGCCTGCTCGACGCCGACGGCGCGCTGCTGGGCAACCCGGTGCACTACCGCGACGCCCGGCACGAGACCGCCGTGCCGGCGGTGCACGCCGTCGTCCCGCCCGACGAGCTGTACCGGGTCAACGGGCTGCAGCACCTGCCGTTCAACACCGTGTTCCAGCTCGCCGCGATGCGGGGGACGGCGCGGTTCGCCGCCGCCCGGCAGGCGCTGCTCGTCCCGGACCTGCTCGCGTACTGGCTCACCGGCGCGCGGGTCGCGGAGGTCACCAACGCCTCCACGACCGGGCTGCTCGACGCGACGACGCGGCAGTGGGCGACCGGCCTGCTCGACCGGCTGGAGCTGCCGCGGGACCTGCTCGCGGACCTCGTGCAGCCCGGTGAGGAGATCGGCCGGCTCACCGCGGACGTCCGCGCCGAGACCGGCCTGGGCGAGGTGCCGGTGCTCGCCGTCGGGTCGCACGACACCGCGTCGGCGGTGGCCGGGGTCCCGGCGCGCGGTGACCGGTTCGCCTACGTCTCCTGCGGCACGTGGTCGCTGGTCGGGGTGGAGCTGGAGAAGCCGGTGCTCACCGAGGCCGGCCGGACGGCGAGCTTCACCAACGAGCTCGGCGTCGACGGCACCGTGCGCTACCTGCACAACGTGATGGGGCTGTGGCTGCTGCAGGAGTCGCTGCGGACCTGGGCCGCGGCCGGGCTGCCTGCGGACCTGCCCGAGCTGCTGGCGGCGGCCGCGCCGGTGCCGGCGTTCACGGCGGTGGTCGACGTCGACGACCCGCGGTTCCTGCCGCCCGGGGACGTGCCGGCGCGCATCGCGCAGGCGTGCGCCGAGACCGGGCAGACGCCGCCGCAGAGCCAGGCCGAGACGGTGCGTTGCATCGTCGACAGCCTCGCGCTGGCCTACCGGCGGACGGTGCGGGCGGCGGTCGGGCTGTCCGGGCGGGACGTCGACGTCGTCCACCTGGTCGGCGGGGGAGCGCGCAACGCGCTGCTGTGCCAGCTCACCGCCGACGCCTGCCAGCGGCCGGTGCTCGCCGGCCCGGTGGAGGCCGCGGCGCTCGGCAACGCGCTGGTGCAGGCCCGCGGGCTCGGCGCGCTGGAGGGCGGCCTGGGGGAGATGCGCCGGCTGCTGCGCACCACGCAGGCGCTGGTGGAGTACCGGCCGTCGGGGTCCGACGCCGGCTGGGCCGCCGCCGAGGCGCGCATCGCCCGCTGACCGCGGCGCCGGCCCTTGCCCGCGTCCCGGCCGGGCGCGGACCATCGGCGCACGCACCCGACGGCGTCGAGGAGGGGCCGTGACCCAGCCGGCTGAGCGGACCGACGGCGACTACGGCTACGACATGGCCCACGAGGCCGCCGGCGGGGCGGGGCCCGCGCCGGTGCCCCCGGTGGGCGCCGAGCCGGCCGACCGGACCGGGCACGACCCCGGCGGCGACTACGGCTACGACGAGGTGCACACCGCCTGACGTCCTGCCGGCGCTCGTGCTCTGCCCCCACCGGCGGGGCAGAGCACGACCGCGCGCGGGAGAGGTCAGCCGCCGGCCTGGCGCAGCAGCGCGTCGCGCTCGTCACCGTCGTCGCGCAGCGGGCGGGCCGCGGTGTCCACCTCCTCGACGGCGTCCTGCGGGTCGACCGGCTCGGGCAGGGTGCGGAACCGCTCGCGCGGGTCCTCGGGGGCGGTCACGCCCGCAGCATCCCGCGCCGGACCGGCTACAGCGAGGGCACCCAGCGCGCCGGGCGCTTCTCCCGGAACGCGGCGATGCCCTCCTGGCCCTCCTCCCCGGCGAAGGCCCGGGCGGAGAGGTCCAGCAGGTCGTCGAACGAGCCGCGCAGCCCGCCGGCCCGCAGCAGCCGCTTGGTCTCCGCCAGCGCCCACGGCGACCCGGCGGCCAGCGCCAGCACCTGCCCGTCGACGGCGGCGTCCACCTCGTCGTCGGGCGCGACCAGGTCCACCAGCCCGCCGGCCGCGGCGGTGGTGGCGTCGAACACCTCGCCGGTGAGCATGAGCCGGTGCGCCGCGTGGGCCAGCATCCGCGGCAGCACGACCGCGGAGATCACCGCGGGCACCAGCCCGAGCCGCACCTCCGACATCCCGAACGTCGCCGAGGACGCGGCCACCACGACGTCGCAGGCGGCGGCCAGACCGACCCCGCCCGCCCGCGCCGGCCCGCGCACCGCGGCCACCACCGGCTTGGGCGCGGTCCAGACGGTCCGCAGCAGGTCGGGGAGCTCGCGCACCCCCTGGTCGCCGGCACCGGCACCGGCGGCCTCGGACAGGTCCATCCCCGAGCAGAACACCCGCCCGGTGTGGTCGAGCACGACCACGCGCACCGCGTCGTCGGCGAGCGCGGCGTCGAGGGCCTCGCGCAGCTGTGCGCGCAGCGCCCGGGAGAGCGCGTTGCGGTTGGCGGGGGAGTCCAGCACCAGCCGGGCCACGCCCCCCGCGACGGTCACCTGCAGCAGCCGGTCCTCGCCCACCCGGGCATCCTGCACCGGGGTGGCGGGGCCGCGGCACACTGGGAGCAGATGACCACCACCCTGCCGCTGCTGCCGGCGCGTCCGCCCGCGGACGACGACCTGCCGGCCGGTGCCCGCGAGCACCTGACGACGACGCCGTTCGGGCTCTACGTGCACGTGCCGTTCTGCGCCACCCGCTGCGGCTACTGCGACTTCAACACCTACACCTCCGACGAGCTCGGGCCCGGCGCCAACCGTGCCGAGTACGCGGGCACCGCGATCGCCGAGCTGCGCCGCGCCGCGCGGGTCCTGGGCCCCGACCTGCCGACGGTCTCCACCGTCTTCGTCGGCGGCGGCACCCCGACGCTGCTGCCGGCCGACGACCTCGCCGCCGTGCTGGCCGCCGTCCGCGAGCTGTTCCCCGTCGCCCCCGACGTCGAGGTGACCACCGAGGCCAACCCCGAGTCGGTGACGCCGGCGTCGCTGGCCACCCTGCGCGCGGCCGGCTTCACCCGGCTGAGCCTCGGGATGCAGTCCGCCGCCGAGCACGTGCTCGCGGTCCTCGACCGGCGGCACACCCCCGGGCGCGCCGTGCAGGCCGCGCGGGAGGCGGTCGCGGCCGGCTTCCAGCACGTCAACCTGGACCTGATCTACGGCACGCCGGGCGAGACCGACGCCGACTGGGCCGCCTCCCTCGACGCCGTCCTCGACGCGCCGGTCGACCACGTCAGCGCCTACGCGCTGATCGTCGAGGACGGCACCCGGCTGGCCCGCCGGATCGCCCGCGGCGAGCTGCCGATGCCCGACGACGACGTCCTCGCCGACCGCTACGTGCAGGCCGACACCGTGCTGCGCGGCGCCGGGTTCGACTGGTACGAGGTGAGCAACTGGTCGCGGGGCGACGCCGCCCGCTGCCGGCACAACGAGCTGTACTGGGCCAACGCGAACTGGTGGGGGATCGGCCCGGGCGCGCACAGCCACGTCGGCGGCGTGCGCTGGTGGAACGTCAAGCACCCCGCGGCCTACGCGCAGCGGCTCTCGGCGGGGGAGAGCCCGGCGGCCGACCGCGAGGTGCTCGAGCCCGCCGACCGCGCGCTGGAGACGGTCATGCTCGGCCTGCGGCTGCGCGACGGGCTGCCGCTGACCGCGCTGTCCGACGCCGGCCGGCTGCGCGCCGCCGAGGCGGTGGTCCGCGGCCTGCTGGAGCCCGGCGCGCACGAGGCGGGGCGTGCGGTGCTCACCGACTGCGGCCGCCTGCTCGCCGACGCCGTCGTCCGGGACCTCACCGACTGACGGGTGTCACGGCGGGACGGCGACGTCCGGCAGGTCCGGGACCGGGACCGGCAGGTCTACGGTCGGGCGCCGTGGACGCCCACTCCCGGTGGCGGCAGATCGGCTGGTCCCTGCCCTGGCTGCTGTTCCAGGTCTTCCCCCTCGCCGACCTGCTGACCACCGACCGGCCGACGGCGGTCCGGGTGGTCGCCGGCGCCGCGCTGCTGGGGTTCACCGCCGTCTACCTCGACGTCTTCCGCCGGTCGTTCGGCAGCTGCGACCCGGCCGGGTCGTCCGGCCGGCTGGCGGTGGTCGCGGCGCTCGGGACCGGCCTCGCCGTCTGGCTGGGCCCGGCGTGGGCGGGCCTGCTGATCTACGTGTCGGCGGCCTCGGCGGCGGCGCTGCCGCGGCGCTGGGTGTGGCCGGCGGTGCTCGCCGCCGCCGCGGTGTGCGCCGGGGTCGTCGCGGCCGACGGCCAGTTCGCGAACCTCTTCATCCTCCCGGTGATGTGCGTGCTCACGGCGTTCGCGATGCGCGGCACCCGCCACCTGGTCGAGGTCAACACCGAGCTCGCCGCGGCCCGCGAGGAGCTGGCCCGCAACGCCGTCGCCGAGGAGCGGCTGCGCTTCGCCCGCGACCTGCACGACCTGCTCGGCCACAGCCTGTCGCTCATCGCGCTCAAGAGCGAGCTCGCCGGGCGGCTGGCGGAGGCCGACCCGGCGCGGGCGCGCACCGAGATGGCCGACGTCGAGGCCGCCGCACGCCGGGCGCTGGCCGAGGTCCGCGACGCCGTCAGCGGCTACCGTCAGGTCAGTTGCGCGCAGGCGCTGGCCGAGGCGCGCGCGGCGCTGTCCGGCGCCGGGATCGCCGCCCGCCTGCCGGCCCGGGTGCCCGCGCTGCCCGGCCCGGTCGACGCCGCCCTGGGCTGGGTGGTCCGCGAGGCGACGACGAACGTGCTGCGGCACAGCGGCGCCCGGACGGTCACCGTCACCCTCGCCGACGACGGCGCCGACGCGGTGCTCACCGTCAGCGACGACGGCCGCGGCCCCGCCGACGACACCGCGCCCGGCTCCGGGCTCACCGGCCTGTCCGAGCGGGTGGGCGCGCTCGGCGGCCGGCTCACCGGCGGCGCCGGGCACGACGGCGGCTACGAGCTGTGCGCGGTCCTGCCGCTGGTGCCGGTCCCCGCCGCGGCGGTGGCCCGGTGATCCGGGTGCTGGTGGCCGAGGACCAGTCGATGGTCCGCGGCGCGCTGCGGGCGCTGCTGGAGCTGGAGCCCGACATCACCGTCGTCGCCGAGGTGGGCCGGGGCGACGAGGTGCTGGCCGCCGCCCGGGAGCACCGCCCGGACGTCGCGCTGCTCGACATCGAGATGCCCGGGCGGGACGGCCTGGAGGCCGCCCGCGAGCTGGCCGCCGAGCTGCCGGGCGTGCGCGCCGTCGTCCTCACCACCTTCGGCCGGCCGGGGTTCCTGCGCCGCGCCATGGAGGTGGGTGCCGCGGGCTTCCTGGTGAAGGACGCGCCGGTCGCGGAGCTCGCCCGGTCCATCCGCGCCGTCGTCGCGGGGGAGCGGGTGATCGACCGGGAGCTGGCCGCCGCCGCGCTGGCGATCGGCGCGACGCCGCTGTCCGCGCGCGAGGCCGACGTGCTGCGCGAGGCCGCCGACGGCGCCACCGTCGCCGACGTCGCCCGGCGGCTGTTCCTGTCCGAGGGCACGGTGCGCAACTACCTGTCCTCGGCGATCGGCAAGACCGGTGCCCGCACGCGGGTGGAGGCCGCCCGCGTCGCCGCCGACAGGGGCTGGCTGTGAAAGGACCCCCTCGCCCCCCACCCCTCGCTCCGCTCGGGGCGGCCCCTGCGAGAGGGCCGCCTGAGACAAGCGAGCCGGACCGACTAGAGCTCCAGTTTCATCCCGACGTGCGAGGCCACGAAGCCCAGCCGCTCGTAGAAGCGGTGCGCGTCGGTGCGGCGGGTGTCGGTGGTGAGCTGCAGCAGCGCGGCGCCGCGCCGGCGGGACTCCTCGGCGCACCACCGCAGCAGCGCCTCGCCGAGCCCCCGCCCGCGGGCGGGGGCGGCCACCCGCACGCCCTCGACCTGCGCGCGCAGCGCGCCGCCGCGGGACAGCCCGGGCAGGAACGACAGCTGCAGGGTGCCGACGACGGCGCCGGCGTCCTCGGCCACGACCAGCAGGTGCGCGGGGTCGGCGTCGACGGCGGCGAACGCCCGCTCGTACGGCGCGGGGTCGGCCGACTCCCGGGTCGCGCCCAGCGGGTCGTCGGCCAGCAGCGCCACCACCGGGGGCAGGTCCGCGACGGTCGCCTCCCGCAGCAGCACCCCGCCGTCGAGCCGGACCGGCTCCATCAGGCCAGGTTCGCGGGCATCAGCGCGTCGAGGTCGAGCACGCGGACGTGGATGACCGAGCGCTGCTGCAGGGCCGCCCGCAGCGCGCGGTGCAGGCCGTCCTCGAGGTAGAGGTCGCCGTGCCAGTGGACGGCGTGCGGGAAGAGGTCGCCGTAGAAGGTCGAGTCGTCGGCGAGCAGGGTGTCCAGCGCCAGTTCGCGCTTGGTGGTGACGAGGGTGTCGAGCCGGATCTGCCGGGGCGGGATCATCGCCCAGTCCCTGGTGGACAACCCGTGCTCGGGATAGGGACGCCCGCTCCGCACCGCTTTGAAGATCAGGGACCCGACCTCCGTCCGAAAGCTGCCCCGTACCGGCACCGACGCGTCCGAGCCTATCGGCCTGCCGCCTGCCGTGCCGGGCACCCACCGGGGTGGTGGACCCCGTCACGTCCGCGACGGAACCGCTCCCTGGTCGTATGCTGGATTGGCACTCGGTCCGTGCGAGTGCCAGCCCGGCCGGGACGTCCGGCGGGTGGGCCGGAGCCTCCCGGGGCTCCCCGCACGGCGACGTCGACCGGTTCGGGGAGGTGTCACCGTGGCGCACGACGAACGGCGCCTGCAGGTCCTGCGGGCCATCGTGCAGGACTTCGTCTCCACCAACGACCCCGTGGGCAGCAAGGCCCTGGCCGAGCGGCACGACCTCGGGGTCTCGCCGGCGACCATCCGCAACGACATGGCCGTCCTCGAGGAGCAGGGCTACATCACCCAGCCGCACACCAGCGCCGGCCGGGTGCCCACCGACAAGGGCTACCGCCTGTTCGTCGACCGGCTCTCGGCGGTCAAGCCGCTGTCACCCGCCGAGCGTCGCGCGATCGAGCGGTTCCTCGACGGCGCGGTCGACCTGCACGACGTCCTCGGCCGCACGGTGCGCCTGCTGGCCCAGCTGACCCACCAGGTCGCCGTCGTCCAGTACCCGACCCTGTCGCGCAGCGCGGTGCGCCACCTCGAGGTGGTGCAGCTGACCGGCGCGCGCCTGCTGCTGGTGCTCATCACCGACACCGGCCGCGTCGAGCAGCGGGTCGTCGACTGCCCGGTCGACGTCGGCCGCGACGACGTCGCCGACCTGCGCGCCACGCTCAACGCCGCGTTCACCGGCGCCCGGCTCGCCGACGCCGGCAGCAAGGTCCCCGACCTCGTGGAGACCGCGCCGGAGCACCTGCGGGCGCTGGTCGCCGCGGTCAGCGCCGCGCTGATCGAGACCCTGGTCGAGCCGGGGGAGGACCGCCTCGTCATCGGCGGGACGGCGAACCTGGCCCGGGTCGCGCTCGACCCGGGCAGTCTCCGCCCGCTGCTGGAGGCGCTGGAGGAGCAGGTCGTCGTCCTCAGGCTGATCAGCGAGGTCGACAACAGCGGCGCGGTGCTCGTGCGCATCGGCGAGGAGAACGCCCACGAGGCGCTGGCCGGTGCGTCGGTCGTCTCGGTGGGGTACGGCACCGGTGACCGGGCGCTGGGCGGGCTGGGCATCGTCGGCCCGACCCGCATGGACTACCCAGGCAACATGGCCGCGGTGCGAGCCGTGGCCCGTTACGTCGGCCAGTTGCTGGCCGGGAGCTGAGGTCTCGACCCCCCATGGCAACCGACTACTACGGCGTGCTCGGGCTCTCCCGGGGCGCCTCCGACGCCGACATCAAGAAGGCCTACCGGCGGCTGGCGCGCGACCTGCACCCCGACGTCAACCCCGACCCGGAGGCCAAGGAGCGCTTCCAGGAGGTCAGCCGGGCCTACCAGGCGCTGACCGACCCGGACAAGCGGCGCATCGTCGACCTCGGCGGCGACCCGTTCGACAGCGGCGCCGGCGCCGCTGCGGGCTCCCCGTTCGGCGGGGCCGGCTTCGGCGGGCTCGGCGACATCATGGACGCCTTCTTCGGCGGCGGGATGGGCACGCGCGGGCCGCGCAGCCGCGTCCGCGCCGGCGACGACGCCCTGATCGCGCTGGAGCTCGACCTCGAGCAGACGGTCTTCGGCACCACCGAGACGATCACCGTCGACACCGCCGTCCTGTGCGGCACCTGCGCCGGCGCCGGCACCGCGCCGGGCACCCACCCGACCACCTGCGCCACCTGCTCGGGCCGCGGCGAGGTGCAGAGCGTGCAGCGCTCCTTCCTCGGCCAGGTCGTCTCCAGCCGGCCGTGCCCGACCTGCGCCGGCACCGGCCAGGTCATCCCCGACCCCTGCCCCGAGTGCGGCAGCGAGGGCCGGGTCCGCTCCCGGCAGGACATCCAGGTCAAGGTGCCCGCCGGCGTCGAGGACGGCATGCGCATCCGGCTGACCGGCCGCGGCGAGGTCGGCCCCGGCGGCGGCCCCGCCGGCGACCTGTACGTGGAGATCCGCGAGCGCCCGCACCCGGTGTTCACCCGCGACGGCGAGGACCTGCACTGCCACGTCGCGCTGCCGATGACGGCCGCGGCGCTGGGCACCACGCTCCCGCTGACCCTGCTCGACGGCGAGGACACCGACGTCGACGTCCGTCCCGGCACCCAGGCGGGCACCGTGCTCACCCTCCGCGGCCAGGGCGCGCCGCGGCTGCGGGCCACCGGCCGGGGCAACCTGCACGTGCACGTCGACGTCCAGACGCCGACCCGCCTCGACGCCGAGCAGGAGAAGCTGCTGCGCGAGCTGGCGGTGCTGCGCGGCGAGGACCGCCCCGGCCCGGCGGAGACCCACGGCGGCCTGTTCTCCCGGGTCCGGAACTCGTTCAAGTGAGCGTCCCGGCCCCTGACGACGCCCGGCCGGCCCTCGACGGCTCCCCGCTGTTCCTGCTCGACGAGCTGCCGGGTGCCGACGAGGTGCTCGTCGGCGGCGCCGAGGGCCGGCACGCCGTCGACGTACTGCGGCTGACCGCCGGGGAGGCGGTGCGGGTCGGGGACGGCCGTGGCGCCGTCGTCGAGGGCACCGTGCTCGACGCCGGGCCGGCCGGGCTGCGCGTGCAGGTCACCGCCCGCCACGACGTGCCCCCCGCCGAGCCGGAGTTCGTGCTGGTCCAGGCGCTGCCCAAGGGCGATCGCGGCCCGCTGGCCGTGGAGCTGGCCACCGAGCTCGGCGTCGACCGGGTGGTCCCGTGGGCGGCCGCGCGCTGCGTCACCCGCTGGCGCGAGGACCGCGTCGAGAAGGGCCTGGCGAAGTGGCGGGCCGCGGCGCGGGCGGCGGCCAAGCAGTCGCGGCGGCCCCGGGTCCCCGAGATCGGCGACCTCATGACCACCCGGCAGGTGTGCGGCGAGCTCGCCGACGTCGACCTCGCGCTGGTGCTGCACGAACAGGCCCGCCGCCCCCTGGCCGGGGTGGACGTCCCCGCCAGCGGCACGGTCGCCGTCGTCGTCGGTCCGGAGGGCGGGCTCACCGACGGCGAGGTCGTGGCCCTGCGCGCGGCCGGTGCCCAGGCGGTGCGGCTCGGGCCGGAGGTGCTGCGGACCTCCACCGCCGGCGCCGCCGCGCTGGCCGCCCTGTCGGTCCGCACCCGCTGGGCCTGAGGGCGCGCACCTCCGCGGGAGTGCCCGCCTCCTCCTAGGGTCGGCGGCGTGACCGACTGCCTCTTCTGCCGGATCGTCGCCGGGGAGATCCCGGCCGACGTCGTGCACGACACCGACCGCACGCTGGCCTTCCGGGACGTCAACCCGCAGGCGCCCACGCACGTGCTGGTCATCCCCAAGCAGCACCACGCGACGGCGGGGCTGCTCGTCGGCGCCGACCCGCAGCTGCTCGCCGAGGTGGTGGCCGCCGCGCACGCGGTCGCGATCCAGGAGGGGCTGGCCAGCGAGGACGGCACCGAGCCGGGCTACCGGGTGGTGGTCAACACCGGCCCGCAGGCCGGGCAGACCGTCCACCACCTGCACCTGCACGTCCTCGGCGGCCGCGACCTCCGCTGGCCCCCGGGCTGAGCCCGGCGGGCCGCCTGGCAGGGTGGCCGGCATGACCGACGCCGGCAGCGCCGCCCCCGTCCGGATCGAGCGGGACGGCGACGTCGCCGTCGTCGTGCTGGACGCGCCGCCGCTCAACCTGTTCGACGAGTCGGTGTTCGCCGCCTTCGAGCAGGTCGTCGCCGAGCTGGTCGCCCTCACCGAGCCCGGCCGGCCCGACCGCGCCCGCGCGGTGCTGCTCGAGGCCCGCGGGAAGGTCGTCTCCGGCGGCGTCGACGTGCACGCCTTCCGGGAGATCGCCGAGGGCCCCGCCCCCGCCCAGGAGGGCACGGCGCTGTGGGCGCGGCTGCTGCGCATCGCCCAGACGCTGGAGGACCTGCCCGTCCCCACCGTGTTCGCCGCGCACGGGCTCACGCTCACCGCCGCGTTCGAGCTGGCGCTGGCCTGCGACGTGCTGCTGGCCGCCGAGCGCGCCTCGTTCGGGCTGGTGGAGGTCGTCGTCGGGCTGACCCCGTCGATGGGCGGGCCGCAGCGGCTGGCCGAGCGGGCCGGGCCGGCGCGGGCGAAGGAGCTGGTCTTCACCGGCGAGCGGTACCCGGCCGCGGTGCTGGAGCGGTGGGACGTGGTCAACCGGGTCCTGCCCGACGACGGCTTCGCCGAGGCCGCCCGCGCCTACGCCCGCCGGGTCGCCGCCGGCCCCACGCTCGCGCACGCCGCCACCAAGCGCCTCGTGACGACGGCGGTGCGGCACGGCGCGCGGGCCGCCGACGAGATCACCCCGCAGGTCTCCGGGGCGCTGTTCGCCACCGACGACCTGCGCGGCGCCGTCGCCTCCTTCCTGGCCGACGGGCCGGGGAAGGCCACCTACTCGGGGCGGTGACCTGCGCGCGGGCGCGGGTTCCCGGTGGCCGGGCGCGGGTAGAGTCGAGGCGTTCAGTCCCCGTGCCAGGAAGGCAGGGTCGAGGGTTCTTGCCCGACACCTCCCCGAACGTCCCCGTGCCGGGCGCCCCCACGTCCCGCGAGGCTTCCGCGCAGGCCGTCGCCGCGGACAGCGCCAGCACCCTCGCCGGCGCCACACCCGCCGCGGTCCGCGCCACCATCACCGTCCCGGACTCCGTCTCGATGGTCGCCCTGCTCGGCTCCGGTGACGAGCTGCTCCGGCTGGTCGAGTCCGAGGTCGAGGCCGACGTGCACGTCCGCGGCAACGAGATCGCCGTGACCGGGCAGCCGGCCGACAACGCCTTCGCCGTCCGCGTGTTCGACGAGCTCATCGCGCTGATCGGCACCGGCCAGGCGCTGCGCCCGGACTCGGTGCGCCGGGTCATCGGCATGCTGCGCAGCGGCGGCTCCGAGCGGCCGGCCGACGTCCTCAGCCTCGACATCATCAGCCGCCGCGGCCGCACGATCCGGCCCAAGACGCTGAACCAGAAGCGCTACGTCGACGCGATCGACGCGCACACCGTCGTCTTCGGCATCGGCCCGGCCGGTACCGGCAAGACCTACCTGGCGATGGCCAAGGCCGTGCAGGCGCTGCAGACCAAGCAGGTCAACCGGATCATCCTCACCCGCCCCGCGGTCGAGGCCGGCGAGCGGCTGGGCTACCTGCCCGGCACGCTCAGCGAGAAGATCGACCCGTACCTGCGCCCGCTCTACGACGCGCTGCACGACATGGTCGACCCCGAGTCGATCCCGCGGCTCATGCAGTCGGGCACCATCGAGGTCGCGCCGCTGGCCTACATGCGCGGCCGCACGCTCAACGACGCGTTCGTGATCCTCGACGAGGCGCAGAACACGACCGCCGAGCAGATGAAGATGTTCCTCACCCGGCTCGGCTTCGGCTCCAAGATCGTCGTCACCGGTGACGTCACGCAGGTCGACCTGCCCGGCGGTGCGCAGAGCGGCCTCAAGGTGGTGCGCGAGATCCTCGACGGCATCGACGACGTGCACTTCGCCAACCTGACCAGCTCCGACGTCGTCCGCCACCGGCTGGTCGGCGACATCGTGGACGCCTACGAGCGGTGGGACGCCTCCCACCAGCAGGGTGCCGGCCGTCCCGCCGGCCCGGCCCGGCCCGCGCGGCCGACGCGCCGGCAGGGGAGCTGAGCGCCGTGCCCGTCGAGGTCGCCAACGAGTCCGAGATCGCCGTCGACGAGGCGGAGCTGACCGGCATCTGCCGCTACGTCCTCGCCGAGATGGGCGTCAACCCGATGGCCGAGCTGTCGGTGCTGTGCGTCGACCCGGACTACATGTCCGTGCTGCACGAGCGCTGGATGGGGGAGAAGGGCCCGACCGACGTCCTGGCCTTCCCCATGGACGAGCTCGACACCGCCCGGCCCGACGACCCGGAGCCCGGCCCCGCGCTGCTCGGCGACGTCGTGCTGTGCCCCTCGGTCGCCGTCCGGCAGGCCCGCGCCGCCGGTCACTCCATGGACGACGAGCTGCTGCTGCTGGCCACCCACGGCGTGCTGCACCTGCTCGGCTACGACCACATGGAGCCCGAGGAGGAGCGGGAGATGTTCGGCCTGCAGACCCGCCTGCTGGAGGGCTGGCGCTCCGCCCCGCGGCAGCCGGTCACCGGCGAGCCGGCCGAACGGGGTCCCGGGACGCGGTGACGCGATGAGTGCCGGTGCGGTCACGCTGCTGGTCGTCGCGATCTGCCTGGTGCCGCTGGCCGGGCTCTTCGGCGCCATGGACGCCGCCCTGCAGCGGGTGTCCCCGGCGCGGGTCGAGGAGCTGCGCCGCGAC
Organism: Geodermatophilus sp. SYSU D00525; assembly: GCF_054050475.1. NCBI lineage: Bacteria > Bacillati > Actinomycetota > Actinomycetes > Geodermatophilales > Geodermatophilaceae > Geodermatophilus > Geodermatophilus sp. SYSU D00525. The sequence continues at coordinate 103,968 of NZ_JBJGZK010000013.1, forward strand.
GGCGTCCGGCGGGCGGCCACCCTGGAGCGGGTCCTCGACGATCGCGCCCGCCTGGTGGCGCTGCTCCTGCTGCTGCGGATCGTCTGCGAGATGGTCGCCGCGGTGCTGGTCGCGGTGCTGCTGGTCCGGGCGCTGGGCATGGGCTGGCAGGCGGTGCTCGCCGCCGCCGGCGTGATGACCGTCGTCAGCTACGTGCTGGTCGGCGTCGGGCCGCGGACGCTGGGCCGCCAGCACGCCTACCCGCTCGCGCTGGCCACCGCCGGGGTGGTGCGGCTGCTGGGCCGGGTGCTCGGCCCGGTCGCGACGCTGCTCATCCTGATCGGCAACGCGATCACCCCCGGCCGCGGCTACCGCGACGGCCCGTTCTCCACCGAGGTCGAGCTGCGCGAGCTGGTCGACCTCGCCGAGGAGCGCGGCGTCGTGGAGTCCGGCGAGCGGAACATGATCCACTCGGTGTTCGAGCTGGGCGACACCATCGCCCGCGAGGTCATGGTGCCGCGCACCGACGTCGTCTGGATCGAGCGCACCAAGACCGTCCGGCAGGCGCTGGCCCTGGCGCTGCGCAGCGGGTTCAGCCGCATCCCGGTGATCGGCGGGAACGTCGACGACGTCGTCGGCGTCGTCTACCTCAAGGACCTGGTGCGCCGCTCGCAGAACCTCGGCGAGGGCCGCGGCCCGCGGGTCGAGGAGCTCATGCGGCCGCCGGCGTTCGTGCCCGAGTCCAAGCCGGTCGACGAGTTGCTGCGCGACATGCAGGCCCGCCGCATCCACATCGCGATCGTCGTCGACGAGTACGGCGGGTTCGCCGGGCTGGTCACGATCGAGGACATCCTCGAGGAGATCGTCGGGGAGATCGCCGACGAGCACGACGCCGTCCAGCGGCCGCCGGTCGAGCACCTCGACGACGGGTCGGTGCGGATCACCGCCCGGCTGCCGGTCGAGGACCTCGCCGAGCTGTTCGACGTCGAGCTGCCCCGCGACGACGACGTGGAGACCGTCGGCGGCCTGCTCGCCCGCGAGCTCGGGCTGGTGCCGATCGAGGGCTCGGCGGCGGAGGTCGCGGGCCTGCGGCTGGTCGCCGAGAGCACCGGCGGGCGGCGCAACCGGATCGACACGATCCTCGTGTGCCGGGTGCCCGACGCGGACCCCGAGCACCGGTCCGGGGCCACCCGGGCCGAGGTCCCGGCCGCCGTCGAGAGCTGACGTGGAAAGCTGACCCCCCGTGCCCGACCTGCAGCCCGAGGACGCCAAGCTCGTCACCCTCGCCCGCTCCGCGCGCGGCCGCACCGGTGCCCCGGAGGGCGCGGCGGTGCGCGACACCGACGGGCGCACCTACGTGGCCGCCAGCGTCGCCCTGCCCTCGCTGCGGCTGTCCGCGCTGCAGGCGGCCGTCGCCGCAGCGGTGTCCAGCGGCGTCGAGGGCCTGGAGGCGGCGGCGATCGTGTCCGACGCCGACGCCGTCGAGCAGGAGGGCCTGGCCGCCGTGCACGACCTGACTCCGTCGGCCCCGGTGCACCTCGCCGGCCCCGACGGGGTGCTGCGCGCCACCTCGTGAGCACGCCGCCCCTGTCACCCTCCGGTGGGAGACTGGGCCGGTGAGCACGCCGGACCAGCCGTACCGCAGCGGCTTCGCCTGCCTGGTCGGCCGGCCGAACGCGGGCAAGACCACGCTGACCAACGCCATCGTCGGCGAGAAGGTCGGCATCGTCAGCAACCGGCCGCAGACCACCCGGCACGCCATCCGCGGCGTCGTGCACCGGCCCGGCGGGCAGCTCGTGCTCGTCGACACCCCGGGCCTGCACAAGCCGAAGAGCCTGCTCGGCCGCCGGCTCAACGACGTCGTCCGGGACACGCTGTCCGAGGTCGACGTCGTGGTGTTCTGCATCCCGGCCGACCAGCCCGTCGGCACCGGTGACCGGTTCATCGCCCGCCAGCTGAAGGAGGTCACGGCGCCGGTGGTCGTCGTCGTGACCAAGACCGACGCCGCGTCGAAGAAGCAGGTCGCCGAGCAGCTCGTGGCCGCCAGCCAGCTGGTCGAGGCCGCCGAGGTCGTGCCGGTCAGCGCGGTGGAGGGCGACCAGGTCGAGCTGCTGGAGGACCTGCTGGTCGGCCTGCTGCCCGAGGGCCCGCCGCTGTACCCCGAGGAGCAGACCACCGACGAGGACACCGACCGCCAGATCGCCGAGCTCATCCGGGAGGCGGCGCTGGAGAAGGTGTTCCAGGAGGTGCCGCACTCCCTCGCGGTCACCGTCGAGGAGCTGAACCGCCGGCCCGACCCGAAGCGGGAGGGCGCGGAGCTGGTCGAGGTGCACGCGCTGCTGCACTGCGAGCGCCCCAGCCAGAAGCCGATGCTGCTGGGCAAGGGCGGGTCGGTCATCAAGGCGATCGGCACCGAGGCCCGCGCCGGGCTCGAGCAGCTGCTCGGCGCCCGGGTCCACCTCGACCTGCACGTGACCGTCCTCGGCGAGTGGCAGGACGACCCGAAGAAGCTGAACAGGCTGGGCTATTGAGCACCACGCCGAAGTCGCTGTACCGCGACGAGGGGATCGTCCTGCGCACCCAGAAGCTGGGGGAGGCCGACCGGATCGTCACGGTCCTCACCCGCCGGCACGGCAAGGTGCGCGCGGTGGCCAAGGGCGTGCGCCGCACCAAGAGCAAGTTCGGCGCCCGCCTCGAGCCGTTCAGCCACGTGGACGTGCAGTTCTACACCGGCCGCAACCTCGACATCGTCAGCCAGGCGGAGTCCATCCGCTCCTACGGCTCGGTCATCGCCGCGGACTACCGCGCCTACACCGCCGGCACTGCGGTGCTCGAGACCGCCGACCGGCTGACCGCGGAGGAGAAGGAGCCCTCGCTGCGGCTGTTCCTGCTCGTCGTCGGCGCGCTGCGGGCCCTGGCCGAGCAGACCCACCCGGCCGGGCTGGTGCTCGACGCGTTCCTGCTGCGCGCGATGTCGGTGGCCGGCTGGGAGCCCGCGCTCGGCGACTGCGCCCGCTGCGGCCTCGAGGGGCCGCACCGGCACTTCTCCGTCCCGGCCGGCGGCACCGTCTGCCCCGGCTGCCGCCCGACCGGCTCGGCCATGCCCAACCCGGTCACCATCGGCCACCTGGAGGCGCTGCTGTCCGGCGACTGGGCGACCGCCGAGTCCAGCGAGCAGCCGCAGCGCCGCGAGGGCAGCGGGCTGGTGGCCGCGCTGCTGCAGTGGCACCTCGAGCGCGGGCTGCGCTCGCTGCCGCTGGTGGACCGCTCGGACCCGTCGGCCCCACGCCGGGAAGTGAGCCTGCTGAGTGAGGCGTGAGGTCAAGCCGCCGAACCCGCACCCCTCGGGCGTCCGCCCGCCCGAGCTCCCCGCCGACAAGGTGCCCCGGCACGTCGCGATCGTCATGGACGGCAACGGCCGCTGGGCCAAGGAGCGCGGCCTGCCCCGGACGGCCGGCCACGAGGCCGGGGAGTCCTCGCTGTTCGACTGCGTCGAGGGCGCCATCGAGCTCGGCGTGAAGGCGATCAGCGCCTACGCGTTCTCCACCGAGAACTGGCGGCGCAGCCCCGAGGAGGTCCGCTTCCTCATGGGCTTCAACCGCGACGTCATCCGCCGCCGCCGCGACGAGATGCACGACCTCGGCGTCCGGGTGCGCTGGGCCGGCCGCCGCCCGCGGCTGTGGCGCAGCGTCATCAAGGAGCTCGAGGTCGCCGAGGAGCTCACGCAGGACAACGACGTCCTCACGCTGACCATGTGCGTCAACTACGGCGGCCGCGCCGAGATCGCCGACGCCGCCGCGGCCATCGCCCGCGAGGCCGCCGCGGGCCGGCTGGACCCGGGCAAGGTCGACGAGGACACCGTCGCCCGGTTCCTCGACGAGCCGGACATGCCCGACGTCGACCTGTTCGTGCGCAGCTCCGGGGAGAACCGGACGAGCAACTTCCTGCTGTGGCAGTCGGCCTACGCCGAGTTCGTCTTCCTCGACACCCTCTGGCCGGACTTCGACCGCCGGCACCTGTGGGCCGCGTGCGAGGAGTACGCCTCCCGCCAGCGCCGCTTCGGCAAGGCCTAGGCACCCGCCCCCACCCTCGCGGCGGGGTGGGCGGGCCGGGCGGGCCGGGCGGCTCACCTGCGCCGGAGCCCCGAGCGGGCCCCCCCGCGGACGCCCGAGCGGACCCGCGGCGACGGTTCGGTGTCCCGCGCCGGAATCCGTTGACAGTGCGTGGCGACGACCTGACAGTGGCGGCTCCCCCCGACAGAGGACGGAAGACCCCCACCGTGAGCGAGAGCACGATCGCGTCCCAGCACGCCCGGACCCCGGCGCCACCGCAGCCCGGTGACCTGAACGACCAGCTGATCGCCAGTGACTTCTGGACCGACCAGATGCTGGCCGACGCCGGCATCCCCGTCGTCGACGTCCCGTTCGTCACCTTCGGTGGCGGCATCGGGTCGTTCGTGATGGTCGACTACCTGCGGATCTGCGGTGTCCCGACGAGCGCCATGCGCGTGCTCACCCCGCTGAAGACCCCGTGGGAGAGCTACGAGTACCTGACGACGGTGTCGCAGATCCCGCGCGGTGAGCGGCTGCGGTCGGACTCGTCGTCGTGCCCGGACAACATCTGGGGCTTCCCGAGCTACGCCATCCGCGAGGCCCTGCAGGGCAACCTCAAGCAGGCCTGGAACGTGCTGGTCGAGCCCGTCTTCGCGAACTACTACACCCCCAAGGCGGGGCACGCGTTCGAGTCGATGGAGAAGGAGATGTACCGGATCCGGTACCCGGAGATGGTCGTCCACGGCCAGGTCCGCATGGTCCGGCGCCGGGTGGGCGGCGGGTACTTCACGATCCTGACCCCGCCCGAGGGCGCGACGCCGACCAAGCGGATCGCGTACCGCAGCACGTGGGTGCACGTCGCCGTCGGCTATCCGGGCCTGAAGTTCCTGCCCGACCTGCAGCGCTACCGCAACGAGTACAACGACTACGGCAAGGTCGTGAACGCCTACGAGCGGCACGAGCAGGTCTACGAGCGGCTGCACCAGCGTCCCGGCACGGTGCTCATCCGCGGCGGCGGCATCGTGGCCTCCCGCGTCCTGCAGCGGCTGATCGACGACCGCGACCGGCTCGGCCTGCAGACCCAGATCGTCCACCTGTTCCGCACCTACGTGGACAGGCCGCACGGCACCGGCATCCTCAAGCGCCGCAAGGGCGCCGACGGCTGGGCCTACCAGGGCTTCAACTACCCGAAGTCGGTGTGGGGCGGGCAGCTCAAGCAGCAGGTCCGCAAGAGCGAGGGCGCCGAGCGCAAGCGGCTGTACGAGGAGATGGGCGGCACCAACACCCCGGTCCGCCGGGACTGGAAGGAGCAGCTCAAGCGCGGCCGCGCCGAGGGCTGGTACCGGGTGATGATCGGCAAGATCGAGGAGATGAAGCCGGTCGGCGACCTCGTCGAGGTCACCGTCAGCACCCCGGACCAGGGGCCGCACACCGGCACCTTCGACGCCGTCATCGACTGCACCGGCCTCGAGGCCGACATCCGCGAGCACCGCGTGCTGGCCGACCTGCTCGACCACTCCAACGCCACCCGCAACCCGGTGGGCCGGCTCGACGTCCAGCGGGACTTCGAGGTCACCGGCACGCGGAACGGCGGCAAGATCTACGCCTCCGGCAGCGCCACCCTCGGCGGCCCGTTCCCCGGCGTCGACACCTTCTTCGGCCTGCAGATCGCCGCGCAGGAGATCGCCGACGACCTCATCAGGCAGGGGTTCGCGCAGAAGCTGGGGCCGGGACGGTCGACCAGCCAGTGGTGGAAGTGGGTCCGCAACAAGCAGATCTGACCGACCCGCCCCCGACTCGACGACCGACGTCCGCGACGACCGAGAGAGACGACACCGTGCTGCCCACCCTGAACGGCCGCATCCAGACCAGGATCTTCCTGCTGGCCGTGGTCGGTTCGATCTGGACCCTGATCATCACCCCGGTGCTCCCGACCGGGGCCTCCCTCGGCGCCTCCTACGGCGCCACCTTCTCCGTGCTGCTGGTCGTGCTGGTGCTCGGCGTGCTGTGGGAGCTCGTCTACCACGGCATCCAGCAGTTCCGGTGGGAGAAGGACTGGCCGACGCTGTTCGGCCTGCTCACCGGCATCCCCGAGGGCCTGCTCGTCTGGTTCCTCTTCGCCGGCGGGGCGATCCCGTGGATCGACTCGCTGCCCGGCCCGGCGTTCGCCATCCACTTCGTCAGCACCTGGCTGATCGTGTGGCTGGTCGCCAACGGCCCGATGCGCGTGCCGTTCGTCCACTGGCGGATCAACGGCGGGAGGCTCATCTGATGTCGGCCCCCACGCCTCCGCTCACCGGCACGACCGGAGCACCGGCCACCGTGCCGCCGTTCGACCAGGTCGCCGTCCGGGTCGCACCCGGTCCCGACCTCGTCGTCCGGATGCCCGGGGTGCTCCTGGTCGTCGGCGTCACCACGCAGCCGTCCGGCCCCGCAGCCCCGGCGGCGCGGCCGGCGCTGGTCGGCTGGGGCTCCGCCCCGGTCCCGCCCGCGCCCCCCGCCGCCCCGGCCGGCGACGTGCTCGTCGGCGAGCTGGTCACGCTCTGCCGCCGGGTGTCCGCGGCCGGCTCCCGCGCCCCGGGCCGCCGGCTGCACGAGGAGCTGCGCACCTGGCTCGGCACCGTGACCGAGCCCCCGTCGTTCGCGGTCGCCGCCGCCACCGAGGACGGGCTGACGCTCGTGCTCGCCGGCGGCGGCAGCGCCGAGGTGCCCGACCTGGGGCTGCGGCTCACGCCGGCCCAGGGGGAGAAGCTGGACAACGGCACCCTCGTGCTCGACCGCTTCGTCACCTGGCCGCCGGCCCCGCTGCACCTGTCGGCCGGCTCGCCCGCCGACACCGCGCCGCACCCGCTCGCCGACCTCGAGGCCGGTGCGGTCCCCGGCGCGGCCGCGGTGCTCTCGCCGGCCCCCGCGCCGTCGGCCGCCGCCCCGGTGCCGTCGGGCACCATGCAGGTCCGGCTGCCGGCACCGCACGCCCGGGTGCCGCTGTCGACGGCCAAGCCGCCGGCCCGCCCGGTGCCCGTCGCGCCCGCCGGGGCCCCGGCCGGGCACGACTCCGCCGGGCACGACTCCGCCGGGCACGACTCCGCCGGTCACGACCACGCCGGTCACGACCACGCCGGTCACGCGCACGCCGCCCCGGCGTCCCTCGCGACCCCGGCACCCGCCGTCGCCCCGGCTCCGGCCGCGCCGCCGGCGCCCGCGCCGGTGGAGCTGCCGGCGCCGGAGCGGTCGGCGCTGCTGTTCGGCGCCGCCGCCGAGGCGGAACCGGTGCGGCAGCCGCTGCCGACCCCGGGCCAGGAGTCGGCGCCCGCCGCCGCGGAGCCGGAGGACGAGCGGCCCCGGGTCAAGGGCATCCTCTGCAAGAACGGCCACCTCAACGACCCGCGGGCCGGTTTCTGCGCGCTCTGCGGCATCCGCACGACGCAGCAGACGGCGGTGGTCGTCGAGGGCGTGCGCCCGCCCCTGGGGCTGCTGGTCTTCGACGACGGCGCCACGGTGAGCCTGGACATGGACTACCTGCTCGGCCGCGAGCCGGAGACCGACGAGCGCGTCGCCTCCGGCCAGGTGCGACCGCTGCTGGTCCTCGACCAGACCGGCGGCGTCAGCCGGCACCACGCCGAGATCCGGCTCGAGGGCTGGGACGTGCTGCTGCTCGACGTCGGCTCGGCCAACGGCACGCTCGTCGCCCCGCGCGGGGCCCCGGGCTGGTCCTCGCTCGTGCCGCACCAGCCGATCCGGCTGACCCCGGGCACGGCGGTCCGCATGGGCGGTCGCCAGTTCGCCTTCGAGTCGCAGCACGGCGGCTACTGACCCGCCCCTCCGCACTCCCACCGGCGCCCGCCTCCCCACCCGGGGAGGCGGGC
>NZ_JBJGZK010000014.1:0-103950 GCF_054050475.1 Geodermatophilus sp. SYSU D00525
TGCTGGGCAAGAAGGTCGCCGTGCTGGGCGCGGCGTTCAAGCCCGACTCCGACGACATCCGCGACTCCCCGGCGCTGAACGTGGCCGCCCAGCTGCAGCTCCAAGGCGCGGTGGTGTGCGTGACCGATCCCGCGGCGATCGACAACGCCCGCCGGGAGTGGCCGCAGCTGGACTACGCGGCCACGCCGGAGCAGGCCGCCGCCGGCGCCGACGCGGTGCTGGTGCTCACCGAGTGGCGGCAGTACCGCGAGCTGGACCCGGTCACCTTCGGGCAGGTCGTGCAGCAGAAGCGGGTGCTCGACGGCCGCAACGCCCTGGACCGGGAGGCCTGGACCGCCGCCGGCTGGACCCACCGCGCCCTCGGCCGCCGCGCCGGCTGACGGCCCCTTCCCGTCCCGCCGCCCACCGGCGTGCGGCGGGTCCCGCAGTGCTGCGCCCCGGCACCACCGCGTCACCGCACTGCGTCACGGCACCACCGCGTCACCGCACCGCGGCATCGGGGACACCGGTGCTCGACACACACGCCGAGGAGATGCTGATGCTGGACACGACCACGCGGGTGGTCAGCCGCGCCAAGCGGGAGGCGATCGCCCGGGTCCCGCCCATCCGGACCCTGGTCGAGCGTCGTCACGAGCGGCGGGTGCAGGAGTACGCCTCCTCCCTGCCGGCCCTCCCGGCCGACCGGCGCGCACTGCTGGACGACGTGCGGCGGGACGGCATCCGCCTGGTCGCGCTCGACGACCTGGGGCTCCCGCACAGCGGCGAGCTGTGGACCGGCCTGCTCGCGCTCAAGGAGCGGCTGGCGGCCAAGCCGGACACCGGCCAGGACACCACGCTGCTGTCCGTGGACGAGGTCCTCGAGGAGCCCGCCGTCTGGCGGTGGGGCCTCGCGCAGGAGCTGCTCGACGTGGTCGAGGTCCACCTCGGCCTGCCCGCGCGGTACTACGGCGCCGACCTGCGGCTGGAGCGGGCGACCTCCCGGGCCGTCGGCGTGCGCCAGTGGCACCGGGACCTCGAGGACCACCGGATGTTCAAGATCCTCGTCTGGCTGGACGACGTCGGCCCGGACGGGGGGCCCTTCGAGTACCTGGACCGGGTGCACACCGACCGGGTGACCCGGTCCCTGGGCTATGTGTCGGGCTTCGTCTCCGACCAGGAGATCGAGGGCCTCGTGCCCCGGTCGGAGTGGCGGCAGGCGACCGGGCCGGCCGGCACGTGCCTGCTCGTCGACACCCGCTCGCTGTTCCACCGGGCGATGCCCCCGCGCGTGCAGGACCGCTACTCGGTGACCTTCACCTACACCTCGCGCCGGCCGGTGACCACGCTGACCAAGCCCCCGGCGACGGCGCGGCAGCGGGCCGTCGTCCTGGAGGGGCTCGACGCCCGGCAGCGGGCCTGCCTCTCGCGGGACTTCACTGACTGACGCCGCAAACGCTGCCGGGACCGCGGTGCGGCGGTCCCGGCAGCGTCAGCTGGCGCCGCCGAAGAGGCTGGTGACCGAGCCGTCCTCGAAGACCTCCTTGATCGCCCGCGCCAGCAGCGGGGCGATCGAGAGGACGGTGAGCTTGTCGAACTGGCGGGCCGGCTCGATCGGCAGCGTGTTGGTGACGACGACCTCGCTGATCTTGCTGTTCTTCAGCCGGTCGACGGCCGGGCCGGAGAGGACGCCGTGCGTGGCGCAGACGATCACGTCGGCGGCACCGGCCTCGAACAGCGTCTCGGCGGCCTTCACGATCGTGCCGCCGGTGTCGATCATGTCGTCGACCAGGATGCAGACCCGGCCCTCGACGTTGCCGACCACGCGGTTGGCGACGACCTCGTTGGGCTTCATCGGGTCGCGGGTCTTGTGGATGAAGGCCAGCGGGACGCCGCCGAGCTTGTCGCTCCACCGCTCCGACACCCGCACACGGCCGGAGTCGGGCGAGACGACGGTGATGTCGCGGTCGCCCCAGCGCTCGCGCACGTGCGCGACCAGCAGGTCGAGGGCGAACAGGTGGTCGACCGGACCGTCGAAGAAGCCCTGGATCTGCGCGGTGTGCAGGTCGACGACCATCAGCCGGTCGGCGCCGGCGGTCTTGAACATGTCCGCCACCAGTCGGGCGGAGATGGGCTCGCGGCCGCGGTGCTTCTTGTCCTGCCGGGCGTAGGGGAAGAACGGCGCGACGACGGTGATCCGCTTGGCCGAGGCGCGCTTGAGCGCGTCGACCATGATCAGCTGCTCCATGAGCCAGGTGTTGATCGGCGCGGTGTGGCTCTGCACGACGAAGGCGTCGCAGCCGCGGACCGACTCCTCGAAGCGGACGAACAGCTCGCCGTTGGCGAACTCGTAGGCGGCCGTGGGGGTCGGCGTGACGCCGAGGTGCCCGGCGATCTCGGAGGCCAGCTCGGGGTACGCCCGGCCGGAGAAGAGCATCAGGCTCTTGCTGGTGGTCTGCCGGATCGCACTCATCGGCTCACTGCCTCACTGCTCGTGGGTGGCCTCGGGGTCCGCCGGCCGGTCCGGTGCGTCACCCGCGGGCCGGCTCCCGGCCGGGTCCTCGGCCGCTGCTGCTGTCGCTGCCGCCGCGGCCTGCGCGGCTGCGGAGCCCGGGCGACGGCGTCCCACCCAGCCTGCCACATTGCGCTGTCTGGCCCGCGCCACACCCATGGCCCCCGGCGGGACGTCCTGGGTGATCACCGAGCCCGCGGCCGTGTAGGCGCCGTCCCCGACGGTGACCGGCGCGACCAGCATCGTGTCCGATCCCACACGGACGGCGTCGCCGATCGTCGTGTGGTGCTTGGCCACGCCGTCGTAGTTGACGAAGACGGTCGCCGCACCGATGTTCGACCCGCGGCCGATCGTGGCGTCGCCGACGTAGGACAGGTGCGGCACCTTCGACCCCTCGCCGACGACGGCGTTCTTCGTCTCGACGAAGGCGCCCACCTTGGACCGGGCCGCCAGCCGGGTGCCCGGCCGCAGGTAGCTGAACGGCCCGACCTCCGCCCCCGCGCCGACCTCGGCGCCGGTGGCGTGCGTGCGCACCACGCTGGCGCCCTCCCCCACCGTGCAGTCGGTCAGGGTGGTGTCCGGGCCGACCACGGCGCCGGCCGCGACCGTCGTCGTCCCGTGCAGCTGGACGCCGGGCAGCAGCCGGGCCCCCGGCCGGACGGAGGCGGTGACGTCGACCCAGGTGGTGGCCGGGTCGACGACGGCGACGCCCGCGACCATGAGCGCGTCGAGCACGCGGTCGTTGAGGGTGCGCCGCCGCGCGGCGAGCTCCCGCTGGTCGTTGCAGCCGAGGACGTCGACCGGGTCCTCCGCCGCCACGGCGGCCACCGGGGCGCCGCCCTCGACCAGCGGCGCCAGCGCGTCGGTCAGGTACTGCTCGCCCTGGGCGTTGTCGGTGGACAGCCCGGCGAGGACCCGGCGCAGCGTGGCGGCGTTCGCGACGTACACGCCGGCGTTGACCTCGCGGATCGCGCGCTGCTCCGCGGTCGCGTCCTTCTCCTCGACGATGGCCCGCGGCGCGCCGTCCTCCCCCCGCACGATCCGGCCGAGGCCGGTGGGGTCCCCGACCTCGGCGGTCAGCACGGTGAAGACGCTGCCGGCCTCGTGGTGGGCCGCCACGAGCGCGGCCAGGGTGCCGGTGGTGAGCAGCGGGGAGTCGCCGTTGACGACGAGCACCGGGCCCTCGAGATCGGGAACCGCCTCCAGCGCCACCTGCGCCGCGTGCCCCGACCCGCGCTGCTCCTCCTGCACGACGGCACGGGCGTCCGGCGCGACGGCGGCCAGGTGCTCCTCGACCGCCTCGCGGCCGGACCCGACGACGACCAGCGTGGTGCCCGCCGCCAGCGGCGCGGTCGCGGCGAGGACGTGGCCGAGCATGCTGCGCCCGCCCAGCTCGTGCAGCACCTTCGGGGTGGTCGACCGCATCCGGGTCCCCTGACCGGCGGCGAGGACGACGACGGCGGCGACGGGCTGCTGCGGGCTCACGGATCTCCTCGACGACGGGTGCGACCGGGCGGGACGTTGCTGGGGGACTCGGACTCGAACCGAGACCTCCCGGCTCCAAAGGCCGGCGGGCTGCCGATTACCCCATCCCCCACCGCGCGCCGTCCCCGCACGGCGGCGCGTGGGACGAGCCTAGGGGGCGCACCGGAGGCGGGCACGGGAGCCGCCCGGGCGGCGTCTCCCCCTCGGGGAGCGGTCCTCCCTACGGTGACGTAGGTTACGGCCCCGTAGCCGCCGGACGTCGACCGCGGCCCCGCGACGGACGATCCCTGGAGGCCACGTGTCCGCTCCTTCCCTCACCCGGCCGGCGGCTTTCCGTCCCGCAGACCCGGACAAGGGCCTGCCGCCCAACGCGCTGGGCAAGGCGAAGGGGAACCTGGAGCAGCTCACGCTCTACGTGTTCGTCGTCGTGCCGTTCCTCGCGCTGGCCGCCGTCGTGCCGGCGGTGTGGGGCTGGGGGCTGTCCTGGCTGGACGTCGGGCTGGCCGTCGGTTTCTACTTCCTCACCCTGCTCGGGGTGACCGTCGGCTACCACCGGTACTTCACGCACGGCTCGTTCAAGGCCCGCCGCCCGCTGCGGATCGCGCTGGCCGTCGTCGGCTGCATGGCCGTCCAGGGCCCGGTGGTGCAGTGGGTGGCCGACCACCGCCGGCACCACGCCTTCTCCGACCGCGAGGGCGACCCGCACTCGCCGTGGCGGTACGGCACCGACACCCGCGCGTTGCTCAAGGGCATGTGGCACGCCCACCTCGGCTGGCTGTTCGACCGGCGCCAGACCAACGCCGAGCGGTACGCCCCCGACCTGCTCAAGGACCGCGGCCTGCGGATCACCAGCCGGCTGTTCATCCTCTGGGCGTTCCTGAGCCTGGCCGTCCCGACGGCGGTCGGCGGCCTGGTGACCGGCAGCTGGACGGGCGCGTGGACGGCGTTCTTCTGGGCCGGGCTGGTGCGCGTGGCACTGCTGCACCACGTGACCTGGTCGATCAACTCGATCTGCCACGTGGTGGGCAGCCGGCCCTTCGCCTCGCGGGACCGCGCCACCAACTTCTGGCCGCTGGCCGTGCTCAGCGCCGGCGAGTCCTGGCACAACCTGCACCACGCCGACCCGACCTGCGCCCGGCACGGCGTGCTGCGCGGTCAGGTCGACATCAGCGCCCGGGTGATCTGGGTGTTCGAGAAGCTCGGCTGGGCGCACTCGGTCAAGTGGCCCGACCCGGTCCGGCTGGCGGCCAAGCGGCGGGTCCCGGCCGCCGGCGCCGCGGCGTCCTGACCGCGGGCCCGCCCCGGCGACGAGCGCGGATGGACCGCTCCCAGCGGCGCGAGCAGCTGGTGGCGGTCGGCCGGGAGGTGTTCGCGCAGCGCGGCTACGCGGCCACCTCGATCGAGGAGCTGGCCGCCCGCGCCGACGTGAGCAAGCCGGTCCTCTACGAGCACTTCGGCGGCAAGGAGGGCCTCTACGCCGCGGTCGTCGACCGGGAGATGGCGCAGGTGCTCGAGCGGTTCACCTCGGCCCTGGCCGCCGGCGGCAGCCCGCGGGCGCTGCTGGAGCGGGCGGCGCTGGCGCTGCTGGACTACGTCGAGGAGGACACCGACGGCTTCCGCGTGCTGTCCCGCGACTCCCCCGGCTCGTACTCGTCGCTGATCGGCGAGCTGGCCCGCCGGGTCGAGCACCTGCTCGGCGAGCAGTTCGGCGCGCGCGGCTACGACCCGCGGCTGGCCGCGCTCTACAGCCAGGCGCTGGTCGGGATGGTCGCGCAGGTGGGCCACTGGTGGCTGGGGACCCGCTCGCCGGGCAAGGCGGAGGTGGCGGCCCGGCTGGTGGACCTCGCCTTCCACGGGCTCGCGCACCTGGACCCCGCCCCGGCGCTGCGGCACCGGGGCGGCTGAGCTCAGCCGACCAGCCGGGCCCCGGGCACCGGCCCGTGCACCACCCGGACGGTGCGGAACAGACCCTCCCCCGCCAGGACGGCGGCCAGCCGCACCGCCGCGTCCTCGTCGGCGGCCAGCGCGGCCACGGTCGGGCCCGACCCGCTGACCACCGCGGCGGCGGCGCCGGCGTCGACGGCCCCCCGCAGGGCGCGGCGCAGCGCCGGGCGCAGCGAGACCGCGGCCGCCTGCAGGTCGTTGGCCAGCGCCGCGGCGAGGGCGTCCACCGGGCCGCTGCGCAAGGCGGCGACCACCGGCTCGGGCGAGGGGAACGTGGCGCCGCCGGGCACCCGGCCCTCGGCGCGCAGCCGGTCGAGCTCCGCGTAGACGGCCGGCGTCGACAGCCCGCCCTCGGCGATGCCGAGCACCCAGTGCGACGGCCGCCGGGCGAGGACGGGGGTGAGCCGCTCCCCGCGGCCGTTGCCCAGCGCGACCCCGCCGGCCAGGGAGAACGGCACGTCGCTGCCCAGCTGCGCGGCCAGGGCGGTGAGGTCGCCGCGGGTGGCCCGGGTGCCCCACAGCGCGTCGAGGGCGACCAGCGCGGCCGCGGCGTCGGCACTGCCGCCGGCCAGCCCCGCGGCGGCCGGGATGGCCTTGTCGACGGCGATGGCGGCGTCGGCGGCGACCCCGGCGTGCTCGGCGAGCAGTTCGGCGGCCCGCCAGACGAGGTTGCGCCGGTCGGTGGGCACCGGGTCGGGGCCGCCGGCGCCCTCGCCGGTCACCGTGACCGACAGCCCCTCGCCGGGGCGCACGGTCACCGTGTCCAGCAGCGACACGGCCAGGTAGACCGTCTGCAGGTCGTGGAAGCCGTCCTCGCGCAGCGGGCCGACCGCCAGCGACACGTTGACCTTGGCGGGGGCGTGCGCGGCCACGGAGCCGTCGCCGCGGGTGTGGCCGGGACCGCCCGGCGAGGACCAGCTCACGGCGCGGTCGCCGCCAGCCGGGCGAAGTCGGTCACCGACAGCTGCTCGCCGCGGGTCGCGGGGTCGATGCCCGCCGCGCGCAGCCGGGCCTCCGCGGCGGCGGGGCTGCCCGCCCAGCGGGCCAGCGCCGCGCGCAGGCCCTTGCGGCGCATCGCGAACGCGGCGTCGACGACGGCGAAGGTGGCAGCGCGGTCGCCGGGCGGCGGGTCGTGCCGGTCGAGCGCGACCAGCCCGGAGTCCACGTTGGGCTCGGGCCAGAACACGCGGCGGCCGACGTTCCCGGCCCGCCGGGCGGTGCCGTACCAGGCCGCCTTCACCGACGGCACCCCGTAGGCGGCCCCGCCCGGCGGGGCGGCCAGCCGCTCGGCCACCTCCGCCTGGACGAGCACCAGCGCCCGGCGCAGGGAGGGCAGCAGCTCGAGCAGGTGCAGCAGGACGGGCACGGCCACGTTGTACGGCAGGTTGGCCACCAGCGCCGTCGGAGGTGGCCCGGGCAGCTCGGTGACCCGCAGCGCGTCGGCCTCGACGACGGTCAGCCGGCCGGCGAGGTCGGGCCGGCGGGCGGCCACCGTGGCCGGCAGGAGGGCGGCCAGCCGCGGGTCGATCTCGACCGCGGTGACCGCGGCGGCGGCCGGCAGCAGGCCCAGGGTCAGCGAGCCCAGGCCCGGCCCGACCTCGAGCACGACGTCGTCGGGCCGCAGCTCGGCGGTGCGCACGATCCGGCGGATGGTGTTCGCGTCGTGCAGGAAGTTCTGCCCGAGGGTCTTGGTCGGGCGCAGGTCGAGCTGCTGGGCCAGCTCGCGGATCGCGGCCGGGCCCAGCAGCCCGTCGGCCTGCTCGGGAGGTGTGCTCAGCGGGGGGTTCTCCGGGGGATCAGAGGTAGCGACCGCAGTGCGGCCACGGCGAGGCGCCGCGGGCGGCGTAGAGCCGCTCGCCGATGTCGATCTGCTGCTCCCGGGAGGCCTGGTGCGGGTACTGGGCGTACTGGCCGCCACCGTTGGCCAGCCAGGTGCTCTGGTTGAACTGCAGCCCGCCGTAGTAGCCGTTGCCGGTGTTGATCGACCAGTTGCCCCCGGCCTCGCACCGCGCCAGCGCGTCCCAGTCCAGGCCGCTGGTGGAGGGCTCCGGGGCCGGGCGCTCCTTCGTGCCGACGCTGACCAGCTCGTCGACCGCCGGGCGGGTGACCGCGGTGTTCAGCTGCTCGCGGGCGGTCTCGACGCCGTCGGTGACGGTCACGCGGAAGGTGGTGGCCTGCTCGCCGTCGACGCCGGGCTGGGTGACGGTCTCGTCGCCCTCGAAGACGTTCGGGTCGTCGGTGCGGACCGTCTGGTGCGGGATCGGGGTGGTGACCACCTGCTCGGTCACCTGCACACGGTAGACCTGCAGCCGCATGGCGTTGAGCAGCGGCTGGGTCGCGAACAGGCTCGTCCGGTCGTGCTCGCCGAGGGTCACGCCCTGCTCGGCGAGCAGTGCGCCGGCGGTGGCCGCGGTGGTGGTGACCACGTGGGTGGCGCCGTCGACGACGAGCGTGACGGCCTTCGGCGTGGTGATCGACAGCGCCATGCCGTCGAGCGGGAGCCGCTCGCTGCGGCTGGCCGACAGCACCATGTCCTCGGCGCGGTAGCCGAGCTGGTCGAGGGCCTCGTCCACCGACAGCGCGGTCACGTAGACCTCGCGGGTGACGCCGTCGACGGTGAGCTGCAGCGGCCGGGCGCGGTTGACCACGACCGTGTCGCCGTCGGCCACCGCGGCCGGGGGCCGCGGGAGGACGACGTCGTGCGACTGCGTCTGCAGGCCCTCCTCCTCGAGGACCTCCCCGACGGTGTCGGCGTAGGTGCTGACCTCGCGGGCCTGCCCGTCGACGGTGAGCGTGAGCGACTTCTGGGCGGTGAACCAGGCCACGGACCCGCCGACCAGCCCGAGCAGGACCAGGGCGAACAGGGCGAGCTTCAGCGTTCGGGGCACGACACTTCCACGGGGTCGAGGGACCGGGCAGGGGGTCGCACACCCGAGCGGCAGCCGACAGCGCAGGGGTTCCCGGGACCGTCGGACGCCGTCCGGCGATCCCACCCCGGCTGTCAGTCACGACACGATAACGAGTGCGCCACGTCTAGCAACGGTGCGCAGGAAGTGAACCAGAGGGACGACACGTCGACATGCAGCCGCGCCGACACGGACTGTCACGGACGCGCCGCACGTGACAGCCGTGACGGACGCGGCGCGTGGGATCAGGCGGTGACCGACGTCACGGTGTGGCCGGTCCCCCGATCGGGCACCGGGGTGGGTCTCAGCCGGCGAGCGCCCGCTCGTCCGCCCGCACCGGGCGCAGCCAGGTGAGCAGGAAACCGGCGACGGCGAGGCCAGCGGCCAGGCCCGCGAAACCACCGGCGACCAGCGCGACCGGCAGCAGGTCGACGTTCTCGGTGACCCGGTCGCCGAGGTCGATGCCGGCGACCAGCAGCAGGGTGCCGAGGGGCAGCAGTGCGAGCACGCTCGTCGCCGCGGTGACCAGGTGCGCGGTCCAGGTGCGCAGCGCCTCGTCGACGGGCACGTCGGCGCCCTCGGCGGGCAGCGGGCGGACGAGGACGCGGAGCAGCGCCGTCTCGGCCAGCAGCCAGGCCACGAGCGGGACCAGCAGCGCGACCCAGGCGACGGTGTCGGCGAGGTCCCCGCGCCGCCACATCCAGACGGTCACGAGGACCTCCGCGAGCACGACGGCACGCGTGGTCCACAGCAGCCACGGCGAGACCTGCTCGCCGCGCCGGGGCCGGCGGGCGGGGTCGGACATCCGCCAGCGCGGCCGCGGGCGGGTCGCCTCCGCGAGCAGCACGCCGGCGAGCAGGCCGACGACGAGGGCGGGCAGCCACAGGAACACCGACGCCTCGGCGAACATCACGACGCTGGCGACGATCCCCACGACACCGAGGAGCAGCCCGAGCCGGCGCACGCGGCGGCCGTGCTGCGCCTGCCGCTGCAGCGTGGCGACGCCCTCCGGGGTGGGCGTGGAGAAGTCGATCGCGGCGGACGCGACGGCGCGGCGGCCGGCCGCTAGGGCCCACGCGCGGGCGAGCAGCACACCGGGCACCAGGACGGCGATGAACAGCACGACGGCGATGAGGCGACCCACGCGACCAGTGTGCATCGCCGGGGCGGTCAGCCGCCCCGGTCGGGCTCCCAGGTTCCGAAGACCCGCTCGGCGGTCCGGGTCAGGGCGTCGCAGAGCTGCACGAGGTCCACGCCGGTGACCTCGGCCAGTGCCCGGACGGTGTGCGGCACCAGGCGCGAGGCGTTGGGCCGGCCGCGGTACGGCACCGGCGTGAGGAAGGGCGAGTCGGTCTCGACGAGCAGCTGGTCCAGCGGCGTGAGCGCGGCGGCCTCGCGGAGGTAGCCGGCGTTGCCGAAGGTCAGCGTGCCGGCGAAGGACAGCACGAAGCCCCGCTCGACGCAGGCCTTCGCGAACGCGGCGTCGCCGGAGAAGCAGTGCATGACCACGTGCTCCGGCGCGCCCTCGTCGTCGACGACCCGCAGCACCTCCTCGTGCGCGTCCCGGTCGTGGACGACCAGCGCGACCCCGTGCTCCTTCGCGATCCTGACGTGCGCCCGGAAGGAGGCCTCCTGCGCCGCCCAGCCCTCGGGCCCGGTGCGGAAGCGGTCCAGCCCGGTCTCCCCCACCGCGCGCACCCGCGGCAGCGCCGCCAGCCGGTCGATCTCGGCCAGCGCGTCGTCGTCGGCGGCGCCCTCCCCGGCCTCGTTGGGGTGGACGGCGACGGCGGCCAGCACGCCGGGGTGCCGGGCCGCCAGCTCCGCCGCCCACCGCGAGGAGGGCACGTCGACGCCGACCTGCACCAGCCGCGGGACCCCCACCGCGGCCGCCGCGGCGATCTCGGCGTCCACCGCGCCGTCGTCCGCGGGCTCGTCGGTGCGGAAGCCGTTGAGGACGATGTCGAGGTGCGTGTGGCTGTCGACCGCCGGCGCCGGCAGCGGCTCCGGGGACGGCGGCGGCTCGCCCCGCCGGTTCGCGCGGGACGCGGCCGAGCGACTCACTTCGTCCCGTCCTCCAGCCGGGCCAGCTCCTCGGCCACGATCGACTCGTCGAGCTTGCGGAACACCGGGGTGGGCGGGGAGAGCGGCGTGCCCGGCGGCAGCGGGCGGGAGGCCCACACCGCCTGCGCGTCGCCGTAGTCACCGGTGATGACCGGGTAGGGCGAGCCGTCGTCGAGGTCGGTGACCTCCTCCACGCGCGGCGCCGGCGACCAGACGCCGGTGCCGCCGAGCAGCTCGTGCACCTTCTGCGCCGAGTGCGGGAGGAACGGCGTGAGCAGCGCGTTGCAGTCGCTGACCGCCTGCAGCGCGGTGTGCAGCACGGTGTCCCGGCGGGCCGGGTCCTCCTTGAGCTTCCACGGCGCCTGGTCGGACAGGTACTTGTTGGCCTCGCCGACCACCCGCATGGCCTCGGTGGCCGCGGCCTTCTGCCGGTTGCGGGCCAGCAGGTCGCCGATCGGCCCGAACGCCGACGACGTCGAGGCCAGCAGCGCCCGGTCGGCGTCGGTCAGCTCGCCCGGCGTCGGGACGGCGCCGACGTTCTTCGCCGCCATCGACACCGTGCGGTTGACCAGGTTGCCCCAGCCGGCGACGAGCTCGTCGTTGTTGCGCCGCAGGAACTCCGCCCAGGTGAAGTCGGTGTCCTGCGTCTCCGGGCCGGCGACGGCGACGAAGTAGCGCAGCGCGTCGGCGTCGTAGCGGGCGAGGAAGTCGCGGACGTAGATGACCACCTGGCGGCTGCTGGAGAACTTGCGGCCCTCCATGGTGAGGAACTCGCTGGAGACCACCTCGGTGGGCAGGGCCAGCCGGCCGAGCGAGCCGGGGCTGCCGCCCCTGTCGCCCTCGCCGTTGTAGCCCTGCAGCTGCGCGGGCCAGATCTCGGCGTGGAAGACGATGTTGTCCTTGCCCATGAAGTAGTAGGCGTCGGCGTCGGGCGACTGCCACCACTGGCGCCAGGCGTCGGCGTCGCCGGAGCGGCGGGCCCACTCGATGGACGCCGACAGGTAGCCGACGACGGCGTCGAACCAGACGTAGATGCGCTTGTCGGGCCGGTCGCGCCAGCCGTCGAGCGGGATGGGCACGCCCCAGTCGATGTCGCGGGTGTAGCTGCGCGGCTTGAGGTCCTCGAGCAGGTTCTTGGCGAAGTTGAGCACGTTGGGCCGCCAGCCCCGGCGGCTGTCGAGCCAGTCGCCGAGGGAGCGGGTGAAGGCGGGCAGGTCGAGGAAGTAGTGCTCGCTCTCGACGAAGCGCGGCGTCTCGCCGTTGATCCGGCTGACCGGGTTGATGAGGTCGGTCGGGTCCAGCTGGTTGCCGCAGTTGTCGCACTGGTCGCCGCGGGCGCCGTCGTAGCCGCAGATCGGGCAGGTGCCCTCGATGTAGCGGTCGGGCAGCGTGCGGCCGGTGGAGGGGCTGATCGCGCCGAGCGTCGTCTGCGGGAAGACGTACCCGTTCTTGAGCAGGCCGAGGAAGATCTCCTGGCTCACCTGCGCGTGGTTGACCGTGGTGGTGCGGGTGAACAGGTCGTAGCTCAGGCCCAGCGCCTGCAGGTCGCCGACGATGATCCGGTTGTTGCGGTCGGCGATCTCGCGCGGGGTCACCCCCTCCGCGTCGGCGGCGACGGTGATCGGCGTCCCGTGCTCGTCGGTGCCGCTCACCATGAGCACCCGGTCACCGGCCATCCGGTGGTAGCGGCTGAAGACGTCGGAGGGGACGCCGAAGCCGGAGACGTGGCCGATGTGCCGCGGGCCGTTGGCGTAGGGCCAGGCCACGGCGGTCAGGATGTGCCGATCACTCACGACACCGAGGGTAGTGAGCGGCTGCTGCCCGCCTCGTCAGTGACCGGCGACGGTGCTCGCGGGCGGGAGCTCGCCGCCGACGGGCGTGGTCAGCGCGACGGCGCCGAGGGCGAGCCCGATCACCGCGACGGTGGCCAGGCGCAGCCGCGGGTGGCGGGCCGGGGCGGCCGGGCGGGTGCGCGGCGGGACCGCGGCGGCCCAGGCGAGGGTGGCCGGCGCCGAGGTGAGCAGCAGCTTGCCGACCGGCACCGCCAGGGCGAGCAGCGCGACGGCCGGCAGCGGCAGCGTCGTCGGCAGGTCGCCGACCAGCGGGGTGACCTGGCTGACGACGAGCAGGACCACCACGCCCGCCGCCTCGGCGCAGGCCAGGCCGTTCACGAGCCGCCGTCCGCCCTCCAGGGCCGCCAGGCCGCTGCCCGCGCACAGCACGATCCAGCCGGCCAGCCCGCCGAGCACCACGACGACGACCGGCGCCGGCGGCCGGGACGCGGCGGAGAACAGCCCGTCGAGCCCGGTCAGCCCGGCCGCGAGCAGCGCCGCGGCCTCCAACCAGCAGACGGCGGCCAGCGCGAGCACGGCCGCCGGCCACCGCCGGGGCACGGACGGCACGGGTGCGGGGAGGGGTGCGTCGAGGACGCTGGTCGCCACGGGTCTGCTCCTGGCCGGGGACGTCGGTCACCGGTCAGGTCGTCCCGCGCGGGCCGGCGCAGGAGGGACGGCGGAGTCCTCCTCACCCCCGGGGGTGAGGAGTCAGAGGCGCTTGCCGGTCTCCTCCGCCCGGGCTGAGCCGGTGGCGAAGCGGCTGCGCTGTCGTCCGTAGACGAAGTACATGAGGACGCCGACGGCCATCCAGACGAGGAACCGCAGCCAGGTCTCGGTGGGCAGGTTGGCCATGAGCCACAGGCTGGCCAGCGCCGACACGATCGGCAGCAGCGGCACCAGGGGCACGCGGAACGAGCGGGGCAGCTCCGGGCGGGTGCGCCGCAGGATCCACACGCCGATGGAGACGAGGAAGAAGGCGAACAGGGTCCCGATGTTCACCAGCTCGGCCAGCTCGGAGAGCGGCACCAGCCCGGCCAGGACGGCGACGACGATCCCGGTGCCGATGGTGATCTTGTAAGGCGTGCCGTACCGGGGGTGCACGGTCCCGATCGACCGTGGGAGCAGTGCGTCGCGACTCATCGCGAACAGCACCCGCGACTGGCCGAGCATCAGGATCATCACCACGGACGTGAGTCCGGCGAGCGCGCCCAGCGAGATGATGCTCGAGAAGAAGGTGAGCCCGTTCGCGGCGAACGCCCCGGCGAGCGGCGCGCTCTCGCTGAGCTCCGTGTAGTTCTGCATGCCGACGACCACCAGCGAGACGGCGACGTAGAGCAGCGTGCAGATGGCCAGCGAGCCGATGATGCCGCGGGGCAGGTCCCGGGCCGGGTTGCGGGTCTCCTCGGCGGCGGTGGCCACGATGTCGAAGCCGATGAAGGCGAAGAACACGATGGCCGCGCCGGCCAGGACGCCGCCCCAGCCGAAGGTGCCCTGGCTGAAGCCGGTGAGCACCGAGATGAGCGGGGTGTCCAGCCAGCTCTCGCCACCGTCGGCCGCGTTCTCGGCGGGCGGCACGAACGGCGAGTAGTTGTCGGCGACGAGGTAGAACGCGCCGACCACGATCACCAGCAGGACGACGGCCAGCTTGATGGCCACGATCACCGCGGTGACCCGCGAGGACAGCTTGATGCCGAGCACGAGGACGGCGGTCATCGCCAGCACGATCACGATCGCCGGGACGTTGAACGACGCCGTCTCCCCCGCGATCGACGTCGGGAGTGCCAGGCCGACGTCGTCCAGGAGCTGGTTGAGGTAGCCCGACCAGCCCACGGCGACCGTGGCCGCTCCCAGCGCCAGCTCGAGGACGAGGTCCCAGCCGATGATCCAGGCGATGAACTCGCCGAAGGTCGCGTAGGAGAAGGTGTACGCCGAGCCGGCCACCGGGACGGTGGAGGCGAACTCGGCGTAGCAGAGCGCGGCCAGCCCGCAGACGACGCCGGCGATGACGAAGGAGATCGCCACCGCGGGTCCGGCCTGGTTGCGCGCGACCACCCCGGTGAGCACGAAGATCCCCGTGCCGATGATCACCCCGACGCCGAAGACCGCCAGGTCCAGGCCGGAGAGGTTCTTCTTGAGCCGGTGTTCGGGTTCGTCGGTGTCGCGGATGGACTCCTCGACGGACTTGACCCGGCGCGAGTCTGCGGCCACGGCGTCCTCCTCGGTCGGTACCCGGCAGCGGCCCCACGGGCAGCGTGGCACGAGGGCCGCGAGCCCGCACGCCTACGCTTCTGTCGCCCCGCCGCGGCGGCGGGACGGGAGGAGGCACACCGGTGACCGACCAGCGGGCCGATGCCCCTCCCGTGCCGTTCGTGCCGACCACCCGGCCGCGGCCGGCCGGGGCGCCACGGCCCGCGACGGCGCGGGCGGCGGGCGTCGACGCGATCGTCGACTGCGCCGTCTACGTGCAGGGACGCCGGGAGCCGCCGGTGGACCCGATGGCGGCGCTGGAGGCCGCCGTCGAGCGGGACGGCTTCGTCTGGCTGGGGCTGTTCGAGCCGACCGAGGCCGAGCTCGGCGCGATCGCCGAGCGCTACGGGTTGCACCCGCTCGCCGTCGAGGACGCCGTCTACGCCCACCAGCGGCCCAAGCTCGAGCGCTACGACGACGACCTGTTCATGGTGCTCAAGACGGCGCGGTACGTGGAGCACGAGCAGCTGACCGCGACCAGCGAGGTGGTCGACACCGGCGAGGTCATGGTGTTCCTCGGCCCGCGCCACGTGATCACCGTGCGGCACGGCGACCACAACGACCTGACCGAGCTGCGGCAGCGGCTGGAGGAGCAGCGCGACCTGCTCTGCCTGGGCCCGTCGGCGGTGCTGTACGCGGTGGCCGACCACGTCGTCGACACGTTCGTCGACGTCGCCGAGCAGGTGCAGGACGACGTCGACGAGCTCGAGGCGTCGGTGTTCAGCCCCGAGCGCACCGACGACATCGGCCGGCTGTACCAGCTCAAGCGCGAGCTGATGTCGCTGCGGCGGGCGGTGGGTCCGCTGGAGGTGCCGCTGCAGAAGCTGGCCGAGCGGCAGGTCGACTCGGTCCCGGAGCCGATGCGGTCCTACTTCCGCGACGTCCTCGACCACGCGATCCGGGTGCGCGACCAGGTGGGCTCCCTGGACGAGCTGCTGTCGTCGATCCTGCAGGCCTCGCTCGCGCGCACCTCGATGGCCGACAACGAGGACATGCGCCGGATCTCGGCGTGGGCGGCCATCGTGGCTGTGCCGACCGCGATCGCCGGGATCTACGGGATGAACTTCGAGCACATGCCCGAGCTCCAGTGGCGCTGGGGCTACGCGATGGTCTGGCTGGTCATCCTCGTGACCTGCTCCCTGCTCTACCGCGGCTTCAAGCGCAACGGCTGGCTGTGACACCCGTGCCCGCGCTGTGTGCACACGGAGCGGGCACGACCGCGCCGGGAGCGCGTCGGGTGCACGTCCTGCTCACCGCCGCAGCGCCGCCCGGATCGTCGCGAGCAGCCGGACGGGGTCCCGCAGGTGTCGGCCGCGGTCACGAAGACGACGGTCCACCCCGCTGCCTGCAGGGCGTTGAGCCGCCGCCGGTCGCGGGCGAACTGCCCGGGCTCGGCGTGCCACGCGCCGTCGTACTCGACCGCGACCCGCAGGACCGGCCAGGCGAGGTCGACCCGGGCCACGAAGGACCCCTCGTGCCGGACGACGTACTGCGCGACCGGCGCGGGGAGCCCGCCGTCGACGACCGGGAGCCGCAGCCGGGTCTCCTGCGGTGACTCGGCGAGGCCGTCCGCCCGGGCGCAGGCCCGCCGGACGCGCCCGGACGCCTCACCGGGCACCCCGCCCGGGCCCTCAGCGCCTCGAGGTCCACGACGCCCGCCGCGACCATCCGGTCGACGGCGACGACCGCTTCACCCGGCTCGAGCAGGGCGGCCACGCGGAGGGCCGCCGCCACGGCCGACTGCACGCGCACGCCGTGCACCAGACGGACGTCACCGGCCGACAGGGTCAGCCGTCGCACCCGGATCCCCGGGACGCGGCGCGGGTGGGATCCCGGTGGCAGGACGAGTTCGACGTCGTCGTGCTCGCCGGCGAGGTCCACACCCCACAGGACCGCGGCGCTCGGCCCCGACACGACCGCACCGGGGAGCAGGAGCCGCGCCGCCGCCCGCGCGCGGTCGCGGAGGGCGTCGGGGAGAGTCGTGGACACGCCTGGACGCTGACCGGGCCCGCCGCCGGGGCGTCCGACGACGTCCACAGACGGCGGTTCGTACACACAGCGCGCCGCGGCCTCAGGACTTGGCGGCGACGACGGCGTCGTAGACGGTGCGGCGGGGCAGGCCGGTGCGGGTGACGACGGCGCGGATGGCGTCCTTGCGGGTGGCGCCCGCGGCCTCCTCCCCCGCCACCAGCGCGGCCAGCTCGGCGGCCGACAGCGACACCGGCTCCGGCGTGGCCCCCGCGACGACGAGGGTGATCTCCCCGCGCACGCCGTCGGCCGCCCACGAGGCCAGCGAGGACAGCGGCCCGCGCCGGACCTCCTCGTGCGTCTTGGTCAGCTCCCGGCACACGGCGGCCTCCCGGGAGTCCCCGAACGCGGCCGCGCAGTCGGTCAGCGCCTCGGCCAGCCGGTGCGGCGACTCGAAGAAGACCATCGTGCGGCGCTCGTCGGCGAGCGCGGCCAGCCGGGACCGCCGCTCCCCCGCCTTGCGCGGCAGGAACCCCTCGAAGCAGAACCGGTCGACGGGCAGCCCCGAGACCGCCAGCGCCGTCGTCACCGCGGACGGCCCGGGCACCGAGGTGACCTCGACGCCGGCCTCGATCGCCGCCCGCACCAGCGTGTACCCGGGGTCGGAGACCGAGGGCATGCCGGCGTCGGTGAGCAGCAGGACCGTCGCGCCGTCGGTGAGCGCCGCCATCAGCCCGGGCAGCCGCGCCCGCTCGACCGACTCGTGGAAGGTGACCACCCGCCCGGTGAGCGTGACCTCCAGGTCGGTGGCCAGCCGGTGCAGCCGGCGGGTGTCCTCGACGGCGAGCACGTCGGCCTCGGCCATGACGCGCCGCAGCCGCGGGCCGACGTCGCCGGGCTGGCCGAGGGGCGCACCACCGAGCACGAGCCGTCCGGTCACGACGACGAGCCTGTCACGCCGGGGGGCACGGTCCTCCCACATACCCTGAGGCGCATGGCGGTCCTGGCTCCCGAGCGCACGGGCGCCGGGGACCCGCCGGACGACGTCCCCGCCCGTCCCCCGCGCCGCTGGCCGGTGCCCCGGCCGCGGGTGGACCGCATCCCGCCGCTGCCCGGCGACCGGCTGCTGTCGTGGGTCCTGGCCGCGGTGCTCGGCGTCGCCACGCTGGCCGGCCGGCTGGTGGGCATCAGCTACCCCGACACGCTGCTGTTCGACGAGGCCTACTACCCGCCCGAGGCGCACGACCTGCTGGTCTGGGGCCACGAGTACAACCGCGGCTACACGTTCATCGTCCACCCGCCGCTGGGAAAGTGGCTGATCGCCGCCGGCGAGCAGGTGTTCGGCTACACGAGCCTGGGCTGGCGGTTCCCCTCGGCGGTGGCCGGCGCGCTCGCCGTCGTCCTGCTCACCCGGCTGGCCCGGCGGCTGACCGGGTCCACGCTGCTCGGCCTCGTCGCGGGGCTGCTGCTGGCGCTCGACGGCTTCGCCTTCACCGTCTCCCGCATCGGCCTGCTCGACGTCTTCCTGCAGGTGTTCGTGCTGGCCGCCGTCGCCTGCCTGGTCGTCGACCGCGACCGGGTGCGCGCCCGGGTCGCGGGCTCCCGGCCGGTCCCCGCCACCGGGTTCCGCCTCGGCCCGCGGGGCTGGCGGATCGCCGCCGGCCTCCTGTTCGGCTGCGCCTGCTCGGTGAAGTGGAGCGGCATCTGGTTCCTCGCGTCCTGCGCGGTGCTGTCGCTGTGGTGGGACCGGCAGGCGTGGCGGGAGGCCGGGGTCCCGAGGCCGACGGCGACGGCGCTGCGCCGCGGACTGCCCGGCGCCACCTGGGCGCTGGCCGCCGTCCCGGTGCTCACCTACGTCGCCAGCTTCGCCGGGTGGTTCCTCGGCGAGACGGCACAGGGGCGCTGGTGGGCGCAGCGCAACCCGGAGACGGCGTTCCCGTGGGTCCCCGACGCGCTGCGCTCGTTCTGGCACATGCACGCCGAGTGGTGGACCTTCCACAACGGCCTGTCCACGCCGCACCCCTGGGAGTCGGGGCCGTGGACGTGGCTGGTGAACGGCCGGCCGATCCTGCTGTGGAACCCGCAGGGCCTCACCGACGCCGCGGGCGACCAGGTGGTCCGCTACATCCTCATGGTCGGGACGCCGACGCTGTGGCTGGCGTTCGCGCCCGCGCTGGCCTGGACCGCCTGGCGGGTCGTCGCCCGCCGCGACCCGGCCGCGCTGCTGGTCGCCGTCACGGTCGCCGCCGGCTGGGGCACCTGGTTCCTCAACCCCGAGCGCACGATGTTCGTCTTCTACATGGCGCCGGTGCTGCCGTTCTTCGTGCTGGCCGTGACCCTGGTGCTGCAGGACGTCCTCGGCCGCCCGGACGCTCCCCCGTGGCGGCGCAGCACCGGCCTGGCGGCGGTCAGCGGCTACGTCGCCCTGGTGGCCGGCACCTTCGCCTTCTTCTACCCGGTGCTCGCCGGGCGCCCGCTGTCGCACGCCGACTGGCTGCTGCGCATGTGGTTCCCGTCCTGGTTCTGAGGAGCCCGCGGCACGACAGATAGTTGGGCCGTACAACTGAGTACGTGAGCGATCCGACCGTCGACGACCGGCTCGCCGACGTCGTCCTGCGGCCGGGCGTCCTCACCGACCCCGAGGACGGCCCGTCCCGCACCGCCGCGGCGACGCTGTCGCGCCTGGGACGCCAGGGCCCCACCCGGGTCACCGAGCTCGCCGCCGCCGAGGGTGTCCCCCAGCCCTCGATGAGCGCCCTCGCCGCGTGCCTGGCCGCGCAGGGCCTGCTCCGCCGCGGCGGCGACCCCGCCGACGCCCGGGTCGTCCTGCTCGACCTCACCGCCGAGGGTGCCGACCGCCGGGCGCAGCGCCGCGCCCGGCGGGCCCGGCGCGTGGACGCCGCCCTGGCCGCCCTCTCCCCCGACGAGGTCCGCCGCATCGCCGACGCGCTGCCGGCCCTCGACCCCTCGCCGGCGCGCTGCGCCGGCACGACCCCACCCCGGAGGTGACCCAGTCAGCTCCGCCGCCGGGACCAGCACGTGGAAGCAGCCGAAGGCGGTCTACGCCGTCGCCTTCGCCTGCGTCGTGAGCTTCACGGGCATCGGCCTCGATGCTGGGCTACGCGCCCTACCCCGATGGAGCTCGGCGCGATCCAGCTCGGCTGGGTGTTCTTCGGCTGGGGCCTGCTGGTCGCCCTGTTCTCCATGGTGGCCGCGCCACGGCTGCAGGCCCGCTTCGGCACCGCCCCCTCGCTCTACGGCGCGCTGGGCACCTTCGCCGTCCTGCTGCTCCTCATCGGCCTGTTCACCGACGTCCGCTCCGCGCTGATCACCTGCGTGGTCGCCTCGGGCGCGGTCGTCGGCATCGACAACACGCCCACCACCCAGGCGGTCATGCTCGTCTCGCCGGTGGAGCGCCCGGTCGCCTCGGCCGCCTACGGGTTCGTCCGGTTCATCGGAGGCGGGCTGGCGCCGTTCGTCGCCGGGCAGATGCTCGACGCCTGGGGCATCCACGTGCCGTTCGTCGTCGGCGCGGCCGCGGTCGCCCTCGGTGTCGGCGCCCTGGCCACCGGCCACCGGATGCGTGCCGCCGCCGACGCCGGCCCGGGCGGGGACGCGCACGTGCCCGCCGACGACGTCGCCGGTGAGGTGGCCGACGAGTTCGGCGGCGCCCCGGCCGCGATCGACGACGAGGCCGCCGCGGAGCGCGCCCGCGCCTGACCCGCTCAGCAGGTCCAGCGGTACTCCTGGCCGTCGCGCAGCTGCACGGACGACGGCGGGCCGGGCGCGGGTGCCCGGGCGGGCAGCGCCGGCACCCGCGGGCGGCCGCGGGTCACCGTCCCGTCGCCGGCCGTCCAGTGCAGGTACGGGTGCGGCAACAGCCGCAGGCGCCCGTGGTCCCGGCCGGCCACGGCCGCCCGCACCGCGGCGACGGCGTCCTCCCCGGCCACGGTGGTGACCGCAGGCTCACCCGCCCGTTGACACGTGCAGGTAGACACCTGCACGATCGGGGACGTGCAGCCCGGAGGCGAGGACGCCGTCTTCAAGGCGCTGGCCGACCGCACCCGGCGACTCCTGCTGGATCGCCTGCGGGAGCGCGACGGGCAGTCGCTCGGCGAGCTGTGCGCCGGCACCGGCATGGCCCGCCAGTCGGCCACGCAGCACCTCGACGTCCTCGTCGCCGCGGGGCTGGTCACCGCCGTCCGGCGCGGCCGCGAGCGGCTGCACTTCCTGAACCCGGTCCCGATCGCCGAGATCGAGCGGCGGTGGATCGCGGCGTTCGACCGGCCGCGCCTGCAGGCGCTGTCCGCCATCCGCACCGCAGCAGAGGAGCACGCCATGAGCGAGCGGGTCCCGACCTACGTCTACGTCACGTACGTCCGCGCCTCGGCCGCGCAGGTCTGGCACGCCCTGACCGACGCCGACCTCACGGCCCGCTACTGGGGCCACGCGAACGTCTCGGACTGGCGGCCCGGCTCGCGCTGGGAGCACCGGCGCACCGACGGCTCGGGGATCGCCGACGCCGGCGGGAAGGTGCTCGAGACCGACCCGCCGCGGCGCCTGGTGGTCACCTTCGGGGAGGCCGACGGCGAGGAGCCCCCGGGCGGGGACTCGGTGGTGACGTTCCTCGTCGAGGAGCACGGCGGCATCGTCCGGCTGACCGTGCGGCACGAGAACCTGGCCGGCGAGACCGAGCTGGGCCAGGTGTCGCAGGGCTGGCCGGCCGTGTGCGCCAACCTCAAGTCGCTGCTGGAGACCGGCGAGGTGCTGCCCGAGGCGCCGTGGGAGATGGCGCCGACGCCCGCCTGACCGCCGTCCGGGTCCCGGAACGGCGGACGCCGCCGGGGCGGGTGCCCCGACGGCGTCGGCGGTGGTGCGGTCTGGGTGGAGCTGAGGGGATTTGAACCCCTGACCCCCTCGATGCGAACGAGGTGCGCTACCGGACTGCGCTACAGCCCCTGACTGCGGGCCCAAGACTACCGCCCGCGATCCCGGGCGCCACCAGCGGGGTGGCACCCGGGGTCGAACGGCCTCCCTGCAGGATCCCGCCGCTGGCCCCGTCCCGGGTCCCACCCTGAGCCTGCGAAGGGTGGGGAGGACGGGGTCCTTCCACGGTGGGGGGCAGGGAGGCCCTTCGTCTAGCCGTTGACCACGCGCGGCTGGTACAGGTCGATGTCGGCGAAACCGATGTCGTCGTCGTCCAGGCCGACGACGGCGCTGTCCTGCCAGCCGGCCGGCACCGGGCGGGCGGCCACCACGCGGGCCGGGCGCAGCGGGTGCACCGGCGCCAGCGGCAGGCTCGGGTGCGGCAGGCCGACGGTCGGGTGCACCGGCTCGTCGTCCGCCACCACCGGCTCGGCGACCAGCGGCTCGGCCACGCGGGGCGCCGGCCGCGGCGCGGGCCGGGCGGCCGGGCGCGCGGTCGAGCGGGCGGCGGCGCGGGCGGCCCGGCGGGCGGCGGCCCGCTCCCGGCGCACGGCGGCGCGCAGCACCACCAGGTAGCCGACCAGCGCGACGTCGAGCAGCCCCTGGGCCACCCACAGCCACGGGGTGAGGGTCAGCGCGCCGGCCAGCGCCAGCAGCGTCAGCGCCAGCAGCCCGGCCAGCGTGCGCCGCCGGACGGCGTGCACGTCGATCCGCAGCTCGCCGGTCTGGCGCAGCAGGTCGCGGTCCACCGACACCCGCTCGGTCTCCGCCGCGCGGACCGGGTCGCCCACGCGCCGGCGCTGCAGCGTCCGGCCCCGGGTGACCTCCGCGCGGGTCGACGAGGAGTCGCCGCGGGTCACCACCATCGGCACCAGCACGACGAACCACAGCACGACCAGCGCGGCGAGAAGCACGCCTGACCCCATCGAGAACACCACCCGTCACACGAGTCACTTGCCGCGGCAGGTTATGCACGCGAATCCCCAGGTCGAGGGATGTTCCTGGGCGTGTCGCGCGACGAGTCGTGAGACGGATGTGGTTTGCCAAGCGGCGTGTCGACACGTAGTCGACTGCTCACGAAGCGTGAACGTGATAGAGACGTGTCAGCGGGGCGCGCGGGTGGCCCAGAGCCCGAGCACGCCTTGCGGGACGTCCTCGGCCAGCAGGGCGTAGGCGATGTGGTCGCGCCAGTCGCCGTCGATGTCGAGGTACCGGCGCAGCAGCCCCTCGCGGCGGAACCCGAGCCGCTCGACCAGCCGCTGGCTCGGCCCGTTCTCCGGGCGGATGTCGGCCTGCAGCCGGTGCAGCCCGCCGGGGCCGAACGCGTGGTCGCACACCAGCGCCACCGCGAGCGAGGCCATCCCCCGCCCGGCCACCTCCCGGTCGATCCAGTAGCCCAGCGACCCCGACCGCAGCGCGCCGCGGACGACGTTGTCCACGGTGACCTGCCCGGCCAGCCGCCCGTCCACCCGGACGGCGAAGGGCAGCGCGGTCCCGGCCCGGGCGCGGCGGGCGACCGAGCGGCGCATCGCGCGGTAGGCCGCCGGCGTGTGCCGCACCGACCAGGCCACCCCGGCCGAGGGCTCCCACGGCCGCAGCCAGGACTCGTTGGCCAGTCGCAGCCGGCTCCACTCGCCGGCGTCGCCGCGGCGGAGCGGGTGGAGTTCGACCGGGCCGTGCGCCAGGTGGGCGGGCCAGCCCGGGTGCTGCGCCGGGTCCAGCTCAGCCCCCCAGCAGCAGGGGCATGACCGTCACGAGCCCGCCCTCGGCGACCTCGGTGACGTCCTCGTCCACGACGATCAGGCAGTTGGCCCGCGCCATGCGGGCGAGCATCGCCTCGTCGCCGTCGCCGAGCGGCTCGACGACGTAGCCGCCGTCGGGGTGGCGCATGACCTGGCCGTGCAGGTACTGCCGGTAGCCCAGCGGCGAGACCAGCCGCTCGGCCGAGATCGCCTGCACGGTGCGGCGGAACAGCTGCCGCTTGCCCAGCATCGAGCGGATCGCCGGGCGCACGAACACCTCGAAGGACACCAGCGCGGCGACCGGCTCGCCGGGTACGCAGATGACCGGGACCTCGTCCCGGCCCAGCCGGCCGAAGCCCTGCACCGGCCCCGGGTGCATCGTCACCTGACGGAAGCGCATGGGGCCCAGCTCCGCGAGGACCTCCTGCACCATGTCGCCCTCCTCGGCGAAGGTGCCGGCGACGAGCACCAGGTCGCTGCGCAGCAGCTGGCTCTCCAGCACCTCGGTCAGCCGGCGCCGGTCGGTGGGCAGGATCCCCCAGCGGTAGGCGGCCGCGCCGGCGTCGCGGGCGGCGGCGGCCAGGGCGTAGGTGTTGACGTCGACCACCTGGCCGGGCGCGGGCCGGGCGGTGATGTCGACCAGCTCGCTGCCGGCCGACAGGACGGCGACCCGCGGCCGGGGCCGGACCTGCACCCGGTCGCGCCCGACGGCGGCGAGCAGGCTGATCTGCGCCGGGCCGATCGGGGTGCCGGTGCGGACGGCGACGGTGCCGGGCGAGACGTCGTCGCCGGCCCGCCGGACGTAGCTGCCGGCCTCCGGCGCGCCGTGCACCTGCACCCGGACCAGCCCGCGGTCGGTCCACACCGCCGGGACGACGACGTCGGCGCCGGTGGGCAGCATCGCGCCGGCGGTCACCTTCTGCGCGAGCCCGGGCGCGAGCGCGGTCGGGCCGGCCGCGCCGGCGACGGTCTCCCCCACCACGGCCAGCTCCACCGGCTCGTCCGGGGTGGCCGCGGCGACGTCCTCGGCCCGGACGGCGTAGCCGTCGAGCGCGGCCTGGTCGAAAGCGGGCAGCGCGCGGGCGCTGACCACCTCCTCGGCGCACAGCAGGCCCTGGGCGTCGAGGACGGCGAGCTCGATCGGCTCCGGCTGCGGCACCGCGGCGAGGATCTCGTCCAGGTGCGTCTCGACGGTGCGCAGCGCCGGCGTCTCGGGCCCGGCGGCCGCCGCCGGGGGCGGCGGCGCCGGGGCGCGGTCGATCGCGGCGGTGGCGTGCACCGGCAGCCGCGGCGACGTCGGGGGGTCGAGGGTGGCCCCGCTGTGGAGGTCCAGCGCCGTGGTGTCCCGCGCCCCGGGCGTGCCGTTCTCGCTCATCGCTGCGATCGTCCCCCCTGCGGGGAGCGGGTCAGGCCTGCGACGCGCCCTCGGCGGGCAGGTCGGCGACGAACTCGGTCAGCCACGAGCGCAGCGCGGGGCCCAGGTCCTCGCGCTCGGCGGCCAGCCGGATGACCGCCTTGAGGTAGTCGAGCTTGTCGCCGGTGTCGTAGCGGCGGCCGTCGAAGACCACGCCGTGCAGCGGCTCGCCGCGCTCGACCAGCGTGGCCAGCGCGTCGGTCAGCTGGATCTCCCCGCCGCGGCCGGGCGCGGTCTCGCGCAGCACCCCGAAGACCTCGGGCGCGAGCACGTACCGGCCGATGATCGCCAGGCTGCTCGGCGCCTCGTCGACCGGCGGCTTCTCCACCAGGCCGGTCACCGTCACCACGCCGTCGGACGAGCCGGGCTCGACCGCGACCGCGCCGTACTTGTCGATGTTCTCCCGGCCGACGTCGAGCAGGGCGATCACCGAGCCGCCGTACTCGGCCTGGACGGCGAGCATCTGCTCGAGCAGGTGGTCGCGGGCGTCGATCAGGTCGTCGCCGAGCAGGACGGCGAACGGCTCGTCGCCGACGAAGGCCGCCGCCTGGAGCACCGCGTGGCCCAGGCCCCGGGCCTCGCCCTGCCGGACGAAGTGCACCTGGGCGACCTCGGTGGACTCGTGGACGGCGGCCAGCCGGCCGGCGTCGCCCTTCTTCTCCAGCGCGGTCTCGAGCTCGGGCGTGCGGTCGAAGAAGTCCTCGATCGCGGCCTTGTTCCGGCCGGTGACCATGAGCACCTCACCGAGGCCGGCCCGGGCGGCCTCCTCGACGATGTACTGCAGCGCCGGCCGGTCGACGACCGGCAGCAGCTCCTTGGGCACGGCCTTGGTGGCGGGGAGGAACCTGGTCCCCATCCCCGCGACGGGGATGACGGCCTTGCGCGCCGGACGCGGCGTCGGGGTCGACATGGGGTGGGAGCCTATCCAGCCCGTCGTCCGCGCTCCCGGCCCCTTGGGGTGACCGCGCACTAGCCTCCCGGCGTGACCCCCGCGCAGGACGGCGAAGCGGCCAAGGCCGCGCTGCGCGAGGCGGTCCTCGCCCGCCGCCGGGCCCGCCCCCCGGCCGAGCGCGCCGCCGCGGCCGCCGCCGTCGCCGCGGCGCTCCTGCAGCGCCTGGCCGGGGTCCGGCTGCTGGCCGCCTTCGTGCCCGACGAGACCGAGCCCGGGCACGGGCGGCTGCCCGCGGTGCTCACCCAGCTCGGGACCCGGGTGCTCCTGCCGGTGGTCCCGGACAGCGGCGCCGAGCTGCGCTGGGCCGTCGACACGGGCCGGCTGGCGCCCGGCCGGTTCGGGCTGCTCGAACCGGTGGGCCCGCGGCTGGGGCCGACGGCGCTGGGGACGGCGGAGGTGGTCGTCGTCCCGGCCCTGGCGGTGGACCGCACCGGCGTGCGGCTGGGCCGGGGCGGGGGCTACTACGACCGCGCGCTGGACCACGTCCGCCCCGGCGCGGTGGTCGCGGCGCTGGTCTTCGACGACGACCTGGTCGACCGGCTGCCGGCGTTCGAGCACGACCGCCCGGTGACCGCCGTCGTCACCCCCTCCGGCGGCTGGCAGGAGATACCGGCCAGTAGGTGACACGGTGGGTCGACCCGTCAGCGCCGACGTCGAGGAGCCACCCGTGTCCCCGGAGATCGTCACGATCCTGGCGCTGGTCGCCATCTTCGCGATCGCCACCTTCCTGCCCATCAACATGGGGGCGCTGGCGTTCACCGCGGCCTTCCTGGTGGGCACGCTGTCGGTCGGCCTGACCACCGACGACATCCTCGCCGGCTTCCCGGCCGAGCTGGTCGTCACGCTGATCGGCGTCACGTACCTGTTCGCGATCGCGCAGAACAACGGCACGGTCGACCTGCTGGTGCGGGGGGCGGTGCGGCTGGTCGGCGGCTACGTGGCGGCGATCCCGTGGATCATGTTCGCGGTCACCGCGCTGCTCACCGCGATCGGCGCGCTGTCCCCCGCCGCGGTGGCGATCGTCGCGCCGATCGCGCTGGGCTTCGCCGCGCGCTACGACATCAACCCGCTGCTCATGGGGATGATGGTCGTCCACGGCGCGCAGGGCGGCGGGTTCTCGCCGATCAGCGTCTACGGCGTCACCGTCAACGAGATCGTCGACGCCGAGGGGCTGCCCGGAAGCCCGGGCGCGGTCTTCCTGGGCAGCCTGTTCTTCAACCTCGCCATCGGCGTGGTGCTGTTCCTCGTGCTCGGCGGGCGCCGGCTGCTCGGCCGGCGCGTGGCGGCCACGGTCCCCGCGCACGCCGAGCGCGCCGAGGAGCCGGTGGTCAGCGGGCACGGCGCTCCGCCCGGTCCCGCCGTCGGTCCCGACACCACCGGCGGTGGCGACGGTCCGGACGACGACGCGACCGCGCCGCAGCTGATCACCCTCGACCAGGTGCTCACGCTGGTCGGGCTGGCCGCCGTCGCGGTGCTGGCGCTGGTGTTCGACCTCGACATCGGCTTCGTGTCGATCACCGTGGCCACCGTGCTCGTGCTGTTCGCCGCCGCCCGGCACAAGAACGCGGTCAGCCAGATCAGCTGGTCGACGGTGCTGCTGATCGCCGGGGTGCTCAGCTACGTCTTCGTGCTGCAGGAGGCGGGCACGATCGACTACGTCGGCGAGGCGGTCATCGGCCTGGGCGCACCGCTGCTCGTCGCGCTGCTGCTCTGCTACATCGGAGGGGTGGTGTCGGCGTTCGCGTCGTCGACGGCCATCATCGGCGTCGCCATCGCACTGGCGGTGCCGTTCCTGCAGTCGGGGGACATCGGCGCCGTCGGGGTCGTGGTGGCGCTGTCCGTGTCGTCGACGATCGTCGACGTCAGCCCGTTCTCGACCAACGGCGCGCTGGTCCTGGCCAACGCGCAGGGGGTGGACCGGGACCGCTTCTACAAGCAGATGCTGGCCTACGCCGGGATCGTCGTGGCCGCCGGGCCGTTCCTCGCCTGGCTGGTCTTCGTGGTCCCCGGCTGGCTGTAGACCCCGACGGGAGAGGGCTCGTGACCGGACCACTGGACGGCGTGCTCGTCGTCGACCTGACCCGCGCGCTGGCCGGGCCGCACGCCGCGATGATGCTCGGCGACCTCGGCGCCCGGGTGATCAAGGTGGAGAACCCCGGCGGCGGGGACGACACCCGCGGGTGGGGGCCGCCGTTCGTCCAGCCCGAGCAGGGCGACCGGGAGTCGACGTACTTCCTGTCGGCCAACCGCAACAAGGAGTCGGTGACCCTCGACCTCAAGGACGAGGGCGACAAGGAGCTGCTGCGCGAGCTGGTCCGCCGGGCCGACGTGCTGATGGAGAACTTCCGCCCCGGCACGCTCGAGCGCCTCGGCTTCGGCACCGCCGTGCTCGCCGAGCTCAACCCGCGGCTGGTCACCCTGTCGATCTCCGGCTTCGGCCACGACGGCCCCGAGGGCGGCCGCGCCGGCTACGACCAGATCGCGCAGGGCGAGGCCGGGCTGATGTCGCTGACCGGCCCGGGCCCGGACGACCCGCAGCGCGTCGGCGTCCCGATCGGCGACCTGCTGGCCGGCATGTACGGCGCCTACGGCGTGCTCGCCGCGCTGCACGAGCGGGAGCGGACCGGCCGCGGCCAGGTGGTGCGCACCTCGCTGCTGGCCGCCGTCGTCGGCGTGCACGCCTTCCAGGGGACGGCGTGGACGGTGGGCGGGCAGGTCGGCCGCGCGCAGGGCAACCACCACCCCTCGATCGCCCCCTACGGCCTGTTCCACTGCAAGGGCGGCAGCGTGCAGCTGTCCTGCGGGTCGGAGTCGCTGTGGCGGCGGCTGTGCGCCGAGTTCGGCCTGGACCCGGAGGCGCCGGGCCTGGCCACCAACGGCGAGCGGGTGGGCAACCGGCAGCAGGTCGTCGAGCTGCTCGAGCGGACCTTCGCCGACATCGACGCCGAGACGCTGCTCGCCCGGCTGGCCGCGGCGGGCGTCCCGGCGGGCAAGGTGCGCACGATCGACGAGGTCTACGGCTGGGAGCAGACCCTCTCGCAGGGCCTGCTGGTCGACGTCGAGCACGCCACCCTCGGCCGGCTGTCGCTGCCCGGCCCGCCGCTGCGGTTCTTCGCCGCCGGTCCCGACGGCGAGACCGAGACCACCCGCCGTGACCACGCCGCGCCCCCGGTGCTCGGCGGGTCGGACGAGACGGTCCGCGCCTGGCTCTCCGCGTGACCCGTCGGCTCGACGCCCGCAGCCTGCGCGACCTGGTCCTCGACCCCGGCTCGTGGACGAGCTGGGACGCCCCGATCGGCCCGCGCGACGTCGACCCGCGGTACGCCGCCGAGCTGCGCGCCGCGGCCGAGCGCAGCCGCCAGGACGAGGCCGTGGTCACCGGCGAGGGCCGGCTGCGCGGCCGGCGGGTGGCCGTCGTCGCCGGGGAGTTCGGCTTCCTCGCGGGCTCCATCGGGGTGGCCACGGCCGAGCGGCTGGTCGCCGGCATCGAGCGGGCCACCGAGGAGGGCCTGCCGCTGCTGGCCGCCCCGGTGTCCGGCGGCACCCGGATGCAGGAGGGCACGGTCGCGTTCCTGCAGATGGTCGGCATCACCGCGGCGATCGCCCGGCACAAGGCCGCGGGCCTGCCCTACCTGGTCTACCTGCGCGACCCCACGTTCGGCGGGGTGCTCGCCTCGTGGGGGTCGCTGGGGCACGTGACGATCGCCGAGCCCGGCGCGGCGGTCGGCTTCCTCGGTCCCCGGGTCTACGAGGCGCTCTACGGCGAGCCGTTCCCGCCCGGCGTGCAGACCTCCGACCACCTCGCCCGGCGCGGGCTCATCGACGCCGTCGTGCCGCACGAGGACGTCGCCGACCTCGCCGACCGGGCGCTGTCGGTGCTGTCGGCGCGGCGCACCTGGCACGCCGACGTCCGCGACGCCGAGCGCCCGGTGCCCGAGGACGGCACCGAGGACGACGACCCGGAGGACGGCCGCAGCGCGTGGGACGTCGTCACCGCGTCCCGGCGCCCCGACCGGCCGGGCGTGCGGCGGCTGCTGCGGACCGCGGCCACCGACGTCGTCGGGCTGTCGGGCACCGGCGCCGGCGAGAAGGACCCCGGCCTGCTGCTGGCGCTGGCCCGCTTCGGTGGCGCGCCGTGCGTCGTCCTCGGGCAGGACCGGCGCGGGCAGTCGCTGTCGGCGCCCCTGGGCCCGGCGGCGCTGCGCGAGGCCCGGCGCGGGATGCGGCTGGCCGCGGAGCTGCACCTGCCGCTGGTGACGCTCATCGACACCCCGGGCGCGGCGCTGTCGGTGGAGGCCGAGGAGGGCGGGCTGGCCGCCGAGATCGCCCGCTGCCTCGAGGACCTGGTGACGCTCCGGGCGCCGACGCTCGCGGTGCTGCTCGGCCAGGGCACCGGCGGCGGCGCGCTGGCCCTGGTGCCCGCCGACCGGGTGCTCGCTGCGGCCAACGGCTGGCTGGGTCCGCTGCCGCCGGAGGGCGCGGCGGCGATCGTGCACCGCACCGTCGACCGGGCCCCGGAGATGGCCGCCGCACAGGGCGTGCGGGCGACCGACCTGTGGCGGGCCGGGATCGTCGACCGGGTGGTGCCCGAGCGCCCCGACGCCGCCGACGAGCCGGTCGAGTTCTGCCGCCGGCTGGGCCGGGTGCTCGGCGAGGAGCTGGCCGGGCTGCTCGGCCGCGACGACGCCGAGCGGCACCGCAGCCGGCTGCACCGCTACCGGCGGCTCGGCCGCTGACGGCTCACCGGGCGACGCCGGGGGCGTAGGTGCCGAAGCTCCACTCCTGGCCGCCGGGGTCGACCAGCCGCGCCCGCCGGGTGCCCCACTCGGTGTCCTCCGGGGCGATGACCGGCGTCGCGCCGGCGGCGACGCCGCGGGTGAAGCGGTCGTCGACGTCGGCGGGGTCGTCGAGCACCAGGTACAGCCCGGACCCGGTGGACCGGCCGAGCAGCGGCGGGCGGACGTAGCCGGCGTCGTCGCTGGCGACCATCAGGACGACGTCGTCGCAGCGGACCTCGGCGTGCGCCACCGTGCCGTCGGCGGCGTCGGACCGCCGGACGACGGTGAAGCCGAGCGCCGCCATCCAGGCCAGGGCGGCCGGTGCGTCGCGGTAGCTGAGGTAGGCGGCCAGGCGCGCTCCCATGGCGGGGACGCTAGGCCGCGGTGACCTCCCGGACCAGCCCCCGGCGGCGGCCACCGCCCGGCGTCCGCGCCTCAGCCGGCGGCGTCCCCGCCGTGCGGCACCCGGCGGGAGCGGTCGGGGTCCAGGTGCTCGACGACGGTCTCGAGCACCTCGCGCAGCACCTCGGTCTGCCCGGGGGTGAGCGGGTCGAACAGCGCGCCGCGGACGGCGTCGACGTGCCCGGGCGCGACGCTGCGGACGAGGTCCCAGCCGGCGTCGGTGAGCACGGCGACGTTGCCGCGGCCGTCCTCGGGCGAGCGCTCGCGGCGGACCCAGCCGCGGTCCTCCAGCCGCGCCACGGTGTGCGAGAGCCGGCTCTGCGACTGGTTGGCCCGCCGGGCGAGGTCGCTCATCCGCCGGCTGCGGCCGGGCGCCTCGGACAGCATCGCGAGCACGACGTAGGCGGCGTGCGAGAGGCCGGCGTCGCGCTGGAGCTGCGCGTCGAGCTCGCGCGGGAGCAGCTCGGCGAGGGTGAGCCAGGCGCGCCAGGCCCGCTGCTGGGTGTCGTCGAGCCAGCGCGCGGTCACGGCGGCGACGGTACCGGCGCGTCGTCACCCGGATGAGCCGCCCACCACCGGATCCGGTGGTACGCACTGTGAGCGGTCGACCACCGCGTGACGCCTGCCTGGGGGACGGGTGTCACCCGCCCGGACTGTGAGCCGATGCACCGTTGACGGAGAGTCACCGGCCACCGAGGGTTGCTGCGGTCGGCGGACCGGCCGGTTCCTGAACAGCACCACCCGAACGGAGACCCCGTGCCCCACGGCGAGCAGCCCGCACCGACCCCCGCGACCGGGCGGCGCGACGCCTTCGCCCCCCTGCTGGGCAACCCCCTCGCCGCGCTGCTGCGCGAGCACGACCGCGCCGG
Organism: Geodermatophilus sp. SYSU D00525; assembly: GCF_054050475.1. NCBI lineage: Bacteria > Bacillati > Actinomycetota > Actinomycetes > Geodermatophilales > Geodermatophilaceae > Geodermatophilus > Geodermatophilus sp. SYSU D00525. Next base: position 32,018 of record NZ_JBJGZK010000014.1, read on the forward strand.
GGTGGGCACCCACGGCGTCCCGACGGCGGGCGCGCCCGAGCCGGTCACCGTCTACGACGACGGCGTCCCGCGGGTGAACCTGGGCAGCAACAACTACCTCGGCCTGGCCGGTGACCCGCGGGTCGTCGAGGCCGCCGTGGCCGCGGTCCGCCGGTTCGGCACGAGCACCTCGGGCAGCCGCGTCCTCAACGGCACCACCCGGCTGCACCTGCAGCTGGAGGAGGAGCTCGCCGACCACTACGGCGTCGAGGCGGCCGTGCTGACCTCCTCCGGGGTCAACGCCAACGTCGCGCTGCTGTCCACCGCCTGCGGCCCCGACGACGCCCTGCTGGTCGACGCGCACGCGCACGCCAGCGTGCACGCCGGGGCGGCGGCCAGCCGCGGCACCGTGATCCGGTTCCGGCACAACGACCTCGGGTCGCTGACCCGGCGGCTGGACCGGCTGGACCCGCACGCCGGCGCGGTCGTCGTCGTCGACGGCGTCTACTCGATGACCGGCGAGACCGCGCCGCTGGCCGGGCTCGCCGAGCTGTGCGCCGCGTACGGCGCGCGCCTGGTGGTCGACGAGGCGCACGGCCTCGGCGTCCTCGGCGAGCTCGGCCGCGGCGCGGCCGAGCACTGCGGCGTCCTGGACCGGGTCGACGCGGTGACGCTGGCCTTCAGCAAGTCGCTGGCCAGCGTGGGCGGGGCGGTGCTGACGTCGAAGGCGGTGGCCGACGGCATCCGGGCCAGCGCGATGCCCTACGTGTTCAGCGCCGCCAACGAGCCGGCCGGCGTCGGCGCGGCGCTGGCCGCGCTGCGCATCCTGCGCGAGGAGCCCGGGCGCCGGGACCGGCTGCAGGAGAACGGCGCCCGGCTGCGCGTCGAGCTCTCCGTCGCCGGCGCCCCGCCCCTGCCCGGCAGCGGCGCCGTCATCGCCGTCCCGACCGGCAGCGAGGAGGCGACCGCCGCTGCGTGGCGGGCCGCCTACGAGGCCGGGGTGTACTGCAACGCCGTCGCCCACCCCGCCGTCCCGCGCGGCAAGGGGGTGCTGCGGCTGTCGGTGATGGCCACGCACACCGCCGAGCAGCTGCAGGCCGCCGCGGGCTCGGTGGCCGCCGCCGTCCGGGCCACCCGGGACGCCGGGACCGCGGGTCAGGAGCTCGGCGGGGCGCTCGCCGTCGCCTGACCCGCGGCCGCCACCCGGCCGAGGCGCTCGAGGTCGGCCCGGAGGCCGGCGGTGCGGTCGCGGTGCGCGGGCAGCAGCAGCGCCGCGACCCGCTCCGTCGCCGCCGGCATGCCGGTGAGGTCGTGGCGCTGCCCGATCCGGGTGCCGGTGCCGGCCGGTGCCAGGGTGACCCGCCAGTGCGTCCGGTCCCGGTAGGGCCCCGTGGGCACGGTCCGCCAGGCCGGCACCCGCCCCGGGTCCACCTCGGTGACCTCGCAGACCCGCGCCCGGCGCGACCGGCCCGACCGGTTCCAGCCGCGGAAGCGCGCACCCGGGGCCACCGCCGAGGAGCCGGGCAGCCAGGCCGCCCGGACGCACTCGCCGCTCCACTCCCCCACCCGGGTCGGGTCGGCGAGCACCGCCCACACCGCCCCCGGCGGTGCCCCGACCTCGACCGACACCGACGGCGGGATGCGCAGGCTCACCCGCGGGATGCTGCACCCGCCGGCGTCCGCGGGCCAGGGCCGGGACGATCACCCCTACCGCTCCGGCCCGGCGCCTGCCAGGGTCGACGGTGAGGCCGCCTCCGTCGAACAGGCGCGCGGGGCCCTCCAGTGGTCGGAGGCCGGGATGACGCGCCTGTCCGTGCCCTGGCGGCTCGTCCTCGCCGTCGCCGCGGGGTACACCGCCGGGTCGCTCACCTCGTTCCTGCTGTTCGAGGCGTCGAGCACCGGTGCCGTGCTGTTCCTGCCGGCCGGGGTGACCCTCTCGGCGCTGGTGCTCAGCGACCGGCGCCGGTGGCCCTGGGTCCTCGCCACGGCCGCGCTGGTCGAGGTGGTGATCGACCGGTCCATGGGCATCGGCCCGGTCGCCGCCTGGGGCTTCGCCCTGGCCAACACCGCCGAGCCCCTCGTCGGCGCCCTCCTGCTGCGCCGGTTCGCCCCCGCCCCCGACCTGGGCCGCCGCCGCGACCTGACGGCGTTCCTGCTCTGCGCCGTGCTGGCCGGCCCGCTCGTCGGCGGCCTGCTCGGCTCGGTCACCATCCACTGGTCGCAGGGGCCCGCGGTGCTCGACGGCCTCGTCCCGTTCTGGGCCGGCGACGGGCTCGGCGTGCTGACCGTCGGCGGGGCCGTGCTGACCTGGCGGCTGGGCCGGGGCCGGCCGGCCGCAGCCCGGCGGGTGGCGGTGCTGCTCCTGACCGCCGCGGTGACGGCGGCCGTCTTCTGGCCGGTCGGCGTCCCGGTGGCCTGGCTGACCATCCCCTGGCTCACCTGGCTGGCCGTCCGGTACGGCGTCGCCGTCGTCACCGAGGCCGGCCTGGTGGTCGCGGTCACCGCCAACGTCATGACCGTCGTCGGGCGCGGGCCGTGGGCCCCGTTCCACGACACCCCGCGGGTGGAGGCCGCCGCCCTGCAGGCGTTCATCGCCGTGGCGGTCCTGGGCGCCTGGCTGCTGGCCGTGGAGATCGCCGAGCGGGACCGGGCCCGGTCGGCGTCCCGCCGGGAGACCGCCGCCCGCCGCCGGGTCGAGGCGCTGCAGCAGGTGACCGCGGGGCTGGCGACCGCGGCGACCACCGACGCGATCGCCGCGGTGCTGGTCCGCTCCGGCATCGCCCTGCTCGCCGGCTCGGGCGCCGTCGGGGTGGTCGACCGGGAGGGCGGCCGGCTGCGCGTGTGGACCACGGACGGGGACGGGGAGACCGCGCTGCCGCTCGGCGACCCGTCCCCGCTGGCCACCGCGGTCCGGCGCGGCGCCACCGTCCGCACCGGGGACCCGGCCGGGCTGGCGGTGCCCGCCCGGGTCGCCGGCACGACGTTCGGGGCCCTCGGCTTCCGCTTCGCCGACGGCGACGCGGCCGACGACGAGGCCGACGACGAGGCCGACGACGACGTCGAGGCGATGGCGCGCACGCTGGCCGAGCTCATGGGTCCCGCGCTGCACCGGGCCCGGCTGTACGAGGAGGAGCGGGAAGCCGCCCACCAGCTCCAGCGGGCCTTCCTGCCCGCCGTCCCCGACCGGCTGCCCGGCGTGGAGCTCGCCGGCTGCTACCGCCCGGCCGACCAGCAGCACGACATCGGCGGCGACTGGTACGACGCCTTCCCGCTGCCCCTCGGCCGGGTGGGGTTCGCCGTCGGCGACGTCGTCGGCCACGACCTGCGGGCCGCCGCGGCGATGGGCCGGCTGCACTCGGCGCTGAGCGTCCTGGCCGCCGCGCCGCACGACGGCCCCGCCGCGGTGCTCGAGGCGCTGGACCGGGCGTCGTCGTCCGTCCCGGGCGCGGCGCTGACCACCATCGGCTACGGCGAGTACGACCCGGCCACCTGCCGGCTGCGCTACGCCTGCGCGGGCCACCCGCCCCCGCTGCTGGTCACCGGCTCCGACGTCCGGTACCTCACCGGCGGGCGGTCGCGGCCGCTGTCGGTCGCCGCCGGGCCCCGCGCGGAGGACGAGGTCGAGGTCCCGCCCGGCTCGACGCTGCTCTGGTACTCCGACGGTCTCGTCGAGCGGCGCGACGCCGACGTGGACGCCGGCCTCGCCCGCCTGGCGTCGGTCGCCGCCCGGCTCGACGGCGCCCACCCCCGGTCCTGGTGCGACACGGTGATGACCGAGCTCACCGGCGGCCAGCGGTTGCACGACGACGTCGTGCTGCTCTGCCTGCGGCTGCAGCCGGTCGCGCCCGTGGTGGCGCCGAGGACGCCCCGCCCGTCCGAGGTGGTGCAGCCGCAGCCGGCGCCGTAGCGTCGCGCCGGCGCGAGGAGGACGCGGTGCCCGGGTGGGCGTGGACGCTGGCCGGGATCGCCGGGGGTCTGCTGCTGTGCTGGCTGGTGCTGGTGGCGGCGCTCTGGGCGGCCCGGCCCGACGAGCTGCGGGCGCGGGAGCTGGTGCGGCTGCTGCCCGACGTGCTGCGGCTGGTCCGCCGGCTGGCCGCCGACCGCTCCCTGCCGCGCGGGGTCCGGGTGCGCCTGTGGCTGCTGCTGGGCTACCTCGCGCTGCCGGTCGACCTGGTGCCCGACGTCATCCCGGTGATCGGGTACGCCGACGACGCGGTCGCCGTGGCCCTCGTGCTGCGCTCGGTGGTCCGCCGCGCCGGCGCCGACGCGCTGAGCCGGCACTGGCCGGGCACGGACGCCGGCCTGGCCGCGGTGCGCCGGGTGGCGCGCCTGCCCGGCTGAGCCGCGGTCGCGCCGGTTGCCCTCGGGGCCGGCGGGCGAGGACGCTGGGACGCCCGCCGGACCGAGGAGCGGGCATGGCCGTGTCCCAGGTACAGGGCAGCGGGTTCGAGGCGCTGCGCCACGTGACGGTCGGCGGGGTGTCGCTGGCCTACCGGGAGCTGGGTGCCGGCGAGCCGGTGGTCCTCGTGCACGGCGGCCTCGGCGACCTGCGCACGTGGTCCGCGCAGCTCGGGCCGCTCGGCGCGCGGTGCCGGGTCATCGCCTACAGCCGCCGCTTCGCCCGCCCCAACGCGCCGGTCCCCGCCGGCGCGGCGGACCCGATGCCGGTGCACGTCGCGGACCTGGTCGCGCTGCTGCGGGCGCTGGACGCCTCGCCGGCGCACCTGGTCGGCAACTCGTGGGGCGCGTACGTCTGCCTGCTCACCGCGCTGGAGCACCCGGACGTCGTCCGCGGCCTGGTCCTCGAGGAGCCGCCGCTGCTGCCGCTGGTGCTCGGCCCCGGGCCCCGCCCGCGGCCGGCCGACCTGGCACGCGCCCTGCGCCGCCGGCCGCGCGCGACGCTCGCGGTGCTCGGGTTCGGGCTGCGCACCTCCGCCCCCATGGCCTGGGCCTACCGGCGCGGCGACCCCGGGCGGGCGCTGGAGCTCTTCGCCCGTGGCGTGCTCGGCCGGCGGGCCCTGGCCGCCATGACACCCGAGCGCCGGCAGCAGGTGCGCGAGAGCGCGGACACGCTGCAGGCCGAGTTCCGTGCGGGGTTCCCGCCGGTGACCGAGGCGGAGCTGCGCACCGTGCGCGCCCCGGCCCTGCTCCTCACCGGCGAGCGCAGCCCGGCGATCACGCGGGCGCTCGGCGACTGGCTCGCCGACCTGCTGCCCTCCGCCGAGCAGGTGGTCGTGCCGGGCGCCTCCCACCTGGTGCACGAGGACGCCCCCGCGTTCGTCAACGACGCCGTCCTGCGCTTCGTCGGCCGCTGACCGGGGACCCCAGGCGTCAGGACCGCTCCGCCGCGGTGGCGATGTCGGCCAGGTCCGCCTCCAGCGCCCGGGTCACCGCGCGCCGGCCCAGAGGGCCGGTGACCGCCCCGAGGACCCGCGCCAGCGTGGACGTCGGCCGGGCCCCGAACGTCATCGCCAGGTCGCTCCCGCCGTCGCCGGCCGGGGTCACCGCGACCGTCGACAGGTACCGGACGCCCGGCCGCACCGCCTCGGTCGTGTACGACCGCTGCGGCTCCACCGCGGTGACGGTCATCTCCTCGGTGGCCGAGCGCCCCATCATCGTGCGGGTCTCCCGCCACCGCGTCCCGACGCCGAACTCCCCCGGCGTGAGGACCTCCACCGCGTCGATGCCCCGGACCACCTGCGGCGACCCCGCGAGGTCGGTGACCACCGCCCACACGCGCTCCACCGGCGCCGCCACGTGCCGGCGGACCCCCACGTCCTGCATGCCGCCTCGCTCCCTCGCCGTGCCGCCGCCCCGGCGGCACCGACACCCTGCCACCGGGGGACGACGGATCGGCCCGCAGCGGGGCCGGATCGGGTTCCTGCCCCCGGCGGGGAGTGCGACGCTGCCCTCGACCACGACGCGATCCCGGGCGCGCGGGATCGGCAGCGCCGGGAGGGCAGCATGGTCCGGAGCATCCTCTCCGCCCCGGGGTGGCTCGTCTTCATCGGGCTGGTGGTCGTCTTCCCCGCGGTGGTCCTGCTCGTCCAACTGGGGATCCGGCGGCGCTGGCCGGCGCTGGCACGGGGTGAGCACAACGACGTGGTGGGCTTCATCATCGCGGTCGTCGGTGTCATCTACGCGGTGCTGCTGGCCTTCGTCGTCATCGTCGCCTGGGAGAGCTTCACCAGGGCCGAGGAGGTGGTCGGCCAGGAGGCGAGCGCCCTGCGGACCCTCTACCGGGACAGCGTCGGCCTGCCCGGGGAGTCGCAGGCGGAGATGCGGGACCTGGTCCTGCAGTACGCGACCGAGGTGGTCGAGGACTCGTGGCCGGCCATGGCCGACGGGCGCCCGGGGGACCCCGAGGCGGGGGACGTCCTGCAGGAGATGGCGGACCTGCTCGCCGGCACGCCCGTCACCACGCCCGGGGAGCAGGAGTTCGTGGGCGCGGAGGTGGACCGGCTGAACGAGCTCGTGAGCCTGCGCAGCCAGCGGCTCGACTTCGTCGAGAGCGGGATCCCCGCCAGCCTGTGGGTCGCGCTGGTCGTCGGTGCCCTCGTCACCGTCGGCTTCGCGCTCCTGTTCGGCCTGGAACGCACCGCGCTGCACCTCGTCATGGTGGGCAGCCTCTCGGTGCTCATCGGCGTGCTCCTGTTCGTCGCGGTCGGGTTCAACTACCCGTTCGCCGGCGACGTCGCCGTGCACCCCACGGCCTTCGAGCGCGTGCTCGACGACTTCGGGAGCCCCGCGGACGGCGACTAGCCGACCCACGCCGGCTCTGCGGGCAGCGTTCGGAGCGCGCCCGCGATCCCCGGGTGGCCGACGTCCTCAGCGGCTCGCCGTCACCGTGCTGAGCGCGGCCGCAGGAGGGCCGATCCGCTCCGGGGGGTACGGCTGCAGCCCCGCCTCGCGGAGCTGACCGAGCAGCACGTCGACGGCGGGCAGCTCCATGCGGCCCTCCTGCGCCCGCAGCAGCAGGTCCAGGTGCCGGCTGAACAGCTGCGGCCCGACCACGGTGGTGACGACCACGAGGGCGCCGCCGGGTGCGAGCAAGCGGCCGAGCGCGCGCAGCAGCTCCACGCGCTCGTCGACCGGCACGCAGTGGACGACGTTGGCGAGCAGGACCAGGTCGATGCCGTCGGTGAGGGCGCCCGGGCGACCGGCGGCGAGCGCCCTGCGGATGTCGACCGTCTCGACAGCGGCCCGGTCGGCCAGGCCCCGCTCGCTCAGCGTGCGCCGGGCCACTGCAGCGGCGTCGGGGTCGACGTCCACACCGACGCCGGTGGCGTCCGGGGCCGCCTCGAGCACCGCCGCCAGGTACAGGCCGGCACCGCACCCGACGTCGAGCACCCGGCGCGGCCGACGCTCCGTGACCGTGCGGACCAGGTGAGCGCGGACCAGCGGGGAGATCGCGGCAGAGAGCCGGGCGATCACCTCGCCGTCCTCGGCGGTGTCGCGCCGCCCCGGGCCACCGCGCAGCAGCACCGGCAGGTCCCGGTAGAGCTCGGTGTGGTAGCCGCCGAAGCCCTCGTACGTCGCGCGCACCGGGTCGTCGCCGACGACCGCGCGGCCGAACCGGGTGAGCCGCCACGAGCCCTCCCCGGCGACCAGCCCCGCGGCAGCGAGCACGCGGAGGTAGGCGGTCAGCAGGTCCCGGTCGACCACACCCAGGCGTCCGGCCAGCTGCTCGGTGCCGGCCGGGCCCTCGCCGAGTGCGTCGAGCACGCCCAGGTCGAGCGCGGCGGCGACCAGCTGCAGCCGGACCCCGGTCAGACCCTCCCGCGCGGCGCGCAGCCGCGCGCGGAGGTCCCCACTGCGCAGCACCTCGGCCAGCGCTCTCGGGTCGGGCATCCTGGCCATCGAGCCCCCCTCGGCCCGGAGAGCGCGACGGTAGCGCACCTCGACCGCACCGGGGGCTGACGCGCGCCCCCACCGCGATCCGGCTCACCCGCCGCAGAGGTGACACTCGCCGACATCCGTGGACGGCGGGTCGCGGCGTGGCGCATCATTGGCAGTCGAGGGCCCCGAGTGCCAGCCTCCGCCGGCGCCGGGCCCGCCCCACCCCCGCTCGACCAGGAGTGCCACGCCGTGCCCACGTACCAGTACGTCTGCACCAACCCCGAGGGCAAGCACCAGTTCGAGGTGGTGCAGTCCTTCACCGACGCGGCCGTGGCCGAGTGCCCGACCTGCGACACCCCTGTGCGCAAGGTCTACGGCTCGGTCGGCGTGGTCTTCAAGGGCTCCGGCTTCTACCGCACCGACAGCCGGTCCGGCTCGTCCTCCGGCGACTCGTCGACGAGCACCGCGTCGTCGTCCTCGGACTCGTCGTCCTCCTCGACGTCGTCGTCGAGCAGCACCTCGTCGTCCTCGCCCTCGCCCTCGTCCTCGCCCTCGTCCTCGGGCGGCGGCAGCAAGGCCGCCGCGAGCTGAGCCCCGGCCGTCCACAGCCGGGCGGCCGCTCCACAGCCCGCCCGCGCCGGCGCCGCCGGGGCGACCGGGCGGCGAGCCTGGGCCGGTGGTCCGCTTCCGCCGTCCCCGCTCCCCCGCCCTCCTGCTGCGCCGGTGCCTGGCGGCGGCGCTCGCCGTCGGCGCGCTGCTGCTCGCCCTGCGCCCGCCGCCGGTCCCGGCCGTGGCCCCGCCCGCCGGCACCCCGGTGGTCACCGCCGCCGGCGACCTGCCGGCCGGGACGGTGCTGACCCCCGACCTGCTCGCCACCGCGGAGCTGCCGGCCGGCGCGGTCCCGGCCGGCGTCGCGGCCGACCCGGCGGAGCTGACCGGCCGGGTGCTGGCCGCGCCGCTGCGCGCCGGTGAGCCGGTCACCGACGTCCGGCTGCTCGGCCCGGGCCTGACGGCGCTGCTGCCGGCCGGCCAGGTGGCCGCGCCCGTCCGGCTCGCCGACCTCGCCGTCGCGGGGCTCGCCGCCGCCGGGGACCGGGTCGACGTGCTGGCCACCGCGCCGGGCGCGGGACGGGCCGAGGCGGTGGCCCGCGGCGCGCTGGTCCTCGCCGCACCCCGGTCCGGCGGGGACGACGGCGGGCTGCTCGTGCTCGCCGTCGACGAGGCCACGGCCGCCACTCTCGCCGCTGCGGCCACCACCGCCACGCTGACGTTGAGCCTGCCGCGGTCGCCGTGAGGGGATGGCCGCGTGCTCAAGGGATTCAAGGACTTCCTGCTGCGCGGCAACGTCGTCGAGCTGGCCGTCGCGGTGGTCATCGGCACCGCGTTCACCGCGGTCGTCACCGCGTTCACCGACTCGTTCCTCACCCCGCTGATCGCGCTGGTCACCGGTGGCGGCGGTGTCGGCGGCGAGTTCACCGTCAACGGCGAGACGTTCGCCTACGGCGCGTTCGTCAGCCAGGTGATCACGTTCGTGCTGACCGCGGCGGTCGTCTACTTCGTCGTCGTGCTGCCGACGAAGCGGATCGCCGAGCGGCGCCGGCGCGGCGTCGAGGCCGGGCCCGCGGCGCCGACCGAGGTGGAGCTGCTCGCCCAGATCCGCGATCTGCTGCGCGACCGGCAGGGTGATCCGCGACCCTAGTCGGAGCCCCAGTGCGGCGGCCGGTCCTCCAGGTAGCGGCGGTCCGGGTCGGAGTCGTCGGGGCGCTCGCCCCAGCCGACGTCGCGGTCGTCGGGCGCCCGCTCGGCCGCGGCCGCCGGTGGCGGCGGGGGCGCCTCGACCACCGGCACCCCGAGCCCGTCGAGGACCTCCGCCGACGGCAGCGCGGCCAGCACCGCCCCCGGGACGGCGAGCTTCGCCCCGCGGGTCCCCGAGCCGACGACGACGAGCCCGGCAGCGGCCACCGCGGCGTCGACCAGCACCGGCCACGACGCCGGCAGCCCGACCGGGGTGATCCCGCCGTAGGCCATCCCGCTCTCGGCGACGGCCACGTCCTGCGGCGCGAACGACGCCTTGCGCGCGCCCAGGTGCCGCCGGACCAGGCCGTTGACGTCGGCGCGGGTGGTGGCCAGGACGACGCAGGCCACCAGCGTCGTCTGCCCCGCCCGGCGCGCGGCCACGACGACGCAGTTCGCCGAGGCCTCCGGCGGCACCCCGTACGCCTCGGTGAACGCGGCGGTGTCGGCGAGCGCGTCGTCGACGGGGGCGACCCACGCCGGACCGGGCAGGCCGGCCAGCGCGGCCGCGACCGGGCCGGCCAGCAGGTCGGCGCGCGAGGCGGCCGGAACCCAGGTCAGCGAGCCGAGGACGGGGGGCCGGTCGGTCGGGTCGGGCACGTCCCGATCCTGCCCCCTGGCCGGATCCCTGCGACGGACGGCCCGATCGCGGGCGGTGGGGACGGTGCCGACCGGCCAGGATGGGGCCCATGATCGGCCAGTTGCACTCCGTCGTGATCGACGCACCCGACGCGCACGCGCTCGCCACCTTCTACGCCGAGCTGCTGGGGCTGGAGGTGAGCAAGGGCGGCCCGGGCGACGACTGGGTCGTGGTCAGCGGCCGCGGGCACCGGTTGGCGTTCCAGCAGGCGCCGGACCTGGTCCCGCCGGACTGGCCGGACCCGCAGCGCCCGCAGCAGTTCCACCTCGACGTGTACGTGGCCGACGTCGACGAGGCGGAGCCCGAGGTGCTCGCCCTGGGCGCGCGGAGACTGCCCGGCGGCGGGGGCGACTTCCGCGTCTACGCCGACCCGGTGGGCCACCCGTTCTGCCTCGTGTGGGACGCCGCGTGAGCGCGCACGTGCCCGACGTCGACCGGAGCAGGGCCAGCGCGTTCGTCGCGGCCACCGGGTTCGACGTCGCCGAGGTCAGCGGCACCCGGGTCACCGGCACCGTCGAGCTCGGGCCGGACCACCACACCCCGTGGGGCGTCGTGCACGGCGGCGTCTACTGCGCGGTGATCGAGTCGGCGGCGTCGATCGGTGCCAGCACCGCCGTCGCCGACCGCGGCCAGTTCGCCGTCGGGGTGAACAACAGCACCGACTTCCTGCGGCCGGTCACCGCCGGCCGGCTCGACGTCGTCGCCGAGCCCGTGCAGCAGGGCCGCACCCTGCAGCTGTGGCTGGTGCAGCTCACCCGCGCCGAGGACGGCAAGCTCGTCGCCCGCGGCCAGGTGCGCCTGCAGAACGTGCCGTTCCCGGGGGCGTGAGCGACCGGGCCCGGCGCGCGGCGGCCGCCGCCACCGCGGTGGCCGCCGCGCACGGCGTCCGGTCGGCCGGGCCGCGGGTGCTGCACGACGGCGTCAACGTCGTCGTCCACCTCGTCCCCGTGCCGGTCGTGGCGCGGGTGGCGACGCTGACGCCGCTGCTGCGCCCCGACCCGGCCCGCCCGGCCGGCCGCGAGGTCGCCCTCGCCGCAGCGCTGGCGGCGGCCGGCGCCGCGGTCGTCCCGCCGAGCGACCTGCTGCCGCCGGGACCGCACGTGCACGGGGGGCTGACGCTCACCTTCTGGCGGCACGTCGAGGTGCTGCCGCGGCCACCGTCCCCGGCCGGGGTGGCCGCCGCGCTCACCGCGCTGCACGAGGTGCTCGCCGGCCTGCCCGTGACCGGGCGCGCGCTGGACACCCCGCTCGACGACCTCGCCGTCTTCACCGAGCGGGCCGGCGCGTGGGGCGTGGAGCCCGCCGTCCGCGCGCGGATGGCGGAGCGGGTGGAGGTCCTCCGTCCCCGGCTGGGCGGCCGGGTGCAGGCGCTGCACGGCGACGCGCACCCCGGCAACCTGCTGGCCACGCCGGACGGCCGGCGGTGGACCGACCTCGAGGACACCTGCGCCGGCCCGCCGGAGTGGGACCTCGCCTGCCTGCGGCTCACCTCCCGGCTGGACGGCCGGGCCGCGCTGGACGCGATGGGCGGCCCGTCCGACGCCGAACTGGCGCCCTGGCTGGAGCTGCGCCGGCTGCACGCCGCGGCCTGGTGGACCGTCGTCGGCGCCCACCACCCGGAGCGGCGGGCGCAGGCCGCGGCGGTACTCGCCGGGGTGCTCGACTAGACGAGCGGGAGCGCCGGCTCGCGGTAGGTGGTGCCGGCCGACGACGGCGGCAGCACGTCGGGGTCGAGCACCACGGAGAACAGCGCCCGGGGGTCCTGCAGCGTCGCCGGCGGGCGGGCCGCCGCGCGCGGGACCACCCGGTCCCAGCGGGCCGGGCGGCGGTGCGGCAGCAGCTCGCGGCCGTCGAACCGGTAGTCGCCGAGCACCTCGCCGACCAGCAGGCCGGCGCCGTGCTCGATCGGCAGGGCCACCGGGTCGCCGGGGCGGATCTCGTCGAGGAAGGCCGACAGCTGGCGCAGGTCCTTGCTCGGCCGGCGCCCGGAGATCTCCTTGGCCAGCGCGCGCAGCTCGGCCGGCGACAGGCCCGTGGCGTCGACGTCGACCCCCGACTGGGTGCCGAGCCCGACGACGCCCGCGGCCAGGCACGCGCCCAGCTCGTTGTGCGCCCGCGGCCGCACCACCCACACCCGGGTGCCCTCGGGCACGGCCGCCGGCGGGACGTCGTCGGGGCCGGGCCAGACGTAGGGCAGATCGTCGGGCTCGGCGCCGAACAGCGGGGCGAACCGCGGCCGGTAGAAGTCCGGCTCCTTGGCCAGCAGGTTCGACCGGTGGGACAGGTGCAGCGCCTCGTCGCCGACCCAGGAGGGCAGCATCCCGGCACGGGCGAGCTCGTCCTGGCCGGCACCCTCCACGTCGGGGGCGAACTCGGCGATCAGCGTGCGCGTGCTGTCGGCGAACCCGCGCTCGCGCCAGACCCGCACCATCGCCAGGCCGTAGACGACCAGCGCCGCCGTCCGCCCGCGCCACATGTGCACGACCGGGTGCGAGGACCAGCCGTAGTCGGGCAGCTCCAGGGCGCGCAGCACCTGCAGCGTCTCGACCCGCTGCTTGCCCAGGCGCGGCGAGTCCAGCAGCCGCGCGCTCTCCTCGAAGTCGGCCACCGGCAGGAAGGTCTGCATCGCGGCGGTTCCTGCCCGGTCGGGTGGGCGGTCAACCGCCGAGCGCCTCCAGCGCCGCCTCCCAGCGGGCACGGCGGGCGTCGTCGTCCTGCTCCCACCAGGCGGGGCCGCGCTCCCCCAGCCCGGTCTTGGCCAGCTGCACCCGGTCGCGGGCGGCCCGGACGGCGGCCGGGTCGGTGGCCGCCCGCACCGCCGCGCGCGCCGTGCCGAGGTGGGAGAGCAGCCGGGCGCGGACGTCGTCGGGGAGGGCCGGGTCCGCCTTCCGCCACCGCCGCCCGTCGACGACGAGCCAGCGGCCGTCCTCGGTGTGCTGGACCTCGCGGCGGGTCACGCGCCGCAGCGGCGGGCCAGCTCGGGCAGCACCTCGCCGAGCGGCGCGTCCACCTTCACGTCGACCTTGGCGTCGCCGCGCGTGGGGCCGAGGTTGACCACCGCCACCGGGATGCCGAGCTCGGCGGCGCGCAGCACGAACCGGTAGCCGCTCATGACGGTCAGCGAGGAGCCGAGGACGAGCAGGCCGGCGGAGTCCTCGAGCAGCCGGAAGCAGGCGTCCACCCGGTCGCGGGGCACGGTCTCGCCGAAGAAGACGACGTCGGGCTTGAGCGGCCCGTCGCCGCACGCGGTGCACCCGACCATGACGAAGCCGTCGAGCACCTCGTCGGGCAGCTCGGCGTCGCCGTCGGGGTTCACCTCGTCCGCGCGCGGGCCGAAGGCCGGGTTGGCGGCCCGCAGCCGGCGGTGCAGCTCGTCCCGCCGGGCGACGTCGCCGCAGGCCAGGCACACCGTCCGGTCCAGCCCGCCGTGCAGCTCGACGACGTCCCGGGCGCCGGCGGCCTGGTGCAGGCCGTCGACGTTCTGCGTGACGACGCCGGCGAGCAGGCCGGCCCGCTGCAGCCGGGCGACGGCGGAGTGCCCGGCGTTGGGGCGGGCGGCGGCCATCTGCGGCCAGCCGACGTAGCTGCGCGCCCAGTAGCGGTGCCGCCCGCGCGGGTCGCGGCGGAAGGTCTGCCAGGTCATCGGCGTGTGCCGGCGCAGGGAGCCGGTCGCGCCGCGGTAGTCGGGGATGCCGGAGTCGGTGGACAGGCCGGCGCCGGAGAGGACGAGGACGTCGCCGTCGGCGACCAGGCCGGCCAGCTCGTCGAGGCCGTCCGCGGTCTGGACGGCGGGGAGGGCGGCGGTCACCGGCCCATCGTCCTCCGTGACCGCACGCCGCGCCGCCGTCGTCAGGTGAGCCGGCCCTCCAGGCGGCCGAGCAGGTCGTCGTAGACCCGGCGCAGTCCCCTGGGGGCGAAGGTGCGCTCGAAGAAGCCGCCGATGCCGCCCGCGCCGTCCCAGGTGGTGCGCACCCGCACGGTGCTGCTGCCGGAGTCGGCCGGGGTGACCGTCCAGGTGGTGACCATCGAGGAGCGGGTGTCGCGCTCGACGAGGGTGCCGTCGGGCTCGGTGACTACGACGTCCTGCTCGCGCACCCGCTTCGACGTCGCGGCGAACCGCCAGTGCACCCGCGTGCCGGAGCCCTGGCCGCCGGCCTCGACGCGGTAGTCGCTGAACTGCTCGGGCAGCACCTCGCGGCGGGTGCCGGTGTAGTCGGCGAGGGCCGCCCGCACCCGCTCGGCAGGAGCACGGACGACGCGTTCGGCGGTGGCCACGACCTGTCCCATGGCCGCCATCCTGCCCGCGTCCCCGCCCGCCGCGCCGCGGAGGCTCAGCCGGCGGAGTCCTCGGCGTCCAGGTACGAGCAGCGGAACCGGGCGCCGGCCATCGCCTCGGTGAAGCGGGCCTCCCAGGCGGGGTCGTCGGCCGGGAAGGCCGCGAACACGCGGTCCTCGAGGACGACCGGCACCCCGTCGGTGCCCGGGTACGAGCGGCGGAGCAGCACCCGCGTCTGCCCGTCGACCTCGTCGTGCGCCGGCGCCCACCGGGCCCGCGGCAGGGCGGCCCGCCGTCCCGCCGTCCAGACGCCGAGGCGGGACAGCAACAGGCCGACGAGCACCAGCAGCAGCACGATCTCGACCACTGCGAGCAACACGCACCGACGGTAGACACCCGGGACGCTCCGCGGGCCCCCTCCGTGCGTGCCGGTAGCCTCGGTCCGCACGCCCCGGTCGGCCGAGCGCCGACGAGCCCCCGTAGCTCAGGGGATAGAGCATCGGTTTCCTAAACCGTGTGTCGCAGGTTCGAATCCTGCCGGGGGCACCGTCGTCCGCAGCGGGCACGTGACCGCCCGCCGCGTCCGGCGTACCGGTCGCGGCGGCCGCCCTCTACCGTTCCGGACCATGGTGGACGACGCGGAGTCGCCGGTCCCTGCAGCGCCGCCGGAGGCGCTCCTCGTGCCGCTGTGCTGGGACGGGCCGCAGGGCTCCTACGAGCAGCGGGAGGGCGTCCTCCAGGAGGCGGCCCTGCTGTACGCGCGGCTGACCGCCGGGGACCCGGCCGGCCGGTTCGTGGTCTACCGCTTCCTGGAGGCCTGGCGGGAGCACCTCCGGCTCTCCCTGCTCGGGGTCGTCGAGGACCTCCCGGCGCTGACCGGGGAGCCGCTGACCCTCGACGGGGACGACGTCTTCGCGCACTGGAGCGTGGTCCAGGACGTGCTGGTCGGGCTGTGGCCCGACGCCGCGGAGGACACGGCGGTGACGTCCCGCGCCCTGATCCGGTTGCAGACCGCGTTCGGCTCCGACCGCGTCGACGTCGGCGCGGTCCACCGCGAGATGCTCGCCGCGGTGGCCTTCTTCGACGGCGTGTCGGCCCGGGCGCAGGCCCACCTGGAGTTCCTGCGGGACCGGCTCGACCACCTGAGCTGACCGGGCGCGACGTCAGCGGGTGCACGATCCCGTAGCGGAGCCCGCGGGCCTCCGCGTGGGCGGCGTCGACGTCGTCGGTGTGCACCGAGACGGCCGGGACCTCGGGCGGGGTGGCGTCGGAGGCGACGAGCTGGACGCGCCTGCGTTCCTCCTGCCCGTCGGGGTGGCCCCGACGGGCACCGCGGGTACCGGGGACGCATGGCACTCCGCAACGCCGCGGTCGCGGCCGCCGGGCAGTGGACCGACCCCGACGACGGCATCCGCTACCCCAGCGGCGAGGTGCACGCGTGGGAGCGCGGGCGCAACGAGACGGTCTGCGGCCTGTCGCTGTCCCGCTCGCGGCTGGCCCGGTTCCCGCACGTGAGCTGGGCCGACGTGCAGCCGGAGTCCGGCCGGCACGCCGAGGAGGTGCAGGCCGTCTGCCGCCGCTGCCGCGCCGCGCTCGGCGCCCGCCGGGACGACCGGGGATGGACGCGCACGAACCCCCGCCCCTGACCCCCGCTTCGTAGTACACCTGTACCAGGCGCGAGCAGGGAGGCCGTCGTGGATTTCCTCGTCGTGGCACTGGTCCTGGCCGTCGCCGTCGGTGCGCTCGCCGTCGGCGCCGCGCACGCCTCCCGGCCGGAGGACCCGTGGGGCCCGAGCGTGCTCCGCCTCGCCCCCATCGCGTTCGTCGCGGGCGCCGTCCTGGCGCTGTGGGGCGGCACCGGCTGACCGACTCCTCCGGCGGACACCCGTTCGCGCAGGAAACCTCTCGGCCTCCGAGGCGTTACCGTTCCAGATGCACGTCGTGCCCCCGGCAACGGCGCCGGGGCGTAGCGGAGGTGGGAACGCAACGATGGAGACCACGGTGGTCGACGTCCCCGAGCGGGGACGGTTCGAGGTGCGGGTCGGCGAGCGCGTCGTCGGACTGGCCAGCTACCACGTCGAGAACGGCACGATGGCCCTGCCGCACACCGAGGTGGACCCCAGCATGGGGGGTCGCGGACTCGGCAAGGTCCTGGTGGGTGGCGTCCTCGACGCCGCCCGCGAGCGCGGACTGCACGTCCTGCCCTACTGCTCCTTCGTGCGCCACTACATCCAGCAGCATCCCGAGACGCTCGACCTCGTCGCCGACGACGACAAGCCCCACTTCGGGCTGGCCACCGCCGACCGCTGACCCGGCGCTGACCTGCGGCCCCGCGCCGGGCGACCTAACCTGGCGCGGGTGCCGACAGCCCTGCTCTGGTTCCGCCGCGACCTGCGGCTGCGCGACCACCCGGCGCTGGTCGCCGCGGTCGAGGCGGCCGGCCGGGACGGCACGGTGGTGCCCGTCTTCGTCGTCGACCCGCGGCTGTGGGAGCCCGCGGGCCGGCCCCGGCGGGAGTTCCTGCGCGGCTGCCTGGCCGACCTGCGCGAGCAGACGGGCGGGGCGCTGGTGGTCCGGTCCGGGGACCCCGCGCGCGTCGTCCCCGACCTGGTCCGCGAGACGGGGGCGGCGAGCGTGCACGTGTCCTCCGACGCCGGCGTCTACGGGCGGGCGCGGGACGCGGCGGTCGAGCGGGCGCTGGGCGGGGTCCCGTTCGTCCGCACCGGTTCGCCCTACGGCGTCACCCCCGGCCGGCTGACCAAGGACGACGGCACGCCGTTCCGGGTCTACTCGCCGTTCGCGCGGGCCTGGCGGGCGCGCGGCCTGCACTCCCCCGCCCCCTTCCCCGACGACGTCGCGTGGGCCGACGGGGTCCGCTCCGAGGACCTGCCGCCGGCGCAGGACCTCGACGGCACCGTGCTGCCCCCGGCCGGCGAGCGCGCCGGGCTGGACGCGTGGGCGCTGTTCCGCGACCAGCGGCTGCTCGGCTACGCGACCGGCCGCAACACCCCCGGCACCGACTCCACCAGCCGGCTGTCGGCGCACCTCAAGTACGGCACCGTGCACCCCCGGACCCTGGTCGCCGAGGCGCAGCGGCTGGCCGGAGACCACGCCGAGGCGGTGGAGAAGTTCACCGGCGAGCTCATCTGGCGCGACTTCTACGCCGACGTCCTGTGGCACCGCCCCGAGACCGCGCGGGAGCCGTTCACCCCGCAGATGACGCGCATGCAGTACGACACCGGCCCGGTCGCCGACGAGCACTTCGCGGCCTGGGCCGAGGGGCGCACCGGCTACCCGATCGTCGACGCCGGCATGCGGCAACTGCACGGCGAGGCCTACGTGCACAACCGGGTGCGCATGATCGTGGCGTCGTTCCTGGTCAAGGACCTGCACGTCGACTGGCGCCGGGGCGCCCGGTACTTCCTCGACCACCTCGTCGACGGCGACCTCGCCAGCAACCACCACGGCTGGCAGTGGGTGGCCGGCACCGGCACCGACCCCTCGCCCTACTACCGGGTGTTCAACCCGACCCGGCAGGGGCAGCAGTTCGACCCCGACGGCGTCTACGTGCGGCGCTGGGTGCCCGAGCTGCGCGACGTCCCCGACCGGTACGTGCACGAGCCGTGGACCCTGCCCGGCGGCCCGCCCGAGGGCTATCCCCTGCCGGTCGTCGACCACGCCGAGGAGCGCCGGGTGGCGCTGGCCCGGTACCAGGCGGTGCGCGGTGCCTGAGGGCCACACCCTGTACCGGCTGGCGAGGGAGCAGTCCGAGCTGTTCGCCGGGCGGCCGGTGCACGTCACCAGCCCGCAGGGCCGCTTCGCCGCCGGCGCCGGGCTGCTCGACGGGCGGGTCCTCGAGGAGGTCACCAGCTACGGCAAGCACCTGTTCGCCGACTTCGGCGGCCACGTGCTGCACGTCCACCTGGGCCTCTACGGCACCTACACGACCGGCGTCGGCGACCCGCCGACCCCGCGCGGCGCGCTGCGGATGCGCTGGGTGGCCGACGGGCCCAAGGGCGAGGGCGTGTGGACCGACCTGCGCGGGGCGACGGCGTGCGACGTCCTCACCCAGCCCGAGGTCGACGCGATCCTCGACCGGCTCGGCCCCGACCCGCTGCGCACGCGCCGGGGCGGCCCGCTGTCGTACGCGAAGGTCGGCCGCAGCCGGACGGCGGTCGGCGCGCTGCTGATGGACCAGTCGGTGCTCGCCGGGGTCGGCAACGTCTACCGCGCCGAGATCCTCTTCCGGCACCGCATCTCGCCGTTCCGCCCCGGCCGCGACGTCGGCGCGCAGGAGTGGCAGGCGCTGTGGGACGACCTGGTGGTGCTCATGCGCGCCGGCGTCCGGATGGGCCGGATCGTGACCACGCAGCCGGCCGACCGCTCCCGCCGCTCGGGCGCGGTGCGCCGCGAGGACGCGCACTACGTCTACCGGCGCACCGGTCTGCCCTGCCGGGTCTGCGGCACCGAGGTGCGCACCGAGGAGATGGTCGGCCGCAACCTCTACTGGTGCCCCGTCTGCCAGGCGGTCTGACGGCTGCCGAGATCACGTGATCTCGTACGCCAGGGCCGACCGGGACGTACGAGATCACGTGATCTCGACGGGAGGGGTGAGCTCAGAGGGCGCCCTTGGCGGCGTCGCCGGCGGGGTGGGCGGTGAGCACCTGGACGGCGGGGCGCTCGGTGAGCTTGCCCTCGAGCCTCGCCGACAGCGCGGTCAGCGGCTCGGCCTTGCCGTGCGTGGCCAGCGCCTCGGGGCTCTCCCACTGCTCGACCATGACGAACACCCCCCGCCCCTCGTGCAGCGCGTACCGCTCGCAGCCGGGCTCCTCGTGCACCTGCGGCACCGTCTCGAGCACGGCCTGACGGACCTCGTCCACGTGCTCGGGCTTCGGGCTGATGGTGGCGACGACGACGACGGACACGGGCGGTCCCCTCTGAGGTGGGCGGTCGGCTCGCCGGGGCGGTGATCTGGCGCACGACGCCCCGGCCGGGCCAGGATGCCAGTCGTGGCCGACGACGGATCCCCCGCCCCGGGCGGCGAGCGGCCGCTGCGGGTCGCCATCGTCGGCGCCGGCCCGGCCGGCATCTACGCCGCCGAGGCGCTGACCCGCCGGGCGCCGGTCCCGGTCACCGTCGACCTGCTCGACCGGCTGCCCACCCCGTTCGGCCTGGTCCGGCACGGCATCGCGCCCGACCACCCGAAGATGCGGGCGATCCGTGACACCCTGCACCGCGCGCTGGACCACCCCGGCGTGCGGTTCGTCGGCAACGTCGAGGTGGGCACCGACGTCCCGCTCGAGGACCTGCGCGCGCACGTCGACGCCGTCGTCTACACCTACGGGGCGGCGCTGGACCGGGCGCTGGCGATCGAGGGCGAGGACCTCACCGGCAGCCTGGCCGCCACCGACCTGGTCGCCTGGTACTGCGGCCACCCCGACGCCGACCGCGCGCGGGTCGAGGCCGCGCTGCAGGGCGTGCGGCGGGCGGTGGTCGTCGGCGTCGGCAACGTGGCCCTCGACGTCGCCCGGGTGCTCTCCCGCGCCCCGCAGGAGCTCGAGCCCACCGACATGCCCCAGCACGTGCTCGACACCCTCGCCGGGACGCCGGTCGAGGAGGTCACCGTGCTCGGCCGCCGCGGCCCCGCGCAGGCGTCCTTCACCACGATGGAGCTGCGCGAGCTCGACGGGCTCGAGCGGGCCACCGTGCTCGTCGACCCCGCCGACCTCGACCTCGACCCGGCCGCCGAGGAACGCCTGTCCGGTGACCGCAACGCCAGCCGGAACCTCGCCGTCCTGCGCGAGTGGGCCGGCCACCGGCCCGAGCCCGGCCGCGGCCGGCTGTGGCTGCGCTTCTACCGCCGGCCGGTGCGCGTCCTCGGCACCGACCGGGTCACCGGGATCGAGGTGGAGCGCACCGCCGTCGACGGCGACGGGCGGGCCGTGGGCACCGGCGAGACCGAGGTGCTGCCCACCGACCTCGTCGTCCGCTCGGTCGGCTACCGCGGGCAGGGCCTGCCCGGCCTGCCGGTCGACCCGCGCACCGGCACCGTGCCCAACGAGGAGGGCCGGGTGCTGCGCGAGGGCGCCCGCTCCCCCGGCGAGTACGTGGCCGGGTGGATCAAGCGCGGGCCCACCGGCGTCGTCGGCACCAACAAGCACGACGCCCGCGAGACCGTGGCGTCGCTGCTGGCCGACGCCGAGGCCGGGGTGATCGGCCCGCACGGCGACCGCGACGACCTGGTGTGCACGCTGCGCGCCCGCGGCGCCGAGCCGGTGCTGCTGGAGGACTGGCGGGCCATCGACGCCGCCGAGGTCGCCCTCGGCGCCACCCGCGGCCGCGCCCGGACCACGCTGCACGAGCGCGAGTCCCTGCTGGCCGCGGTGCGGGCGGCCGCGGCGCGCTAGTCCCGCACCGCCTCGATCAGGTCCCGCGCGCCCTGGGCGGAGGCCGCCGCGACGAACCGGATCAGCGTCTCGGTGTCCGGCCGCAGGGACAGCGGGTCGCCGTCCGCGGTCAGCGCCACCCCGCCGGCGGCGGCCAGCACGGCCAGCCCGCCGGCGACGTCGTGCACGTGCGTGCCGCTGCGGTCCAGGTCGTGCCAGGCGCCGGCCGAGCCGTCGGCGACCAGGCACAGGTCGACGGCGGTGCAGCCGGTCACCCGCACGCGGTGCGCCGTCGCGGGCACCCGCACGGTCCGGCCCGACGGGGCGACGACGGTGCTGCCCTCCCGCACCCGCGCCGGCACGCCGTCCCGCTGCGCGCCGGTGTCCGCGGTCCCGGCCCAGCGGCGCCCCGAGGACAGGTCGACGACGAGCCCGGCGACCGCCCGGCCGCGGTGCACCAGCGCCGCCGAGAACGCCCACGGCGGCAGGCCGGCGCGGAAGTTGCCGGTGCCGTCGAGCGGGTCGAGCACGATCCACGGGTCGCCGTCGGGCACGGCCGGGTCGGGCCGCTCCTCCGACAGCACGGGCACGCCGAGCGGGGCCAGCGTCCCGGCCGCGGCGGCGTGGGCGGCCTCGTCGGCGGCCATCGACCAGCTGCCGTCGTCCTTGCGGCGGTCGCGGCCGGTGTCGCGGGCCAGCGCCACGGCCACCTCGACCCTGGTGGCGGCCAGCGCGGCGAGGTGCGCGAACCGCGCGGTCAGCGGTGCGTCGTCCGGCGGAGGCGCCACCTCGACCACCCGGCCGGTGCCCGCGTCGCGGACCTGCGAGCAGCCCCAGGCCGCGGCGACGGCGAGCAGCGCCGCGCGGCCCGTGACGTGCGTGGAGCGGTGGAGGACGACGGCCTCGGTCGTGCCCTCGTCGGTCCAGCGGCGCCGCAGGTGCGCGGCGGCGTCGTCGCCGACCAGCAGCCGCGCGCCGGGGTCGAGCAGCTCGGGCGCCAGCGCCGCCGGGCCGACGCCCAGCAGCCGGGCCGCGGCGCGCAGGTCCTCGCCCGTCGACGCCACCCGCATCGTGCCCGCCACGGTCCCCCCGCCGTCCGTCCCCTCCCGGCACGGTAGGCCACCGGCGCGCCCGGGGTAGGGCGCCACGGTGACGGCTCCCGCGCGCCCCTCCCTCGACGACGTCGACGTCGTGTTCCTCGTCCACCGGGAGGCGCCGGAGATGCTCGCCCGGCACCACGCCGCGGTCGCGGCGGCCACCGGCCGGGGGTGGCGGGGCCGGGCGCTGCTGGTGGAGAACGCCGCCGCGCCGGCGACCTCCGCGGCCGCCCGCGCCCTCCTGCGCGACTGCCACCCCGACGCCGACGCCCGGGTGCTGTCCTCGCCGCGCAACCTCGGCTGGGCGCGCGCCATGGACCTCGCGCTCGGCGCCTGCACGGGCCGCTACGTCGCGCTGGTCAACTCCGACGGCGAGCCCGACCCCGGCATGCTGCGCCGGCTGGCCGCGGTCCTCGACGCCGAGCCGCGGGCGGTCTGGGCCGCGCCCGCGGTGCACGGCCCCGGGGAGGACGACGACCCGCCCGGCCCGCCGTTCCCCGCCTCCGAGCTCAGCGGCACCGCGCTGCTCGTGCGCCGCGCGGAGTTCCTCGCCGCCGGCGGCTTCGACCCCCTGTACTTCTTCTACAACGAGGACCGGGACGCCTCCCGGCGGCTGCGCGCGGCCGGGCACCTGCTGCTGCGGGTGCCCGACACCGTCTTCCGGCACGGCAAGGGCGGGCGCACCGCCCGCGGGGTGTTCCTGCGCGAGTGGCACTACGCCCGCACGGTGCAGGTGCTCCTCCCCCAGCACGCCGAGCGGCCGGTCCGGGAGACGGCGGTCTTCCTCGCCCGGCGGGGTCGCGCGGTCCTCGACCACCTCCGCGACGGCGACGCCCCCGGCGCCGCCGGGATCGTGCTGGCGCTCGCCGAGCTGCCGCGCGGGCTGGCGATGGCGGCCGCCCGCCGGCGCCGCCCGTGGGACGGCGACCGGCTGGCGGCCTGGCTGGAGGCCAACCGCCTCGACGTCAGCCCGGGTCGCTGAGCCCGTCCCGGCTCAACCCGAGTTCCGGAGCGCCGTCGCGATCCCGTTGATCGTCAGCTGGATGTTGCGCCGCACCAGCTCGTCGTCGTCCCCGGTCCGGCGCCGGCGCAGCATCTCCACCTGCAGGTGGTGCAGCGGCTCCAGGTAGGGGAACCGGTTGCGGATCGACCGGGCCAGTGACGGGTTGTCGGCCAGCAGGTGGTCGTCGCCGGTGACCGCGAGCAGCACCCGGCAGGTGCGCTCGTGCTCGGCGGTGATCTGGTCGAACACCCGCGCCCGCAGCTCCTCGTCGGGCACCAGTCCCGCGTAGCGGGCGGCGAGGTCGAGGTCGGTCTTGGCCAGGACCATCCCCATGTTCGACAGGACCGTCCGGAAGAACGGCCACCGCCGGTGCAGCTCCTGCAGCCGCGCCAGCCGCGCCGGGTCGTCCCCGATCCAGGACTCCAGCGCCGACCCGGTGCCGTACCAGCCGGGCAGCATGATCCGCGCCTGCGACCAGCTGAACACCCACGGGATGGCCCGCAGGTCGGCGATCCGGTCGCCGGCCTTGCGCGAGGGCGGGCGGCTGCCGATGTTCAGCTCGGCCAGCTCGCGGATGGGCGTCGCGGCGCGGAACCACTCCACGAACCCCGGGGTCTCGTGGACCAGGGCCCGGTAGGCCGCCTGCGCGCGGGCGGCGAGGTCGTCGAGCAGCGCGTAGGCGTCCTCGGCACCGTCGCCGAGGCCCTCGACGTCGAGCAGCGTGGCCTCCAGCGTCGCCGCCACCAGCGCCTCGAGGTTGCGGCGGGCGAGGTCGGGCTCGCCGTACTTGGCCGCGATGACCTCGCCCTGCTCGGTGAGCCGCAGCGCACCGGCCACCGCGCCGGGCGGCTGGGCGCGGATCGCCTCGTAGCTCGGGCCGCCACCGCGGCCGACCGTGCCGCCGCGGCCGTGGAACAGCCGCAGCCGGATGCCCTCGCCCCGCGCCACCTCGACCAGCGCGAGCTCGGCCCGGTACAGCGCCCAGTTGGCGGCGAGGTAGCCGCCGTCCTTGTTGCTGTCGGAGTAGCCGAGCATGACCTCCTGCGCGTCGCCGCGGTTGGCCACCAGCGCCCGGTACACCGGCTGGGCGAGGACGGCGGTCATCGTCTCCCCGGCGCCCTGCAGGTCGGCGATCGTCTCGAACAGCGGCGAGATGCCGACCGGGCAGGTGGGGCCGTCCTCGCCGTCGGGGTCGAGCAGGCCGACCTCCTTGAGCAGGACGGCGACCTCCAGCACGTCGCTCACCGACTCGCACATGCTGATCACGTAGTTCGGGATCGCCCGCGGCCCGAGCAGCGCGACCTGCCCGGCGGCGGCCTCCAGCAGGTCCAGCTCCCCGCGGGCCAGCTCCGACAGCTCGGCGCCCGGGCGCACCAGCGGCCGGCGCATCCGCAGCTCCCCGGCCAGCAGCTCCACCCGGGCGGCCTCGTCGAGGGAGGCGTAGTCGGGGCAGACGCCGGCCCAGGCCAGCAGCTCGGCGAGCACCTCCTCGTGGACCGAGGAGTTCTGCCGCATGTCCAGCCCGGCGAGGTGGAAGCCGAACACCTCGACGGCGTCGCGCAGCCGGGCGAGCCGGTCGTCGGCCAGCGCTCCTGCGCCGTGGCTGCGCAGCGAGGCGTCGACGACGGCGAGGTCGGTGAGCAGCTCGTCAGGGGTGTCGTAGGGGTCGAGCTCCGCGATCGGCGGCACGCCGGGCACCCGCCCGACGACCCGCTTGGCGGTGGCGGCCAGCCGGGCGTGCACGCCGTTGAGCGCCCGCCGGTAGGGCTCGTCGGCGCGGAACGGCGAGTCGTCGCGGGATGCCTCGGCCAGGTGCGCCAGCTCCGGCGTCGGCGTGACCAGCCGGTCGGACATCGACAGCTCGCGGTACAGCTGCACCAGCTCGCCGAGGTGGTGGGCCAGCGCCGTCTCGGCCTGGCGGGTGCTGGCCCGGCGGACGGCGTCGGCGGTGACGAACGGGTTGCCGTCGCGGTCGCCGCCGATCCACGAGCCCGGCTGCAGCACCGGCTGGGTCGGCAGGGCGGCGTGCGGCCAGCGCTCCCGCAGCGCGCGGCGCAGGTCGGCGTTGATCTCGGGGACCACCCGGAACAGCGACAGGTCGTAGTAGCGCAGCGCCTCGTCGATCTCGTCGGCCAGCCGCAGCCGGGACAGCCGCAGCAGCGCCGTCTGCCAGAGGGTGAGCACCGCCCGCTCCAGCTGCGCCGACCAGGCGGCCTCGTCGACCTCGCCCGGCGCCATCCGGTCGCGCTCCCGGATCAGCTCGGTGACCTGCTGCTGCACCTGGGAGACCGTCTTGCGGCGCACCTCGGTGGGGTGCGCGGTGACCACCGGGACCACCAGCGCGCCGGTCAGCTCCCGAGCGACGACGTCGGGGTCCAGGTCCGCCCGGTCCAGCAGCGCGAAGGTGGCCGCGAGGCTGCCCGGCTGCGGCGGCGACCCGGCCCGGCGGTGGTGCCGGCGGCGGCGCTCGTGGTGCAGGTCCTCGGCGAGGTTGGCCAGCAGCGAGAAGTGGCTGAACGCGCGGATGACGTGGTTGGCCGCGCGGACGTCGAGGTCCCCCATGCGGGCGGCGACCTCCGCGCGGTCGGTCTCCGAGCGGCGGACGGCGAAGGCCTGCACGCGCGTGGACTCGACCAGGTCCAGGACGTCGTCGCCGCTCTGCTCCCTGATCACCTCGCCGAGGACCCGGCCGAGCAGCCGGATGTCCTCGCGCAGCGGGGCGTCGTCGGCCCGGCCGTCCCCCTCCGGGGTTCGCCCGGGCAGGCGCAGGTCGGCGACGTCGACGGTGGCTTCCGACATGCGGGCAGTATCGGCCCCCCATGTGACGCGCGGGTGTCCCGGGGGAAGCTCCCCTGCGTGCAGACGCTGCGCGCCACCCCCGCCGACCCCGCCCGCGCCGACCACGGCGAGGGCCCCACCTGGGACGACGCCCGCTCCGAGCTGCTGTGGGTCGACATCAGCGCCGGGAGGGTCCGGCGGGCCGCCCTCGACGGCGACACCCTCACGGACACCGGCTCGCTGCACGCCGGCGACACCGTCGGCGCCGTCGTCCCGGCCGCGGGCGGCGGGTGGCTGGCCGCCGCCGGCGCGGGCTTCACCCACCTCGCCGAGGACGGCACCGCGCGGGTGCTGCTGGAACTGGCCGGCGAGGGCGGCGGCCCGGACGACGGCGGCACCCGCATGAACGACGCGAAGTGCGACCGCGCCGGCCGGTTCTACGCCGGGACGATGGCCTTCGACCAGCGCCCCGGCGCCGGCACCCTCTACCGGCTGGACACCGACGGCACCGTCACGACCGTCCGCGAGGGGCTGACCGTCTCCAACGGGCTGGGCTGGTCGCCGGACGACCGCACCGTCTACCTCGCCGACTCCGGCCCCGGGCTGGTGCACGCCTTCGACCACGACCCGTCCTCCGGCGCGTGGAGCCGCGGGCGGGTGCTGCTGGAGACCGGCGGTCCCGACGGCGTGGCCGACGGCCTCACCGTCGACGACGAGGGGTGCCTGTGGACGGCGATGTGGGGCGGCGGGCAGGTGCGCCGCTGGTCACCGGAGGGCGAGCTGCTCGCCGTCGTCGAGGTGCCGGTGGCCAACACCTCCAGCTGCGCCTTCGCCGGACCGGACCGCGGCCTGCTGGTGATCAGCACCGCGCACGGCGACGGCGACGAGGACGCGGCGGGGCGGCTGTTCACCGTCCGGCCCGGCGTCACCGGCGCGCCGGCCGACCCCTACCGCGGCCCGCTCAGCGGCCTGCGCCGGCTGGTCTAGCTCCCCTGGAGCAGGGCCAGCGCGGCGGCGGCGAGCCGGTCGCCGGCCGCGGCGCCCCGCTCGAACTCCTCCGCGGCGCCGGGGAGGTCGCCGCGGTCGGCCAGCAGCACGCCGAGGTTGTGGTGGCAGTACGCGTCGCCGGCCTGGATCCCGGCGCGGTATGCCTCCTCGGCGGCCTCGTCGTCGGCGAGCAGCTCGCGGTAGAGGTTGCCCAGCGGCAGCCAGGCCACCTGCTCGCCGAGCTTGGCGCCGCGCTCGAGCACCGACCGGGCCTCCTCGGGGCGGCCGGTCTGCAGCAGCAGCGCGGCGAGGTCGGCGCGGGCGGCGGCGAAGTGGGCGGCGCCGGTGCGCAGCCGGTCCTCCAGGGCCGGGTCGAGGGTCGCGCACCACTGCCAGCAGGCGGCGACGGCGTCGGCCTCGGCGTCGCCGGCCGCGGCCAGCTCCTCGGCGACGTCCAGGGCCTGGTCCCGCTCCCCCTGCTCGCGCAGCAGGAAGGCCAGCTGCAGGCCGCCCGCGGTGTCACCCGCCTCGGCGGCACCGCGGTAGGCGGCCATGGCCCCCGCGAGGTCGCCGAGCTGCTCGAGCACCAGCCCGAGGTTGCGCCAGGCGTCGTCCTCGCCCCCGGCCAGGGCGACCTCGTAGGCCTCGGCGGCCTCGCTCCAGCGCTCCTGCGCGGCGAGGCTGTTGCCCAGGTCGTAGTAGCCGGTGACGTCGCCGAGCTCCGCCGCGCGGCGGAAGCACCACTCGGCGTCGGTCTGCCGGCCGGCGTCGGCGAGGTCGCAGCCCAGGTCGATCAGCTCGTCGGCGTCCTCGGAGGCCTGCAGCCGCCAGAGGCGCGCGTCCAGGTCCTCGGTCATGGCGCCGATGATGGCCGGGCTGACCTGGGCGCACGCCCTCCGCAGGGGTGAGGTCACCCCAACGTGTCCGGTGCTCGTCCGGGCGGGTGTCCCGCCGCCCGGCGCTCAGGCCTGCCCGGCCCGCAGGGCCTCCCGCAGCTTGGTCTTGCCGCTGGTCCGGAGCAGGGCTCCGGAGTACACCCGGCCGCCCAGCCGGACCACCAGCGCGATCGCCACCAGCATGAGGGCGACGGCCACGCCCACCTCCCACGGCGCGACGTCGCCGGCCGCCTGGCGCACCGGCATGACCATCGGCGACAGCCCCGGCACGTACGAGGTCACCGCGGCCAGCGTCCCGTCCGGGTCGCTCGCCGCCTGGACCGCGACGACGAACCCGGCGACCAGCACCAGCGACGCCGGCGTCAGCACGCTGCCGAGGTCCTCCTGCCGGCTGACCAGCGAGGCGGCGACGGCGAACAGCGACGCGTAGAGCGCGTAGCCGAGGACGAACCAGAACAGCAGCCACAGCACCGTGCCGACCAGCTCGCCGGGCAGGTCGACGACGTCGAAGGCCAGCGCGCCGCCGACCCCGATCGCGGCGATGACGGCGATCTGCCCGAGGCCCAGCACGCCGAGGCCGAGGATCTTCCCGGCCAGCAGCTGCCACGGCCGCATCGTGGCCAGCAGCAGCTCCACCACCCGGCTGGACTTCTCCTCGACGACGCCCTGCGCGACGAACTGGGCGAAGAGGATGAGCAGGCTGTAGAGCACGACGACGCCGACGATCGCGACCACGACGCCCTGCCCGTCGCCGTCGCCGTCGAGCGCGGTCACCGACAGCTGTGGCAGGTCGGCGGGGTCGACGCCGGCCTGCGCCAGCGCGTCGGTGAGCGCGACCGCCCCGACCGCGCCGGACACGACCGCCTCCAGCGTGGTGTCCGGCTCGCGGACCACCAGCTCGGGGGCGGCGGCCGCGCCGACCAGGGCGCCGTCGACGTCCTCGGACTCGACGGCGGCGCGGGCGGCGTCGTCGGTGTCGAACCGGACCACCTCGACGTCGACGCCGAGCGCCTCGCCCTGGGCCTCGAGGGCCTGGCCCACCCGCCCGGGCTCGGCGGCGACGCCCACCCGGCTGGTGTCCTCGCCGGAGTTGACGACGATCTGGAAGACCAGCACGCCGAGGATGAGCACGATCATCAGCACCGAGCTGGCGATGAACGTCTTGTCGCGGATGCGCGTGGAGACCTCGCGGGCGGCGACCAGGCGGACCAACTGCGCGCTGGAGAGCGGGGAGCTCACGCGGCCACCTCCTCGCGGTCGGCGGCCTGCTGCGCCGGGTCGGCGACGGCCTCGCGGAACAGCTCGACCAGCGTGGCCTCCCGCCAGGCGAAGTGCGTGACCCGGCCGGTGCGCACCGCGGCGGCGAGGACCTCCTGGTCGTCGGCGCCCGCGGCCAGCTCCAGCAGCGTGTCACCGGCCCGCTCGGAGACGACCCGGACGCCGGGCACGGCGGCGGCCCAGCCGGGCGCGGCGTCGGGGGCGACGACCCGCAGCAGCCGCCCGGCCTCGCGGCGGCGCAGCTCCTCGACGGTGCCCGTGGCGACCATGCGGCCGCGGGCGAGGATGCCGACGGAGTCGCACAGGCGCTCCACCAGGTCGAGCTGGTGGCTGGAGAACACCACCGGCACCCCGGCCCGGCACTGCTCGAGCAGCGCCTCGGCCAGCGCGTCGACGCCGACCGGGTCCAGGCCGCTGAACGGCTCGTCGAGGATGAGCACCTCGGGTCGGCTGACGAGCGCGGCGGCCAGCTGCACCCGCTGCTGGTTGCCCAGCGAGAGCTTCTCGACGGGGTCGCCGCGGCGCGCGGCCAGGCCCAGCCGCCCGGACCACTCCTCCGCGGCGCGGGCCGCGGCGGCGGCGCCCATGCCGTGCAGCCGGGCGAAGTAGGCCAGCTGCTCGCCGACCCGCATCTTGGGGTAGAGCCCGCGCTCCTCCGGCATGTAGCCGATGCGCCGGCGGGTCTCCTCGTCCAGCGGCCGGCCGCGCCAGCGCACCTCGCCCGCGTCGGCCCGGGCCAGGCCCATGGCGATGCGCATGGTCGTCGTCTTCCCGGCCCCGTTGGACCCGCAGAAGCCGAACATCGAGCCGGGGGCGACGGTGAAGCCGACGCCCTCCAGCACGCGGTTGTCCCCGTAGCTCTTGTGGAGCCCGTCGAACTCGAGCACCGTGCCTCCGTCCCATGATCCCCGTGCGCGCCGACGCTATCGGTCGAGGCGACGACGCCCGCCCGACCGGGACCGTGTCCCGCCGCGCGCCCGGACCACCGGGAGGGACCCCCGGGGTGCCACCGTCGACCCGTGGACCGGGACGACGGACTGCGCCTGACCCTCAGCCGCGTGCTCGGGGCGCCGCCCGGGCGGGTGTTCCGCGCGCTGACCGAGCCGGGCGAGCTCGTGCGCTGGTGGGGACCCCGGGGGTTCACGCTGGTCGGCGCCGAGGTCGACCTGCGGGTGGGCGGCCGCTACCGGTTCACCGTGCAGCCGCCGGGAGCTCCCCCGTTCCACCTGTCCGGGCGGTTCCTGTCCGTCGACCCGGGCCGCCGGCTCTCCTACACCTTCCGGTACGAGGAGCCCGCACCCGACGACCGGGAGACGGTGGTGACGCTCGTCCTCGGGGACCGCGGCACCGGGACCGTGCTGTCCCTGACCCAGGAGCCGTTCGCCACGCGGGAACGGGAGGACCTGCACCGGGCCGGCTGGTCGGACAGCCTCGACCGGCTGGCGGAGGCCCTCGCGAGCTGAGCGGATCCGGACGGCCGCCGGCTCCCCTCGCGCTCCGGCGTCCGCTGCGGTGTCATCAGGCCCATGAGCCAGGAGAACGTCCCCGCCAGCCCGCCGTCGGGCGTCGGGCTGGACGGGCTGCGCCAGGCCGCGGCCGGCTGCCGGGCCTGCGAGCTGTGGGAGCCGGCGACCCAGACCGTGTTCGGGGAGGGCCCCGAGACCGCGCGGATCGTGTTCGTCGGCGAGCAGCCCGGCGACCAGGAGGACCGCAGGGGCGAGCCGTTCGTCGGCCCGGCCGGCCGGCTGCTGGACCGGGCGCTGGCCGACGCCGGCATCGAGCGCAGGGACGCCTACGTCACCAACGCGGTCAAGCACTTCCGCTTCACGCCGACGCCCAAGCGGCGGATCCACCAGTCGCCGGGCGCCGAGCACCTCCGGGCCTGTCGGCCGTGGCTGGAGGCGGAGTTCGAGGTGCTCAAGCCCGAGGTCGTCGTCTGCCTGGGCGCGACGGCGGCCAAGGCGCTCATCTCGCCGTCGTTCCGGATCACCAAGGAGCGCGGGAAGCTCATGCCGTGGACGCCGCCGGGCGTCGCCCGCGCCGAGGCCGGCGACGACGAGCCGGAGGAGGACGAGCCGGCGCAGACCTGGATGCTCGCGACCGCGCACCCCTCGGCGATCCTGCGGACGCCGGACGACGCCCGCGCCGCGGCCTTCGACGCCCTGGTGGCGGACCTGCGGGTCGTCGCCGGCGCCCTGGCCTAAGCGACCCGGGACGCCCGGAACAGCCGGAACGAGGGCACCAGCAGCGCGACCACCGCCATCGCGACGACGACGACCACGCCGCCGGAGACCATCGCGACGCCGACGCCCGCGGCACTGGCCACCGCGCCGGCCCGCAGGTCGCCCAGCCGCGGCCCGCCGGCCACGACGACGATGAACACGCCCTGCATCCGCCCGCGCATCTCGTCGGGCGCGGCGGTCTGCAGCATCGACGAGCGCAGCACCGCGCTGACCATGTCCCCGGCGCCGGCGACGGCGAGGAAGAACACCGCCAGCCACAGCGACTGCGCGAGCCCGAACCCGATGATCGCTACACCCCACACGGCGATCGCGGCGAGCACCACCGCGCCCTGCCGGTCGACCCGCGACACCCAGCCCGACGTCAGGCCCATGAGCAGCGCGCCGATGGAGATGCCGGCGAACAGCCACCCGTAGGCGTTGGCCGAGCCGGCGTACCGGTCGGCGGCGAGCTCGGGGAACACCGCCTGCGGCCAGGCGAACAGCATCGCGATGACGTCGACGACGAAGGTCATGAGCAGCACCGGCTGGGTGCGCAGGAAGGCGAAGCCCTCCCCCACCCCGCGGACGGCGGCCCCCAGCCGCAGCGGCCCGGTGTTCCCGCCCGGCGGCAGCGGCGGCAGCCCGCGCACCAGGAGCACGGCGACCAGCAGCGTGGCCGCGTCGACGGCGTAGGCGACGAACAGGTCGCCCAGGCCGATGAGCAGCCCGGCCACCAGCGGGCCGACGATGACGCCGACCTGCCGCACGGTCATCGCCAGCGCGTTGGCCGCCGCCACGCCCTCCGGCCCGACCAGCGCCGGGATCACCGCGCTGCGGGCGGGCTGGTTGACCGCGGTGAAGCCGGAGACCGCGGCCACGAGCAGCCACAGCAGCCAGAGGTTCCCGCCGCCGGGCAGCAGTGCCTGCAGGGCCAGCAGCGCGCTGGTCACCGCCGAGCCGACCCCGGTGACCAGCATCAGCTTGCGCCGGTCCATCGCGTCGGCGATCGCCCCGCCGAGCAGGCCGAAGACCACCAGCGGCACCAGCGAGACCATCGACGTGATGCCGACCAGCAGCGAGTCGCGGGTGATCGCGTACACCTGCACGGGGACGGCGACCAGCGTCATCTGCTGGCCGACCGTCGTCGCGGTCAGCCCCCAGAACAGCCGCCGGTAGCCGGGGTTGCGCAGCGGGCTGGTGTCCAGCGCCCAGCCGCGGCGGCGCGGGGCGGGCTCCGGCACGGGCACCGGCTCGGCGACCTCCCCGGGCTCGACCGGGTCGACGGGCAGCTGCCCGGTGGGGTCCTTCCTCACGGGGCGAGGCGCTGGAGCACCCAGCCGCCGCCCTCCTCGTCGTCGCGGACGAACCGCAGCCGGTCGTGCAGCCGCCCGGGGCCGCCCTGCCAGAACTCGACGGTCCGCGGCACCACCCGGTAGCCGCCCCAGACCGGCGGCCGGGGCACCTTCTCCGTCGTCGTCTCCTCGTCGAGCAGCCGCACCCGCGCCTCGAGCTCCTCCCGGGAGTCGACGACGGTCGACTGCACCGAGGCGACCGCGGCCAGCTGCGCCTCGCGCGGGCGGGGGTCCCACAGGTCGTCGGAGGCGGCGCCGCCGATCCGCTCGACCCGGCCGGTCACCCGGACCTGGCGCTGCAGCGCGTGCCACGGGAAGACCAGCGCCGCGCGCGGGTTGGCGGCCAGCTGCGCGCCCTTGGCCGAGGCGTAGCTGGTGCCGAAGACGAAGCCGGCCTCGTCGTAGCCCTTGAGCAGCACGATCCGCGCGTCGGGGGCGCCGTCGGCGTCGGCCGTGGCCACGACCACCGCGTTCGGGTCGGGGACGTCGGCGGCGACGACGTCGCGGAACCAGGCGTCGAACTGCTCGACCCAGGTGGGCGCGAGGTCCTCCTCGCGCAGCCCCGGGCGGTCGTAGTCCCTGCGCATGCGGGAGAGGTCGGCCACCCCGCCATGCTGACACCGCGCCGGGGGCCGGGTGCGGAACGGCTCCCGCTGGGCGGCAGCCCCGGATGGAACGGAGGCGGCCGCTGGGCCTAGTGTCGCGGTGCAGTCGTGCGCCGCTGAACGTGCGGGCACGAGGTCCGCGCGCGCAGAGGAGCATGCGAGATGGCCGACGACTTCGTACCCGGCCTGGAGGGCGTCATCGCCTTCGAGACCACGATCGCGGAGCCCGACAAGGACGGCGGTTCCCTCCGCTACCGCGGGGTCGACATCGAGGACCTGGTCGGCAAGATCACCTTCGGCAACGTCTGGGCGCTGCTGGTCGACGGCAAGTTCGGCCCCGGCCTGCCCCCGGCCGAGCCGTTCCCGATCCCGGTGCACAGCGGCGACGTGCGCGTCGACGTCCAGGCCGCGCTGGCGATGCTCGCCCCGTTCTGGGGCTACCGCCCGCTGCTGGACATCAGCGACGACGAGGCCCGCGACCAGCTGGCCCGCGCCGCGGTCATGGCGCTGTCCTACGTCGCCCAGTCCGCGCGCGGCATCGGCGTCCCGGCCGTGCCGCAGAGCCGCGTCGACGAGGCCGCGACCATCGTCGAGCGGTTCATGGTCCGCTGGCGCGGCGAGCCCGACCCCCGCCACGTCGCCGCCGTCGACGCCTACTGGACGTCGGCCGCCGAGCACGGCATGAACGCCTCCACCTTCACCGCCCGCGTCATCGCCTCCACCGGCGCCGACGTCGCCGCCGCCATGTCCGGCGCGATCGGCGCGATGTCCGGCCCGCTGCACGGCGGCGCCCCCTCGCGCGTGCTGCACATGCTCGACGGCGTGGAGCAGGCCGGCGACGCGGAGAAGTACGTCAAGGACCTGCTGGACCGCAAGGAGCGCCTGATGGGCTTCGGGCACCGGGTCTACCGGGCCGAGGACCCCCGCGCCCGCACGCTGCGCAAGGCCGCCAAGGAGCTCGGCGCGCCGCGCTTCGAGGCCGCGCTGGCGCTGGAGAACGCCGCGCTCAAGGAGCTGCGCGAGCGGCGTCCCGACCGGCCGATCGAGACCAACGTCGAGTTCTGGGCGGCGATCGTCCTCGACTTCGCCGAGGTCCCCAGCCACATGTTCACGTCGATGTTCACCTGTGCCCGCACCGCCGGCTGGTGCGCGCACATCCTGGAGCAGAAGCAGACCGGCCGCCTCGTGCGCCCGTCGGCCCGCTACGTCGGGCCGGCCGCGCGCAAGCCCGAGGAGGTCGACGGCTTCGACACCATCACGGTCAAGGCCGTCAACGAGGCCGCCCCCGCCTGACCCGCGGCCGCACCGCCCGTCGAGGAGCACCCACCGGCATGAGCACCACCATCCCCGCCGACCTGCTGCCCGCCGACGGGCGGTTCGGCTGCGGCCCGTCGAAGGTCCGCCCGGAGGCGCTGCGGGCGCTGGCGTCCGACGGCGCGGCGTTCATGGGCACCTCGCACCGCCAGGCCCCGGTCAAGGGCCTGGTCCGGCAGGTCCGCGAGGGGCTGGCCCAGCTGTTCGACCTGCCCGAGGGGTACGAGGTCGTGCTCGGCAACGGTGGGTCGACGGCGTTCTGGGACGCCGCCGCGCTGGGGCTGGTGCGGCGGCGCAGCGCCCACGGCACCTACGGCGAGTTCTCCGCGAAGTTCGCCTCCGCGGTCGCCGAGGCGCCGTTCCTCGAGGAGCCGGTCGTCGTGCGGGGCGAGCCGGGCACGCTGGCGCTGCCGACGGCGCAGCCCGGCGTCGACGCCTACGCGTGGGCGCACAACGAGACCTCGACCGGGGTCATGGCGCCGGTGGTGCGCCCGCACGGCGCCGACGACGACGCACTCGTGCTGATCGACGCCACCAGCGGCGCCGGCGGCCTCCCGGTCGACGTCGCCGAGGCTGACGCCTACTACTTCGCGCCGCAGAAGTCCTTCGCCTCCGACGGCGGGCTCTGGATCGCGCTGATGAGCCCGGCGGCGCTGGAGCGGGTGGCGGAGGTCAAGGCGTCGGGGCGGTGGATCCCCGGGTTCCTGGACCTGTCGATCGCCGTCGACAACTCCACCAAGGACCAGACCTACAACACCCCCGCGGTCGCGACGCTGTTCCTGCTCGCCGACCAGGTCCGCTGGATGCTCGGCCTCGGCGGGCTCTCCGGCGCGGTCGCCCGCAGCCGGGAGTCCTCGAGCCGGCTCTACGGGTGGGCGGAGAAGACCCCGTACACGACGCCGTTCGTCGCCGACCCGGAGCAGCGCAGCCTCGTCGTCGGCACGGTCGACTTCGACCCGTCCGTCGACGCCGCCGAGGTGGCGAGGGTGCTGCGGGCCAACGGCGTGGTCGACGTCGAGCCCTACCGCAAGCTCGGCCGCAACCAGCTGCGGGTCGGCATGTTCCCCGCCGTCGACCCCGACGACGTCAGCGCGCTGACCGCCTGCATCGACTTCGTCGTCGAGCGCCTCTGAGAAAGGACCCCCTCGCAGGGTCCCGCCACTCGCGCGGCTCGCGGCGGGACCCTGCGAGGGGGCCGTTCCAGCACGTCCGGAGGCTCCTCACCGGGCCTGCTCGCCGTCGGCCGGCTGGACGGCGGTGCTCGGGAAGTCCCGCAGGTCGCCGGACGGGCGACGGTCCCAGCTGCGGAAGGTCAGGTCCGTCTGCAGGTACAGCGCGACCAGCTCGGCAGTGCTGCGGATGCCCTCGAGGTGGGTGCGCTCGTTGCCGTGGCTGCCGTCGATGCCGAACCCGATGAGCGCGGCGCGGGTGTTGGCGCCGGCCTCCAGCGCCGAGGCGGCGTCGGAGCGGTAGTACTTGTAGACGTCGCGGCGGTGCGGCACCTCGTGCACCCGGCACAGGTCGATCAGGTGCCGGGTCAGGTGGTAGTCGAACGGCCCGGTCGAGTCCTGCATCGCGATGTTCACGCACTGCTCGGACGACGCCTGACCGGGCGCGACCACCGAGGTGTCGATGGAGACGAGCTCGGCGACGTCGGCGTCGAGGCCGTGGCTGGCCCCCAGGCCCACCTCCTCGGCGATGGTGACCAGCAGGTGCGCGGTCACCGGCACCTGGGTGCCGGAGTCGATGATCGCCTTGAACGCGCCCAGCGCGGCGGCGATGCCGGCCTTGTCGTCGAGGTGGCGGCTGTTGACGAAGCCGCTCGAGGTGATCACCGGCTGCGGGTCGATGGCCACGAAGTCGCCGACCTGGATGCCCAGGCGCTCGAGGTCGGCGCGGCTGTGCACCACCTCGTCGACGCGGACCTCGACGTGGTCCCAGCCCACGCCCTGCTCGTCGACCTCGTCGCCGAAGCGGTGCCCGCTGGCCTTGTTGGGCAGGATCGTCCCGGTGTGCCGGTAGTCGCCCGAGACGTCGTCGGAGAAGATGATCACCCGGGCGCCCTCGGCGAAGCGGGCGCTGTGCGTGCCCACCGGCACGATCGCCAGCCGGCCGTTGTCCTTGAGCCCGCTGACCATGCAGCCGATCGTGTCGGCGTGCACCACGACGGTCCGGTCGGCGCCGGGCGAGGCGCTGGGCAGCTCGGCCAGCAGCGCGCCGCGGCGGGTGACCTCGAAGTCCATGCCCAGGCTGCGCAGCTCACCGCCGATCAGCTGCATGACGTGGTCGGTGCGCCCGGAGGGGCTCGGGATGTCGAGCATCTCCAGCAGCACGCGCTGGACGTAGTCCATGTCGATGGGCAGGCGCTTCTGCCCCGCGTCGACCGGACTCGGCAGGAAACGGGGGTTGAGCTCGCCGTCGTCGCGGACGAGGCCGGCGTCGTCCCGGGGACCGGTCAGCATGGAGGTCGAGTCTAAGGCGGGCCGGCCGGGCGCCCCGGGGGCCCGCCACGCCGGGGCACGTCCGGCACGGACCCGGCTGCCGCGGATAGCCTCGCGCGTGGTCCCCTGTCACCCAGGGGATCCCGTCGTCCCGCCGTCCGCCCGAGGAGGTCCCGTGCGCTCGCTGCGTCTCGTGGGCCTGTCCGACGACGGCCGCAGCCTGGTCCTCGCCCTCGACGGCGGGGACGGCGAGGAGGGCGAGCGCTTCGAGCTGCCGATCGACGACCGGGTGCGCGCCGCGGCCCGCGGGGACACCCGCCGGCTGGGTCAGATGGAGTCCGACGGCGGCCTGTCGCCGCGGGTGATCCAGGCCCGCATCCGCGCCGGCGAGACCCCCGAGCAGGTCGCGGCCGCCTCGGGCACCCGGGTCGAGCGGATCATGCGCTTCGCGCACACGGTGCTGCAGGAGCGCGCCCGCATGGCCGAGCAGGCCCGCCAGGCGCGGGTCCGGCTGTCGGAGGGCACCTCCGGCGAGCCGCTCCAGCAGTTCATGGCCGAGCGGCTGCGGCTGCTCGGCGCCGACCTCGACGCCGTCCGCTGGGACGCCGCCCGCTCCGAGGACGGCACCTGGGTGGTCACCGCCGCCTGGCGCGCCGGGACCAAGGAGGGCACCACGCAGTGGGCCTACGACCTCGCCGGCCGCGCGGTCAGCCCCCTCGACGCCCCCACCCGCGACTTCGCGGAGGGCACCCGGCTGGTCCGCGTCGTCCCCGGGGTGCCCGCCGAGCGCCCGGCGCTGCCCGTGCACCGCAACGCCGCCGTCCCGGAGCGGCCCGCGCCCGAGCGGCCGGTGCCGCCGGCCGACGAGCCGCGCCCCGGCGGCGGTGAGCGGCGCACCGACCCCACCGAGGACGAGGACGTCTCCGAGCACGACACCGTCGTCCTGCGCACCGGCGAGTCCGACGGCGAGGACGAGGACCCGCGCGCCCGGGTGCCCGCCTGGGAGGACATCGTCTTCGGGGTCCGCCGCAACCGCTGAGCAGTACGCTCACCGCTCCGGACCGACGTGTCCGTCCGGGGGGCCGCGGGTACGTCGTCCACAACCGAACGAGTGCGGGAGTGGAGCGCAACATGTCGATGTCCGTGTCGATGCCCCTGGGCGGTGTCCAGGTCGGGTCGTACGACACCTACCAGGCGGCGCAGGCCGCGGTGGACCACCTCTCCGACGAGAAGTTCCCGGTCGAGAACGTGACGATCATCGGGTCCGACCTGCGGCTGGTCGAGCGGGTCACCGGACGGCTCACCTGGGGCCGGGCGATCGGCGCGGGTGCCGCCGGCGGTGCCTGGTGGGGCCTGTTCGTGGGCCTGCTGCTGGGCATCTTCGCCCCCGACGGCACCAGCTGGCTCAGCGCGGTGCTGACCGGGCTGCTCATCGGCCTCGCGTTCGGCGCGCTGTTCGGCGCCGTGGGCTACGCGGCCACCCGCGGCCAGCGCGACTTCACCAGCGTCTCGCAGGTCACCGCGAGCCGGTACGACGTCATGTGCGACCCCTCCCGCGCCGAGGAGGCCCGCGCCATCCTGGCCCGCTGGTCCCTGCGTCAGTAGGAGGACCCCCTCGCTCCCACGGCTCGCACGCTCGCCGCGGGCCCCTGCGAGGGGGCCGGAGGGCGACTCATCTCAGGGTCGCGAACGCGACGGCGGCCGCGGCGGCGACGCCGAGGGAGTCGACGCCGGCCCGCATGGGGATCCGGGCGCGCACCCGGGCGGCGGCCTGCGCCTCCGGGGTGAGCCCGGGTCCCTCCGCGCCGAGCAGCACCGCGGTGCGCGGGTGCGCCCGCGGGTCCACCTCGTCCAGGTCCACCGCGTCGGCGGCGGGGGTCAGCGCGACGGTGAGGTAGCCGGCCGCGTGCAGCCGCTCGAGCCCCGCCGGCCAGTCGGGCAGGACGGCGAACGGCAGCACCAGCACGTGTCCCATCGAGACCCGCACCGCGCGCCGGTAGAGCGGGTCGGCGCAGCGCGGGTCCAGCAGCAGCCCGTCGACGCCGAGGGCCACCGCCGAGCGGGCGATCGAGCCGAGGTTCTCGGCGTCGTTGAGCGCCTCGAGCACCGCCAGCCGCCGCGGCGCCGCCGGGTCCGGCCCGGCCAGCAGCGCGCCGACGTCGGCCGGGGGGCGACGGTCCGCCGAGGCCAGGACGCCGCGGGTCAGCCGGAAGCCGATCAGCTCCGACAGCGCCCACTTGTCCATCTCGTAGGCCGGCACGCCCTCGGGCAGGTCCAGCTCGGCCAGCCGCCCGGGTACGCCGAGCACCGCCCGCACCCGGTACGGCGAGGCCAGCAGCCGCTGCACCGCCGGGACGCCCTCGACGATCACCGGGCCGGTCCCCCGCGCCCGCCCGGCGGGGCGGTCGCCGGCGTGCAGGTCGCGGAAGTCGGCCACCCGCTCGTCGGCGACGTCGGTGATCGGCACGCTCACGCCCCGATCCTCCCCGAGCGGTCCGCGCCGGCTGCCCGCAGGATCCAGTGGTGCCCCACGAGACCGTCGTCGTCGGAGCCGGGATCGCCGGCGTCGCCTGTGCCCGCGCGCTCGCGGACGCGGGCGTGCCGGTGCGGGTCCGCGACCGCGGCCGCCGCCCCGGGGGCCGCATGGCGTCCCGGACGCTGGCCGGCCGGGTCACCGACCTCGGCGCCTCCTACCTGACCGCGTCGGCCGGCGCGCCCTTCACCGCCGTCGTCGAGGACTGGGTGGCCCGCGGGCTGGCCCGGCCGTGGACCGACACCTTCGCCGTCGCCGGGCCGGACGGGATCCGGGACAGCAGCAGCGGCCCGGTCCGGTACGCCGCGCCCGGCGGGCTGCGCTCGCTGGTCGCCGACCTCGCCGCGGGCCTCGACGTCGTCCAGGAGTCCGCGGTGGAGCGGGTGGAACCCGGCGCCCGGGTCGACGGCGCGGACGTGCCCGCCGCCGTCCTCGCGCTGCCCGACCCGCAGGCCCGCCGGCTGCTGCCGCCGGACCTGGCCGCCCGCCTGCTCGGCGACGAGGACGCGCGGCCCTGGCAGCCGACCCTGGCGGTGGCGCTGGGCTGGGACCAGCGCTCCTGGCCGGCCGACCTGCACGGCGCCTTCGTGCACGACGACCCGGTGGTCGAGTGGATCGCCGACGACGGCGACCGGCGCGGCGACGGCGCCCCGGTGCTGGTGGCGCACACGACGCCGGGCACCGCCGCCGCGCACCTCGACGACCCCGGCCGGGCGGCGCCGGAGGTCACCGCCGCCGTGTGCCGGGCGCTGGGCATCGACGCGCCGCCGGCGTGGACGCACGTGCACCGCTGGACGTTCGCCAAGCCGGCGGCGCCGCGCGAGGAGCCGTTCGGGCTGGCCGAGGGCGTCGGCGTCTGCGGCGACGGGTGGCGGGCGCCGTCGAAGGTGGAGAGCGCCTGGAGCAGCGGGCACCTGCTCGGCGCCGCGCTGGGCGGGCACTGAGTGCCCGCGGGCCTCGCCCCTCCCCCGGGCCCGGCCGACCAGGCGGCCGAGGAGCAGCGCTCGGACGGGTCCCCGGCGCGGGCCGGCCTGCGCGGCATCGTCCTGCCGGCGGCGGTGGCCGTCGCCATCGGCACCCTGCTGGTCGTGGTCTACCTGGCCGCCTTCCCCACCGCGGCGCCGCACGACCTGCCCGTCGGCGTCACCGGCCCGGCGGCCGAGGTCGACGCGGTCCGGCAGGCGGTGGACGAGGCGCGGCCGGGTGCGGTCCGGTTCGTCGCCCTGCCCGACCCGGGGGCCGCCGAGCGGGCGGTGACCTCCGGCGACGCGTACGCGGCCCTGGTGCTGGGGCCGCCGGGCCCGGCCCTGCTGGTGGCCGGGGCGCACGGCCGGGCGGTCACGCAGGACCTGACCGAGGTCCTCGTCCCGGCGGTCGCCGCGCGGACCGGCACCCCGCCCACGGTCACCGACCTCACGCCGCTGGCGGCCGGCGACCAGCGGGGGCGGGCGATCGACCACCTCGCGTTCGGCGTGGTGCTCGGGGGCTTCCTGTTCGGCATCACCAGCTACCAGGTCGCCCCGCAGCAGCGGCTGGGGCTGCGGCTGCTCAGCGCCGTCCTCTTCGCCGCCGCGGCGGGCCTGACCGGCGCCCTGCTGGCCGGCCCGGTCTTCGCCGCCCTGCCCGCCGGCTCCTGGCCGGTGGCCGGGCTCGTGGGCCTGCTGGCCCTGGCGTGCGGCTGCGCGGCCGCGCTGGCCCTGCGCCTGCTCGGCGGCGCGGGCACCTTCGTCGCCACCGCGGTGCTGCTGACGGTCGGCGCCGCGACCAGCACCGGCAGCTTCCCCCCCGAGTACCTGCCCGGCTGGCTCGAACCGCTCGCCTCCGTCCTGCCGCCCGGCGTGGCGGTGCGGGCGCTGCGCGGCCTGGCCTACCTCGACGGCGACGGCGTGGCCCGCGCCGCGTGGGTCCTCGGGCTGTGGTGCGCCGTCCCGCTGCTGCTCATCGCGCTGGTCGACGCCGCCGCCCGCCGCCGCTGACCCCTCCCCGCGCACGGGGCCGTTGACGGCGCCCGCGGAACTCATCTAGCGTTGAGTTCATCAGGCGTTGAGTTCTCGCCACTCGGGAGGCCGACATGACCGACGCCGTCACCGTCACCGACCTCGTCGTCGACCGCGGGCGCCGCCGGGTGCTGCACGACCTGTCGTGCGCGGTCCCCGCCGGGCGGGTCACCGGCCTGCTGGGGCCCAGCGGCAGCGGGAAGACGACGCTCATGCGCGCGCTGGTCGGCGTGCAGAAGGTGCGCTCGGGCACGGTCACCGTGCTCGGCGAGCCCGCCGGCTCCCCCGGCCTGCGCCGACGGGTCGGGTACGTCACCCAGGCGCCGAGCGTCTACGCCGACCTCACCGTGCGGGAGAACGCCCGCCACTTCGCCGCCCTGTACGGCCGGGGCGCCCGCGCCGCCGACGACGCGCTGGCCGCCGTCGGCCTGACCGACGCCGCCGGGCAGCTGGTCGGCGACCTCTCCGGCGGCCAGCGCGGCCGGGCGTCCCTGGCCTGCGCGCTGGTGGGCGAGCCGGAACTGCTGGTCCTCGACGAGCCGACCGTCGGCCTGGACCCGGTGCTGCGCGTGGAGCTGTGGGACCGGTTCCACGCCCTCGCCGCGGCCGGCACCACCCTCGTCGTCTCCAGCCACGTCATGGACGAGGCCGGGCGCTGCGACCGGCTGCTGCTGCTCCGGGAGGGCCGGCTGCTGGCCGACTCCACCCCCGCGCGGCTGCGCGCCGACTCCGGCACCGACGACCTCGAGGAGTCCTTCCTCCGCCTCGTGCGGGCGCAGCAGCAGGAGGTGGCGGCGTGAGCGCCCCGGCCGCCGTCCTGAGCCCCCGGCTCACCGGCGCGATCACCACCCGGGTGCTGCGGCAGCTGCGGCACGACCACCGCACCATCGCGATGATGGTGCTGCTGCCCAGCCTGCTGCTGGGGCTGCTGTACCTGCTCTGGCGGGACGTGCCCACGCTGCCCGGTCAGCCCAGCGTCTTCGACCGGGTCGGGCTGACCATGCTCGGCGTCTTCCCCTTCGTGGTGATGTTCCTGGTCACCAGCATCGCGATGCTGCGCGAGCGGACCTCCGGCACGCTCGAGCGGCTGCTCACCACCCCGCTGTCCCGGCTGGACCTGCTGCTCGGCTACGGCGCCGCCTTCGGCCTGGCCGCCGCGGTGCAGGCGGTCGTCACGGTCACGGTGGCCACCACGCTCTACGACCTCGACATCGCCGGGTCGCCGTGGCTGGTGGTGCTCATCGCCGTCGCCAACGCCGTCCTCGGGGTGGCGCTGGGCCTGCTGGCCAGCGCCTTCGCCCGCAGCGAGTTCCAGGCCGTGCAGTTCATGCCGGTGATCGTGCTGCCGCAGTTCTTCCTCTGCGGGCTGCTGGTGGCCCGCGAGCAGATGGCCGGCTGGCTGCAGGCGATCAGCGACGTGCTGCCGCTGACCTACGCGGTGGAGGCGCTGCAGGAGGTCGGGCGGTCGGCCGCCGAGACGGGGACGATGTGGCGGGACGTCGGCATCGTGGCCGGCGCGGCGGTGCTCGCCCTCGCCCTGGCGGCGGCGACCCTGCGGAGGAGGACCAGCTGACGGCAGCACGGCGCTCGGGACGGCGCCCCGGCAACCCCGACACCCGGCAGGCGGTGCTGGCTGCGGCCCGCGCCGCCTTCGCCGAGCGCGGCTTCGACGCGACGTCGATCCGCGCGGTCGCCACGGCCGCCGGCGTGGACCCCGCCCTGGTGCACCACTACTTCGGCACCAAGGACAAGCTCTTCCTCGCCGCGATCGAGGCCCCGGCCGACCCCGAGGCCTTCCTCCCCGAGGTGCTCGCGGCCGGCCCGGAGCA
This sequence comes from Geodermatophilus sp. SYSU D00525, assembly GCF_054050475.1. NCBI lineage: Bacteria > Bacillati > Actinomycetota > Actinomycetes > Geodermatophilales > Geodermatophilaceae > Geodermatophilus > Geodermatophilus sp. SYSU D00525. Next base: position 75,264 of record NZ_JBJGZK010000014.1, read on the forward strand.
CCTCGGGGAGAACGTCGTCCGCATGCTGCTGCGGGTGTGGGACGGCCCCATGCGCCCCGCCGGCCTGGCGCTGGTCCGCTCCGCGGTCGGCAACGAGTGGACCGCGCGGCTGCTGCGCGAGTTCCTCGTCTCGCAGGTGCTGCGACGGGTGCTCGGCGCCCTCGACCTGCCGCCCGCCGAGGGCGAGGCCCGCGGCGCGCTGGTGGCCTCCCAGCTGGTCGGCGTGGTGATGACCCGCTACGTGCTCCGCGTCGAGCCGCTGGCCTCCGCGCCGGCCGAGGAACTGGTCGCGGCCGTCGGACCCACCCTGCAGCGCTACCTGACCGGGGACGTCGCCCTCCCGGGCCGGCGGGACGAGCAGGCGAGGCGGGACTAGCGCGCGACGCGGGCCAGCTGCCGGGCCTGGGCGACCAGCCGGCCGGTGGAGTCCCAGATCCGGCACTCCTCGTCCGACCAGCCGCCGGTGACCTCGGTGGACCGGGACTCGACGACGCACCAGCCCGGCGCCGGGAGCGCGCGCACCAGCACCTGCAGCTGCACGGTGGGCGCCCAACCGGGCTTCCCGACGGCGAAGGCGGTGGGCGGCAGCGCGTCGGCGAACAGCAGGAGCGCCAGCGGGTCGGGGTCGCGGCCGTCGGCCAGCCGGATCCAGGCGCGGAGCAACCGGCGGTCCGAGGGCCGGCCGGACACCCAGCCCGCCGTCGCCGGGTCCAGCCGGGTGTCCAGCTGCCGGGCCAGGCCCACGGCCGGCCCGCCCTCGGTGGTCCGGGTCGCCACGCACTCGCCGGGCGGAGGCAGCTCCGGCGCCGGGTTGACCGTGTAGTCCGCGGGGTCGGTGCCGAGGGTCGCCGTCGTCACCTGGACGGCGAGGGACGGCCCGCCCGCCCCGGCGAGCAGCACCGAGGAGTGCGCGAGCGTGCGCCCGGCCGGCCCGGCGGTGACCGCGAGGTCGGCCGGCCCGCCCGGCGTGGCGCGCAGGTAGCTCGCCGACAGCGCCACCGGGTGCGGGTGCGGGCTGTACAGCAGCGCCGCCCGCGCCACGACGGCGAGCAGGTAGCCGCCGTTGAGGACGCCGCTGCCGACGTCCCAGCCCGGGTCCAGCTCGGCCCGGACACCGCCGCCCTCGGTGCGGGTGACGGCGGTGGCCCGGTCGAAGGCGGACTGCACGGTGTCGGTCTGCGGCACGGCGGACAGGGTGCCAGGGTGGTCCCCCGTGGAGTACACGCACCTCGGGCGCAGCGGCCTGTCGGTCTCCCGGCTGTGCCTGGGCACCATGAACTTCGGCTGGAAGACCGAGGAGGCCGACGCCCACGCGATCATGGACCGCGCGCACGACGAGGGCGTGAACTTCTTCGACACGGCCAACGTCTACGGCTTCGACGCCGGCAAGGGCCGCACCGAGGAGGTGCTGGGCACCTGGTTCGCGCAGGGCGGCGGCCGCCGCGAGCGCACCGTCCTGGCCACCAAGGTCTACGGCTCGATGAGCGAGTGGCCCAACGACACGTTCCTGTCCGCGCGCAACCTCGTGCGCTCGGCCGACGAGTCGCTGCGCCGGATGCAGACGGACTGGATCGACCTCTACCAGTTCCACCACGTCGACCTCGAGACGCCGTGGGACGAGATCTGGCAGGCCTGCGAGACGCTCGTCGCCCAGGGCAAGGTGCTCTACGTCGGGTCGTCCAACCACGCCGCCTGGCAGCTCGCCGCCGCCAACGAGGCCGCCGCCCGCCGGCACTTCCTCGGGCTGGTCAGCGAGCAGTCGCACTACAACCTGCTCACCCGGCACGTGGAGCTCGAGGTGCTCCCCGCCGCGCGGCACTACGGCATCGGCGTCATCCCGTGGAGCCCGCTCGCCGGCGGCCTGCTCGCCGGCGCGCTGGGGCAGCCGGAGGGCACCCGCCGCACGGAGGACCGCCAGCAGCGGCGCATCGAGCGGCACCGCCCGGCCCTGCAGGCCTACGAGGACGCCTGCCGCGGGTGGGGGCTCGCCCCGGCCGACGTCGCGCTGGCCTGGTTGCTGCACCGGGACGGCGTCACCGCGCCGATCGTCGGCCCGCGCACGACGGACCAGTTCGCGGGGTCGCTGGCCGCGCTCGACGTGCGGCTGGAGCGGGCCCAGCTCGACCGCCTCGACGAGGTCTTCCCCGGCTTCCGGCCCGCTCCGATGGAGTACGCGTGGTGAGCCCGTCGACGCTCGGTGACCGCGTGGACCCCGAGCGCGGCGGCCCGCCGGACCGGTCCCCAGGACTGGGGGTGCACCGACCCCTCGCCCGGAGATGTCCCGCCCGCTGGTCCGGCCGTGACGCTCCCCGGGACGAGAGCGGCCGGCGGGGGGCACGCTCACCGACGGCGGGGGCGGATCGTGCGGGGTCTCGAGGGAGACGGGGGCGGCTGCCCGTTCAGCGGGTCACGTGACGCGGCCGCGGTCCGGCTCACCCGGCGCTCGGTGCTGGCGGGACTCGCGGCCCTGACCGCGTTGCCGGTCCTCGGCGGGACGGCACAGGCCGCACCGCGGCCGCCCGCGGCGCCGCCCCGCTCCCCCGCCCCACCGGCTCCGCGCCGGGCTCCCCGCGGCGCGCACGCCGTCGGCAACCCGCGGGGCAGCGACGTCGCGGTGCGCATCGGCCGCGACCGGGAGGCGCGGTTCGGGGTGATGTTCAAGCAGCTCCCGGCCTTCAGCCCGCCGGACGCGCTGCTGACCGCGCTGGCGGTGCGCATGACCGACGACCGTCCGCCGCTCGACGACGTGGCCGACAGCGACCCGGCGTCGGACAACCCGGGGATGCCGGCCGGCTACATCTACCTCGGCCAGTTCATCGACCACGACATGACGCTGGACCGCACGCCGCTGACCCTCCAGCAGCAGGACCCGCGGGGGACGGTCAACTACGACACCCCGCGCTTCGACCTGGGCAACGTCTACGGCCGGGGGCCGGCCGGCAGCCCCGAGCTCTACGACCCCGCCCGCCCGGGGTACCTGCTGTGCAACGACCACGACGGCGTCCGCGACCTGCCCCGCGACGAGGTGGGCGCCGCCTGGCTCGGCGACCCCCGCAACGACGAGAACCTCGTCGTGGCCCAGTTGCACGCGGTCTTCCTGCGCCTGCACAACCGGCTGCGCGACGAGGGGATGACCTTCGAGCAGGCCCGGCAGCAGGTCCGCTGGCACTACCAGTGGCTGATCGTCAACGACTACCTGCCGCGGATCGTCGGGCGCGACGTGGTCAGCCGGCTGCTCCGCCGCCGGGGCACCGGCCCGATCGAGTGCACGGCGCGCTTCTACCGGCCGCGCGACCGGCGCCGGCCGTACATGCCGGTCGAGTACTCCGGGGCGGCCTACCGGTTCGGGCACAGCATGATCCGGGCCGAGTACGAGGTGCACGACCGGCACACGGTGCCGGTCTTCGCGAACGAGGGCCACCAGGACCTGCGGGGCAACCGGCCGGTGCCCGCCGACCTGTGGATCGACTGGAACTACTTCTTCGAGATCCCGGGGATGACCACGCCCGACGACCGCAACCTGGCACGGCTGATCGACACCCGGCTGTCGCTGCCCCTGTCGACCCTGCCGCCGACCGTGGTCGCCCCGACGGCCGGGGCGATCACCTCCCTCGCCGAGCGGAACCTGCTCCGCGGCAAGCGGCTCGGCCTGCCCGCCGGCCAGGACGTCGCGGCCGCGATGGGGATCACCCCGCTGACCAACCAGCAGCTGGGCCTGACCGAGCCGGGCTGGCAGGGCAGGGCACCGCTGTGGTTCTACGTGCTCAAGGAGGCCGAGCTGCTCGGCGGCACCCGGTTGGGACCGGTCGGCGGCACGATCGTCGCCGAGGTGGTCCTGGGGCTGATGGCCTGCGACGGCACCTCCTACTTCAACGCCGCGCCGGACTTCGACCCCGGCCCGGGCTACGGGTTCGGCTCCTTCCTCCTGTGGGCCGACGCGATCGACCCGCGGGCGGTGGAGGCGCCCGAGGAGGAGACCCCGGAGGACGAGCTGCCGGAGGACGAGCTGCCGGAGGACGAGCTGCCGGAGGACGAACTGCCGGAGGACGAACTGCCGGAGGACGAACTGCCGGAGGACGAGGTCCCCGACGGCGGTGAGGAGCTCGAGCCGGGCGAGGAGGTCGACCCCGAGGCGGTCCTCCCGGTGCCCGGCGCCGTCACCTGACCGCGGGCCCGCTCCCGCGGCCGGCCCGGTCGGGAACGGGCCAGGTGCCCAGCACCTCGTGCCGCCCGCCGGTGCTGCGCACGAGGGTCACCTCCGCCAGGGCCCACTCCGGCCCGCGGTAGCCGGCCAGCCGGGCGGGCAGGTCGCCGTCGGCCGGGCGGCGGGGGTGCCAGCGGCCGAGGGTGAGGTGCGGGCGGAACGGCCGGTCCTCGACCGGCAGGCCCAGCCCGCGGGCGGCGCGGGCCAGCCGCCCGGCCAGGGTGGTGACGACGGCGACGTCGCCGTCCAGGCCCGCCCAGAACACCTGCGGCCGCCGCGCGGACCCGAACCGGCCGGCGCCGGCCAGCCGCAGCACCGCCGGGGGCGTGCCGGCGACCGCGGACCCGACCGCGGCGGTGAGCCGCTCCAGCAGGGCCGGCGGGACGGCGCCGAGGAACAGCAGGGTGAGGTGCCAGCGCGCGGGGTCGCCCCAGCGGGGCGCGCCGGGGGCCTCGCGCAGCGGCGCGACCGCCGCCGCGAGGGAGTCCCGGGCCGGCGGGGGCGGGGTCACCGCGACGAACAGCCGCAGCGGCGCCGGCGCGCTCAGCGCACCACCAGGCCGGCCCCCGCCAGCTCGGTCTCCACCCGCAGCCGCTCGACGTCGCGCGGGAAGCCGGGGGGCACGGCGCCCAGCTCGTGCCGGATGTCGAGCAGCAGGGCGGCCTCGGCGAGGACGTCGTCGTAGGCCGCCTGCAGGCCCCGGCGGCGGGCCTGGGGCACCCCGGCGGGGACGGCGTCGAGCTGGCGGCCCAGCCGCCGCAGGTCGGCGGCGACGGCCTGGACCGGCCGGGGCGCGGCCCGCACGGGCGCCGGCTGCTCGCGAGCCCTCCGGCGGGCGCGCAGGTCGCACAGGAACTGCCCGGTGAGCAGGCGGAAGGCGAAACCCATCAGGGCGAAGGCGCCGACGAGCATCGCGGTGATGCCGGCCAGCTGCAGCAGGGCGGAGGTCATCGTCACTCCGTGGGGACGGTGGCCGCGACGGTACGTGCGGACACCGCGCTCCGCCAGGGGGCCCGGTCAGGGACCCGCAGGCTCCCGCGCGCCGACGTGCAACCGCAGCCGCGGCGGCACGACGCGTGCCTCCAGCCGGACCCGCCGCCCCCGGGCCAGCCACAGCCCGGCGACGGCGCCGGCCGCGGCGACGACCAGCCCGCCCAGGATCAGCCCCCACGGCGCGCCGAGGTGCTCGGAGGCCCAGCCGATGAGCGGGGCGCCCAGCGGCGTGCCGCCCATGAAGCACGTGAAGTAGAGGGCCATCACCCGCCCGCGCATCTGCGGGTCGGCGCCCAGCTGCACGAAGCTGTTGTTGGCCACGCTGAACCCCAGGGCGGCCGCGCCCGTGGGCACCAGCAGGACGGCGAACGCCCAGAAGCCCGGCACCAGGCCGCAGGCCACGGTGAGCAGCCCGAACACGACCGACGCGGTGACCAGGAACCGCTGCCGCGGGCGGGCGCTGCGGCGGGTGGACAGGAACGCGCCGGTCAGCGAGCCGACGGCGAACGTCGTCGACAGCAGGCCGAACGCCTCGGCGCCGAGGTCGAACACCTCGCGGGCCATGAGCGCGATGGTGACCTGGAAGTTGAACCCGAAAGTGCCGATCACGAACGCCAGCGCCATCGCCAGCCGCAGGTCCGGGCGCGACCAGGTGTAGGCCAGCCCCGCCCGCAGCTGCCCGCGGGCCCGCGCGACCGGCTCGCTGCGGCGCAGCTCCCCGGCCCGCACGAGCAGCAACGCGCCGATGGTGAACGCGAAGCTGCCGGCGTTGACGAGGAACGCCGGCGCGGTGTCGCCGCCCGAGGCGCCGATGAGCAGCCCGGCCAGCGACGGGCCGACCAGCCGGGCGCCGTTGAAGATCGTCGAGTTGAGCCCGACCGCGTTGGCCAGCAGGTCGCCGCCGACCATCTCCGAGACGAACGCCTGGCGCACCGGGGCGTCGACCGCCGACACGCACCCCAGCGCGCCGGCCAGGACGAACACGTGCCAGAGCGCGACGGCGCCGGTGGCCACCAGCGTGCCGAGGCCCAGCGCGAGCAGGCCCATGAGCGCCTGGGTGACGACGAGGACGCGGCGCTTGTCGTAGCGGTCGGCCAGCACCCCGCCGTACAGGCTCAGCAGCAGCGTCGGGCCGAACTGCAGGGCGGTGATCAGGCCGAGCGCCACCCCGCTGTCGCCGGACAGCTGCAGCACCAGCCAGTCCTGGCCGATGCGCTGCATCCACGTGCCGGTCAGGCTGACCAGGTTCGCCGACGCGTAGAGCCGGAAGTTGTGCACCCGGAGGGACCGGAACGGGCTGCGTCCGCCGGCAGCCGGTCCCCCCGGGCTCGGTTCAGCAGGCGTCGACGTCACCCACCGGCGAGCTCCTCCATGATCTCCGCGGCCTCGCGCAGGGTCGCCCGCTGCTGCGGGGTGAGCCGCTGCAGCTGGCCCGACAGCCACGCCTCCCGGGCCCGGGCCTCCTCGGCCAGCAGCGTCTCGGCGGCCGGGGTCAGGTCGATGACCACCTGCCGGCCGTCGGTCGGGTGCGGCGTGCGGGTGACCAGGCCCATGCCCTCGAGCGCGACGACGACGCGGGTCATCGACGGCGGCTGCACCCGCTCGTGCGCGGCCAGCTCCCCCGGGCTCATCGCGCCGTGCCGCTGGAGCGTGGACAGCGCGGCGAGGTGGGTGAGGGTGACCGAGGTGTCGACCCGCTGGTTGCGCAGCCGGCGGGAGAAGCGCATGACCGCCAGCCGCAGGTCGTGGGCGAGCGCTGCGGTGTCCAGCGTCGACCGGGTCACGGGTCCAGACTACCGGTCGTTAGCGCCGCTCAGAACAGTTGCTGGAGTGGCTCCAGCGCGAAGTAGACGACGAACGCCAGCGCGATCACCCACATCAGCGGGTGCACCTCGCGGCGCCGGCCCACCGCCGTGCGCAGCAGGACGTAGCTGACCACGCCGGCGCCGATGCCGTTGGTGATCGAGTACGTGAACGGCATGAGCGCGATGGTGAGGAAGGCCGGGATGACCAGGGACATGTCGTCCCAGGTCAGCGTGCGGATCTGGCTGATCATCAGCGCGCCGACGATCACCAGCGCCGGGGCGGCGGCCTCCGAGGGCACGACCTGCACCAGCGGCGTGAAGAACATCGCCAGCAGGAACATCACGCCGGTGACGACGCTGGCCAGGCCGGTGCGGGCGCCGTCGGCCACGCCGGAGGCGCTCTCGATGTAGGTCGTGTTCGACGAGACGCTCGCCGCGCCGCCGGCCGCCGCGGCCACCGAGTCGACCAGCAGGACCGGCTGCGCGCCGGGCAGGTTGCGGTCCTCGTCCAGCAGGTCACCCTCCGCGCCGACGGCGGTGACCGTGCCGACGGTGTCGAAGAAGTCGGCGATCATGATCGAGAAGACGATGAGCAGCGCGGCGACGACGCCGATCCGCTCGAACCCGCCGAACAGCGAGAACTGCCCGACGATCGACAGGTCGGGGGCGCTGATGACGTCGGCGGGGAGGGTGGGCACCTGCAGCGCCCAGCCGCGCGCGTCGAGCTCCTGGCCGTCGGGACCGACGCGCGGCCCGATCTCCGCGACCGCCTCGACCACGATCGCCAGCACGGTCGAGACCACGATGCCGATCAACAGCGCGCCGCGGACCTTCCGCACCACCAGGACGGCGGTGAGCAGCAGCCCGACGACGAACACCAGCAGCGGCCACCCGGCGAGCTGGCCGCCCACGCCGAAGCTGATCAGCGGCGAGCCGGGGCGGATCACCCCGGCGTCGGCCAGGCCGATGATCGTGAGGAAGAAGCCGATGCCGACCGCGATCGCCGTCTTCAGCTGCGGCGGGATCGCCTCGAACACCGCCCGCCGGAAGCCGGTGAGCACGAGGACGGTGATCAGCAAGCCCTCGAGCACGACCAGGCCCATGACCTCCGGCCAGGCCAGCTGGGTGGCGGCGAAGACCGCGACGATCGCGTTGATGCCGAGGCCCGTGGCCAGCGCGAACGGGTACCGGCCGACGACGCCCATGACGACGGTGAGCGCCCCGGCGACCAGCGCGGTGACCGCGGCGACGGCCCCGAACGGCAGCGAGGCGCCCGTGACGTCGACCCCGGACAGGATGATCGGGTTGAGCACCACGATGTAGGCCATCGTGAAGAACGTGGTCAGCCCGCCGCGGACCTCGCGGCCGACCGTGCTGCGCCGCGCGCTGATGCCGAAGTAGCGGTCCAGCCCGTTGCGCGGCCGGACCTGCGGGCCGGCGCTGCGGCGCGGCCGGGGCGCCTCCACCGCGACGTCGGCCGGTGTGCCCCCCGTGGGGGTGTCGACGCGGGCTGCGCGGGCGCCGCGGGCGGGACGGGACTTCTCGGGCATGCGGGCTCCTGCGGACATGCGGCTGCCGGGCGGCGAGCCGCGACAGCGTGCCACACCGCACGCGCGCCTCCCCGCCGGTCTCCGGGGGACGACGCCTAGTGTCGGCCGTGTGTCCCGCCCCGCTGCACCCGGCCCCCTGAAGCAGGCCCCTCCCCCGCTGCGCGTCGACACCGCCCGCGTCGTCCTCGCCCTGACGGCGCTGTGGGCGCTCGCCCTCGTTGTCCTGCTGCTCCTCGGCGACCGGGTGGACCGCGTGTGGACGTGGACCTGCGTGGCCGGGATCGTGCTGGCCGGAGTGGGGCTGGCGGTCATGCGCTGGCAGGGCCAGCTGGGGCCCCGCCGTTGACGGGCACGGCCGCTAGTCGGTGAGGACGTCGAACTCCGCGGTGTCGTAGCGCGCCGACGTCACGACCTCGGCCGGCTCCCCGCCGACGAGGGTGGCCTGGCTGTGCGCCCCGCAGCCGTAGTCGACCGCGACGACGCGACCGTCGGCGGGCGCGTACTCGTTGCCGCAGGCGCCGAGCAGGGTCCGCAGCGACCCGGCGAGCGGGAGGAAGAAGCCGCAGGTGCCGCACGGGCCCGGGGCGTGGCGGGCCATCGGCGCGCGCGGGCCGAAGTCCCCGGCCAGCCAGCGGGCGGCCGCGGCGCTGCGCCCCTCGCGGGACATGACCCGCTCCCGGCCCAGGCCGATCTCGCTCGCCAGCGCCTGCGCCTCGGGGTCGGCCGCGGCGTCGTCCTCGGCCGTGTAGGAGGGCACCAGCCGCGGGTCGTCCTCGGTGGCCGGCAGGACGTCGCCCACCGACAGGTCGCCCGGGCGCAGCCGCTCGTGCCAGGGCACCCAGGCCGGCGCCAGCAGCGCGGCGTCGCCGGGCAGGAGCACGACCTCGTCGACGGTGGCCCCGTCCTCGCCCGGGACGTGGGCGAGGGTGACCGCCCAGTGCCAGCCGACGTAGCCGGGCAGCCGGCTGGCGAACGAGTGCGTGACCACCTCGCCGAGGACGTCGAGGGGAGCCGCGGCGTCCCCGGGCCGCTCCGGGGAGGCGCCCAGGTGCTCGCCGACCACCGCGGGGTCGCCGGCGGTCTCCTCGGCCGCGGCGCGGGCGAGGTCGACCGCGCCGGTCAGCACGTCGCTGGGGGCGGGATCGGGGGTCACGGCCCCCATGTTCCCAGACGGGGGTGCCGGCGACGCGCACGCGGGCAGCCCGCGTGATCACGCCCACCCCGGACTGCCAGGCAGGTGCGGCACCATGGGGACGTGCCGTCGTCGCGTCCGCCCGGGTCCCGCCGGGGCCCGCTGCGCCGGTCGCGAGCGGAGCCGGTCCCGCCCGAGCGCCTGGACACCACCCCGCTGGACCTGCCCCGCCCGGCAACGCAGCCGCAGGCCGCAGCACCCCCGCCCGGGCACGGCCCGCCGACCGCCCCGGCGCCGCCCGGCTACGGCCCCCCGCCGCAGGCGCTGCCGCCCGGCTACGCCCCCCCGCCGGTCCCGCCGCCCGCCGAGCCGCCGGCGGCGCCGCAGGCGCAGCCGCGGGTGACCGTCACCCGGGTCGCCGTCGCGCGCACCCGCGAGCTCACCGGCGCGGCCGTCGCCCGGGTGCGCGCCGCCAGCCGGGCCGACGGCGCCGCCGAGAGCGGCCTCACCCACCTGCTGTGGGTCAACGCCCTGCACATGGCCGGCGACGCGATGGTCGCCGTCTCGCTCGCCGGCACCCTGTTCTTCGCCGCGGCCGCCGACGCGCAGCGCGGCAACGTCGCGCTGTACCTGCTGGTCACGATGGCGCCGTTCGCGGTGGTCGCCCCGGTGGTCGGCCCGCTGCTGGACCGGCTGCAGCGCGGCCGCCGCTGGGCCCTCGGCGCGGCCTCGCTGGGCCGGGCGGCGCTGGCGCTGGTCATGGCCGCGCACCAGACCGACTGGCTGCTCTACCCCGCGGCGCTCGGCGTGCTGGTGCTGTCCAAGGCGCACAACGTGCTGCGCGCCGCCGTCGTCCCCCGGGTGCTGCCCGGGGCCATGTCGCTCACCTCGGCCAACGCCCGGCTGTCGGTGTTCGGCCTGGTCACCGCCGGCGTCTTCGGTGGCATCGGCGCGGGGCTCGCCTGGGCGTTCGGCTTCGAGCCGCTGCTGTGGGTGACCGCCGCGGTCTTCGCCGTCACCGCGGTGCTCGCCGTCCGGCTGCCCCGGCACGTCGACGTCCCCGCCGGCGAGCAGCCGGCCGACGTGCTCAGCACCGGCCCGGTGCCCGTCGCCGGCCGCCGGCGGCGCCCGGTCAACCCGCACGTGGTGCTCGCGCTGCGCGCCAACGCGGCGCTGCGCGGGCTCGGCGGCTTCCTGACGATCTTCTCCGCGTTCCTCGTGCAGGCCACCGTCGACGGCGGGTGGGAGGCCAGCCTCGCGCTGGGCGCCATCGCCGGCGCGGCCGGGGCGGGCAGCGTGCTCGGCACCGGCATCGGGTCGCGGCTGCACCACGCCGACCCCGACCGGGTGGTCGTCTGGTCGGCCGGCGTCGCCGCCGCGGTCACCGTGCTCGCCGCGGTGTTCTTCGGGCTGGCCACCGCGGCCGCCGTCGCCGGGGTCGCGGCGGTCGCCAACGCCCTCGGCAAGGTCGCCCTCGACGCGATCATCCAGCGCGAGGTGCCCGAGGGCCTGCGCGCCTCGGCGTTCGCCCGCTCCGAGACCGTCCTGCAGCTGGCCTGGGTCCTCGGCGGCGCGCTCGGCATCGCGCTGCCGCCGATCGGCTGGCTCGGCTTCACCGTGGCCGCGGCCCTGCTCGTGCTCGCCGTCGGGCTGGTGCTGTGGACACCGCGCCGCCGCCGGTGGGCGCCGGTCGACCCGAACGCCGCCACCGTCCCGGGCGCCGTCCCCGCCGCGCCCGACGCCCCGACCGTGCCGGAGGCACCCCGCCCGTGAGGACCCCCACCCGCCCCGCCGCAGTCCTGCTGGCCGGCGCGCTCCCCGCCGTGCTGACCGGGTGCGGCGGCTCGTCCGGCTCGTCGGACACCCCGCCCGAGGTCACGGTGACCGCCGGGCCGCAGGAGGTCACCGCCCGGCCGAGCCAGTACTGCGGGTCCGGCCAGGGGCAGCGCTACGACGTCTCGCCGCCGGTGGTCGAGGTCTCCCCCGACACCCCGATCGCGCTCACCGTGCCCGACGACGTCGCCGCGAACGGCTGGAGCGTGCAGGTGTTCGACGAGCGCCTCGAGGAGCGGCTCGGCGAGGTGGACGTCGACGCGGGCACGACCACGTTCGACGGGATCAACAGCTCCGACGTCGTCCCGCCGGCGTACTTCCTCGTCGTCGTCGAGGACGAGCACGACGACTGCCTGCTCACCGGCTCCTGGCCGATCGGCTTCCTGCGCGCCGGCGGGGACGTCGGCACGACGCCCACCACGACGCCCACCACGACTCCCACCACGACGCCCGCCGGCTGACGGTCAGGCCTCGAGGTCCCCGGCGACCGCCCGCAGCACCGCCGCGACCTTGCGCGACTCGGCGCGGTCGGGGTGCCGGCCGCGGCGCAGGGAGTTCGAGACGTCGTCGAGCAGCTTGATGAGGTCCTCGATGATCGGGACCAGCTCGTCGGGCTTCTTCCGCCGCGCCTCGGCCACCTTGGCCGCCACCGAGGGCAGCGGGTCGAGGACCCGCACCTGCAGCGCCTGGTCGCCCCGGCGGCCGGCGACGATGCCGAACTCCACCCGCTGGCCCGGCTTGAGCTCGGCGGTGCCCGTGGGGAGGGCGTCCTTGTGCACGAAGACGTCGGGCCCGTCCTCGCGCGAGAGGAAGCCGAAGCCCTTCTCGGGGTTGAACCACTTGACTCTGCCGGTGGGCACGTTGATCCCTCGGGTCGCTTCTGCTCGCGGGTGTCCCGGCGCGGGCCGGCGGACGGCGGCGCGGGCGCACCGCTCGCTGCCAGGTTAGCCGTCCCGCGCACCTAGATTGGCCGGGTGCCGCCCGCGTCCGAGTCCGCCGCGCACCCGGTTCCCCCGCACCCGGACTACCGGTTCACCCTCGCCAACGAGCGCACCCTGCTGGCCTGGCTGCGCACCGGGCTGGCGCTGGTCGCCGGCGGGGTGGCGGTGGCGGCGTACGTGCCCCGGCTGGGGGCGTCCTGGGGCGGCGGCGCGGTCGGCCTGGCGCTCGTGGCGACCGGGCTCGGCACCGCGCTGGCCGGCTACCGGCGGTGGCGGCGCAACGAGCGGGCGATCGCCACCGACGCCCCGCTGAGCGTCGGTCCCGAGGTCCCGGTGCTGGTCGCGCTGGTCACGGCGGTGGTGCTGCTGGTGGGTGTGCTGCTGGTCGTCGAGGTCGCCTGATGACCGCGCCGGAGACCCAGCCGCAGCGCACCGTCCTCTCCTGGCAGCGCACCGGGCTGGGCCTGCTCGGCGTCGCCGCGGTGCTCGGCTCGCACGCCGTGCTCGACGAGCGGGTGCTGCCCCTGGCCCTCGCGGCCGCGGTGGCGCTCACCGGCCTCGGCGTCCTCGGTGTCCTCGCGCGCCGGCGGGCCCGCGCGCTCGCCCGGACCCCCGGGCCGGCGCCGGCCGCGGCCGCGGTGGTCACCGTCGCCGTCGTCGCGACGGCGCTGGCGGCCGCCGCGACCCTGCTCAGCCGCTGACCACCTCGGGATCGACGACGCCGAGCCGGCCGAGCAGGTCGAGGAACACGACGGCGAAGTCGTTGCCGGCGACCTCCCGCCGGACGGACGGCCAGTCGACCTGCTCGCGCAGCGCCCGGGCCACCGGCAGGAGGCGCGCGAAGTCGCAGTAGTGCTCGTCGAGCGTCATCAGCTTGGTGACCAGGATGTCGGTGGCCGCGAGCACCGGCATGTGCACCGACAGCACGGAGAGGTCCTCGGCGCGGTCGATGAGGTCGGTCTCCACCGGTTTGCCGCAGGTGCGCCAGAGGACGTCGACGAACGAGTTGCCCTGCACGACCTTGGTCAGCCAGTCCTCGGCCGGGTCCTCCACCTGCAGGCCGGCGTCGGCGAGCACCTTGGCCGCCCGCTCGGCCTCGGCCGCGGGAACGAGGAAATCGGCGTCGTGGTCGGGCTCGGGGGCGCCGCGCACGAACGCGGCGTAGCCGCCGCACAGAGCGAAGGGCACCCCGCCCTCCTTGAGGGCCACGGCGGTGCGCTTGAGGAGGTCACGGATCTCGTCGCGGTCGGAGGGCAGCACGGGGTGCGTCTACCCGGCGCCCGGCCGGTCACGCACGGTTGAGTCCCGCCCGCGAGGGCACGGGAGTCCCGTGCGCATCGCGACCTTCAACATCCTGCACGGGCGCTCGCCCGAGGACGACCGGGTCGACGTCGACCGGCTGGCCTCGGCGGTCAAGACGCTGGACGCCGACGTCCTGGCGCTGCAGGAGGTCGACCGCGACCAGCCCCGCTCGATGAACGCCGACCTCACCGCGGTGGCCGCCGAGGCGATGGGCGCGGTCGACCAGCAGTTCGTGGCGGCGCTGTCGGGGACCCCCGGCGGCACGTGGATGGCGGCCACCGGCGACGAGCAGCCCGGTGCGGCCAGCTACGGCGTCGCGCTGCTGTCGCGCTACCCGGTGGTGTCCTGGCGGGTGGTGCGGATGCCGACGCTGCGCGGGCGGGTGCCGGTGTGGTTCCGTGGCGCGCGCCGGCCGCAGCTGGTCAGCGAGGAGCCGCGGGTCGCCGTCGCCGCCGTCATCGACGGGCCGACCGGGCAGTTCACCGTCACCTGCACGCACCTGTCGTTCGTGCCGTACTGGAACACCGTCCAGCTGCGCGGGCTGGTGCGGTCGCTGCGCGGGACGCGCGAGCCGCTGCTGGTCCTCGGCGACCTCAACATGGAGCCGCCCAAGGCCGCCCGGATCAGCGGGCTGCGGCCGCTGGCCGCGGGGCTGACCTTCCCCGCCGACGTCCCGGTCCGGCAGCTGGACCACGTGCTGGCCCGCGGGCCGGTGACCGCCACCGGCCCGGCCGAGGTGGTGCGGCTGCCGCTGTCGGACCACCGCGCGCTGGTGGTGCCGTGCGCGGTCGGGTGAGGCGGTTGGCGTCGTGACAGCGAGGGGTGTCACGATCAGCCCATGGCTGCGTCCGACGTCGGCACCCGCGCCTTCACCCTGGTCGCCTCGGCGGTGCGACTGGTCGCCTCGCTCGTGGCGGTGGTGATCGTGCTCCACGCGGTGTTCACCTTCTTCGAGGCGAACCCGGCGAACACGCTGGTCTCGGCCGCCGCGGACGTGCGCCGGGACCTCGGCTGGTTCACCGTCGACCTGTTCCGGCCGTCGGACCCGCGCACCGGCGAGACGGTCAACGCCGCGATCGCCGCGCTGGTCTGGGTCGTCGTCGGCAACCTGGTGTCCAAGCTGCTGGTGAGGCTCGCGCCCTAGGACCCCGTTCGATCGGCAGGTGGCCCCGTCCCGGGTCCCGTCCTGAGCCTGCGGAGGGTGGGGAGGACGGGGTCCTTCGTCTAGGCGTTCCGGACCGCGGCGGCCGCCTCCAGGCCCAGCTCCTCCACCGAGACCTCGCGCATCTCGACCTTGCGGACCTTGCCGGTCACCGTCATCGGGAAGCCCTCGACGACCTTGACGTAGCGAGGCACCTTGTAGTGCGCCAGCTTCCCGGCGCAGAACTCGCGCAGCGCCTCGGGCGTGAGCGGCTCGGCGCCCTCGCGCAGCCGGACCCAGGCCATGAGCTCCTCGCCGTACCGCTCGTCGGGGACGCCGATCACCTGCGCGTCGACGACGTCGGGGTGGGTGTAGAGGAACTCCTCGACCTCCCGCGGGTACACGTTCTCCCCGCCGCGGATGACCATGTCCTTGATCCGGCCGACGATGTTGAGGTAGCCGGCCTCGTCCATGACGGCGAGGTCGCCGGTGTGCATCCAGCGGGCGGCGTCGATGACCTCGGCGGTCTTCTCCGGCTCGTCCCAGTAGCCGAGCATCACCGAGTAGCCGCGGGTGCAGAACTCCCCCGGCGTCCCGCGCGGCACGGTGGTGCCGGTCTCGGCGTCGACGACCTTGACCTCGAGGTGCGGGTGCACCCGGCCGACGGTCGAGGTCCGGCGGTCGAGGTCGTCGTCGGCGCCGGTCTGGGTGGAGACCGGGGAGGTCTCGGTCATGCCGTAGCAGATGGTCACCTCGGTCATGCCCATCTCGGCGACCACCCGCTTCATCACCTCCACCGGGCACGGCGAGCCGGCCATGATCCCGGTGCGCAGGCTGGAGAGGTCGTAGGTGCCGAAGTCCGGCAGCGCCAGCTCGGCGATGAACATCGTCGGGACGCCGTACAGCGAGGTGCACCGCTCGTCCTGCACCGCCCGCAGCGTGGCCGCCGGGTCGAAGGCGGGCGCGGGGATGACCATCGTCGCGCCGTGGCTGGTGGCCCCGAGGTTGCCCATGCCCATGCCGAAGCAGTGGTAGTAGGGCACCGGGATGCAGATCCGGTCGGCCTCGGTGTAGCCGCAGCCCTCGCCCACGAAGAACCCGTTGTTGAGCAGGTTGTGGTGGGACAGCGTGGCGCCCTTGGGGAAGCCGGTGGTCCCCGACGTGTACTGGATGTTGATCGGGTCGTCGGGCGAGAGCTCGGCGGCGCGCTCGCTCAGCAGTGCGCGGTCGGCGGCGCGGCCGGTGGCCAGCAGCCGCTCCCACTCCGGGTCGCCGAGGAAGACGACCTCGCGCAGGTCGGGGCAGTCGTCGCGGACCTCGGCCACCATGGCCCGGTAGTCGCTGGTCTTGAACTCCGGCGCGGCGACCAGCACGGAGATGCCGGCCTGGCGCAGCACGTAGGCCAGCTCGTGCGTGCGGTACGCCGGGTTGATGTTGACCAGGATCGCGCCGAGCTTGGCGGTGCCGTACTGGACGAACACCCACTCGGCGCAGTTGGGCGCCCAGATGCCGACCCGGTCGCCCTTCTGCACGCCGAGGGCGTCGAGGCCGAGGGCGCAGGCGTCGACGTCGGCGACCAGCTGCGGGTACGTCCAGCGCCGGCCGGTGGCGCACTCGACGAGCGCCTCGTGGTCGCCCACCCGCGCTGCCGTCCGGTCGAGGTCCGCACCGATCGTGTCCCCGAGGAGGGGGACGGTGGAGGTGCCGCTGGCGTAGGACGGCAGCGCGGGGGTGGTCACGGCCGCCGGTTCTCGGGCAGCTGGACCCCGGCCCGGTTGGGCTTGTCGGTGGGGTGGGCGTAGCGGATGCGGTCCGGCGGGAGCGGGAAGCTGTGGTCCTCGCCGAACGGCGACAGCGGGCCGGCCATCTCCCCGAGGAACTCGGTGACCGGCGGGCCGGCGTTCTCCGACTGGCCCCAGGTCGGCTCCACCAGGTGGGCGTGCTTCTCGTTGCGCTTGGCCATCTCGCCTCCGTGTCCGGTGCGCTCCCTCGGGGGGCGCACGTGCGGCGTCATTCTCGCGTGTCCCTGGTCCTACCCGCAGCAGCCCGGTCCGCGTCACCCCCGATCGCGGGGAGCGCGGCGGGCGGACCGGGCGCCGTAGAGGGTGGGCAGCCCCTCGGCGGTGAGCACCCACTGCCCCGGGCCGACCGGCGCGAGCCGGACCTCGCCGCCGTCGAGCCCCTGCACCTGGCGGGTGCGCCAGACCGAGGTGCTCGCCAGCGTCAGCCGCACCGGCTCGTGGGTGGGGTCCCACTCGTCGTAGCCCTCGGGCTCGAAGGCCACGATCGCCGGCCCGGCGATCCGCAGCAGCCCGCGCTGCCAGGCGACGGCGGCCAGCGCCCGCCGCCAGCGCAGGGCGCGGGCCATCGCGCCCAGGCCCGCGCCGGCGGCGACCAGGCCGACGACGACCAGGGCGACGACGACCGTCCCGGCCAGCGGCACCGGGCGGCCGCGGTCCTCCGCGACGGCGACGACGACCGCGCCGAGCAGCACGGCCAGGACGACGGCGATCAGCCCGCCCACCAGCCAGCGCAGCGCGCCGGCCCGGTAGCCCTCCAGGGCGGTCCGGGTATGCGGGTCGTCGGCGGCCGGCTGCACGGCGTCCATGCTGGCAGGACCGGCCGCCGGGGCGGCACGGTCGGGGGCGGACGTAACGTGGTCCGGATGCCTGCCGACCGCCCCGCCACGCTGGCCGCGTGGCTGCGCACCCGCAGCGACGCCCAGCTCGGGGCGCTGCTGGCCGCGCGGCCCGACGTGGCCCGGCCCGCGCCCTCCGACGTCGTCGCGCTGGCCGGCCGGCTGGCGGTGCCCGTGTCGGTGGACCGCGCCCTCGACGAGCTCGATGCCGCCACCCTGCAGGTGCTGGACGTCGTGCTGCTCGCCCCCACCGACGGCGTGGCGGCCGCCGACGTCGTCGCGGCGCTGCCCGGGCTGCCCGAGGACGTCGTCGACGCGGCGATCGAGCGGCTGACCACCCGGGCGCTGCTGTGGGGCGACGAGGTCCTGCACGCCCCCGACCAGGTGCGCCGCGCCGTCCGGTACCCCGCGGGCCTCGGCCGCCGGGCCGTCGAGCTGCGGGTGACCCTGCCCGCCGACCTGGCCGCCGCCGTCGGCGGGCTGGCCCCCAGCGAGCGCGAGGTGCTCGAGCGGCTGGCCGGCGACCGCCCGGTCGGGCACCTGCCCGAGACCGGCGGCGGCGCGGCGTCCCCCGCCCGGCGGCTGCTGCAGGCCGGACTGCTGGCCCGCATCGACGCGCTCAACGTCGAGCTGCCGCGCGAGATCGGCCTGCTGCTGCGCGGGGACCTCCCCTACGGCCCGCCGCGGCTGCGCCCGGAGCCCGCCGCCGTGGAGCGGGACCCTGCCGCGGTCGACCGGCAGGCGGCCGGGGCGGCGCTGGAGGCGGTCGGGCGGGTCGGCGAGCTGCTGGCGGTGCTCGAGGAGGAGCCGGCCGGGCTGCTGCGCAGCGGCGGGGTCGCCGTCCGCGACCGCAAGCGGCTGGCCAGGGCGCTGTCGGTGTCCGAGGCCGACGCCGGGTGGCTGCTGGAGCTGGCGTTCGCCGCGGGGCTGCTCGACGTCGGTGGGCCGCACCGCGACGAGTGGCTGCCCACCCGCGGCTACGACCTGTGGCGCGAGCAGCCGCTGCCCGACCGGTGGGCGGCGCTGGTCGCGGGCTGGCTGGACAGCACCCGGCTGCCCTCCCTGGTCGGGTCGCGGGACGTGGCGGGCAAGGCGGTCAACGCGCTGTCGCCCGACCTGGTCCGGCACACCGCCCCGGCGATCCGCCGCTCGGCGCTGGCCGCGCTGCTGGACGCCCCGCCCGGCTGCGGCCTGGCGCCCGACGACCTCGTCGCACTGCTGCGCTGGCGGACCCCGCGGCGCGCCGACCGGCTCGCACCGGTGCCCGACATGCTCGCCGAGGCCGCGCGGGTCGGCGTCCTGGTGGGCGGGGTGCTGTCCTCCGGCGGGCGCGGCCTGCTGACCCGCGGCGAGGAGGGCGCCGCCGACGGGGTCCAGGGGCTGCTGCCCGAGCCGGTCGACCACGTGCTCGCCCAGCCCGACCTCACCCTCGTCGCGCCGGGCCCGCTGGTGGCCGACCTCGCCGACACCCTCGCCGTCGTCGCCGACGTCGAGTCCTCCGGCGGGGCGACGGTGTTCCGGGTGTCGGAGTCCTCGGTGCGCCGGGCGCTGGACGCCGGGTGGTCGGCCACCGACCTGCACGAGTTCTTCACCCGCGCCTCGCGGACGCCGGTGCCGCAGGCGCTGCGGTACCTGGTCGACGACGTCGCGCGCCAGCACGGCCGGCTGCGGGTCGGCGCGATCGAGTGCTACGTCCGCTCCGACGACCACGGGCTGCTGTCCCAGGTGCTCGGCGACCGGCGGACGGCGGGTGCCGAGCTGCGCCGGCTGGCCCCGGGTGTGCTGGTCAGCGGGCTGGGCGCCGACGAGGTGCTCACCGTGCTGCGGGCCGCCGGGTACGCCCCGGCCGGGGAGTCGCCGGGCGGCGCGGTGCTCACCCGCCCGCCGGCCCGGCCCCGCGCCGCCGGCCGCCGTCCCGGGCCGCCGCCCTCGGCCGCCGGGCGCCCGCTGACGCCGGCCGAGGCGGAGGCGACCGTCCGCGAGATCCGCGCCGGCGACGCCGCGCTCGCCGCCCGGCCCACCGCCCCCGTCCGGCAGGTCCCCGGGGTGACCACCGCGGGCACGCTGGAGCTGCTGTCCCGCGCCGTCCGCGAGGGCGTCCCCGTGTGGCTGGGCTACGTCGACGCCCAGGGCAGCGGCAGCCAGCGCGTGGTGCAGCCGGTGTCACTGGCCGGTGGTTTCCTCCAGGGGTGGGACGAGCGCCGGCAGGAGAACCGCACCTTCGCGGTGCACCGGATCACCTCGGTGGCGCTGGTCGACGAGGAAGCCCCGGCCGCCGGCAACGGTTGACCTGACAGACGCCCACCCGCCGAGGAGAGGCCACCCATCCCCGTGAACGACGGACCCCTCATCGTCCAGTCGGACAAGACGCTGCTGCTCGAGGTCGACCACCCGGCGGCCCGCGAGTGCCGCGCGGCCATCGCGCCGTTCGCCGAGCTCGAGCGCTCGCCCGAGCACGTGCACACCTACCGGGTCACCCCGCTGGCGCTGTGGAACGCCCGCGCCGCCGGGCACGACGCCGAGCAGGTCGTGGACGCGCTGGTGCGCTACTCGCGCTACCCGGTGCCGCACGCGCTGCTGGTCGACGTCGCCTACACGATGGACCGCTTCGGCCGGCTGACGCTGGTCAACAACCCGGTGCACGGGCTGGTGCTCACCACCACCGACCGCGCGGTGCTGGAGGAGGTCATCCGCTCCAAGCGGGTGGCGCCGATGCTCGGGGCGCGGATCGACCCCGACACCGTCGTGGTGCACCCCTCCGAGCGCGGGCGGCTCAAGCAGGCGCTGCTCAAGGTGGGCTGGCCGGCCGAGGACCTCGCCGGCTACGTCGACGGGCAGGCGCACCCGATCGAGCTGGCGCAGGACGGCTGGCACCTGCGCGACTACCAGCAGGAGGCCGTCGACGGGTTCTGGGCCGGCGGCTCGGGCGTCGTCGTCCTCCCCTGCGGCGCGGGCAAGACGCTGGTCGGCGCCGCGGCGATGGCCCAGGCCCGGGCGACCACGCTGATCCTGGTGACCAACACCGTCTCCGGGCGGCAGTGGAAGCGCGAGCTGCTGGCCCGCACCACGCTGACCGAGGACGAGATCGGCGAGTACTCGGGCGAGCGCAAGGAGATCCGCCCGGTCACCATCGCCACCTACCAGGTGATGACCACCCGCCGGAAGGGCGAGTACCGGCACCTGGACCTGTTCGACGCCCAGGACTGGGGCCTCATCGTCTACGACGAGGTGCACCTGCTGCCCGCGCCGATCTTCCGGCTCACCGCCGACCTGCAGTCCCGCCGCCGGCTCGGGCTGACCGCGACGCTGGTGCGCGAGGACGGGCGGGAGGACGACGTCTTCTCGCTCATCGGGCCCAAGCGCTACGACGCGCCGTGGAAGGACATCGAGTCGCAGGGCTACATCGCTCCGGCCGAGTGCATCGAGGTGCGGGTGGGTCTCGACGACGAGGAGCGGATGACCTACGCGGTCGCCGAGCCCGAGGAGCGGTACCGGATCGCGGCCACGGCGTCGTCGAAGCTGCCGGTGATCCGGCGGGTGCTCGAGCGGCACCCCGACGAGCAGAAGCTGGTCATCGGGGCCTACCTCGACCAGCTCGAGGAGCTCGGGCGGGCGCTGGACGCCCCGGTGATCCAGGGGTCGACCACCAACCGCGAGCGGGAGAAGCTCTTCGACGCGTTCCGCGCCGGGGAGGTCAAGACGCTCGTCGTGTCGAAGGTCGCCAACTTCTCCATCGACCTGCCCGAGGCCGCGGTCGCCGTCCAGGTGTCGGGGACCTTCGGGTCGCGGCAGGAGGAGGCGCAGCGGCTGGGCCGGGTGCTGCGGCCCAAGGCCGACGGCCGGCAGGCGCACTTCTACACGGTGGTCAGCCGCGACACCCTCGACGCCGAGTACGCCGCCCACCGGCAGCGCTTCCTCGCCGAGCAGGGCTACGCGTACACGATCGTCGACGCCGCCGACCTGGCCGGCCCCGGCGAGGTCAACGGCCCCGACTGGGTCGACGAGCCCGCCGACTGAGTTCCGTCGCCCGCGGCCCCCTGGTCCCCGTGACCCGGGGGCCGCGGTCGTCCGCCGGGCAGGATGCGCCCGTGGCCGGTGAACGGGACCTCGGGCGGCTGCTGGCCGGCATGGCGCCGCGACGCGCGCCGGGGACGTACGTCTTCACGACCGTCCCCGGCCCCGGGCTGCCGGCCGGACCGGCGCCGTTCGCCACCGTGCGGGAGGACGAGGGCCTGACGCTGGTCCTGCTCCGCGAGGACGCCGACCGGGCCGGGCTGGCGTACGGGTTCCTCGCCGCCCGGGTGACGCTGCACGTGCACTCGGACCTCGCCGCCGTGGGGCTGACCGCGGCGGTGAGCACGGCGCTGGCGGACGCCGGGATCAGCTGCAACGTGGTGGCCGGGTACCACCACGACCACCTGTTCGTCCCCGTCGACGACGCCGACCGCGCGCTCGCGGTGCTGGAGGGCCTGACCTCCCAGGGGTGGTGGCCGTTCTCACCAGCCGGGGCGGCCGGGGTGTGCGACCGTGGAGGCGGGTCCGCAGCGGGCCCCCGGACGAGCGGCGCCGTACCCGGACAGCGACAAGACGGCGTCCTCGGGAGTCGTCGTGTCCTGGTTCGTCCTCGTCCTGTCCGGTGCCCTCGAGGCGGTGTGGGCCACTGCGCTCGGCCGCACGGAGGGCCTCACCCGGCTCGCGCCGACCGTCGTGTTCGTCCTCGGCCTGGTCGGCAGCATGCTCGGCCTCGCCTGGGCGATGCGCACCCTGCCCGTCGGGACGGCGTACGCGGTCTGGGTGGGCATCGGCGCGGCCCTGACCGCCGGCTACGCCATGGCGTCGGGCGAGGAGCCGCTGTCCGCGCTGCGGGTGCTGCTCCTGCTCGGCATCGTCGGCTGCGTGATCGGGCTCAAGCTCACGCACTGAGCCCCGCCCTCTGACAGGGACGCCGGGATGCCCCGTCAGGGCCGGTGGTTGCGGCGGCGGATGGTGATGATCCCGGCGACGACCAGCAGCAACGGGAGGATCACGCCCCACATGAGCCAGCCGTTCATCCGTTGCCCCTCTCGGTCGTCCGCGAGAACGACACCGCCCTGGTGCACCTGCTCGTGACCCCCAGCCTGGGCCGGACCCGGGCGCGCAGGCGTCACCCCACGAGGACGAAGGGTGCGCTCAAGCCGACCGGAGCCCGTGGGCTCCGGCTCAGTAGGGCGGTGGGGTGGTGACGGCGGTGAGGCCGGTGGGTGTGGTGACGGTGAGGATGCCGTCGGGCGCCAGGTGGTGGCGCCAGCCGGGTGCCTGGTGCTTGCCGCGGTGGTGGCAGGCGCAGTAGCCGGCCAGGTCGTTCACGGAAGCGAAGAACAGCCCCCGCATCATCCGGAACCAGGCGGCCCGCGACGGCGGTTTGCCACGCCGAGCGCACCGGGCACCGAGCCCGCCATGGACGCCGACATCAGGCTGCGAGTGGACGGCGAGCTCCACGAGCTCACCGTGGACACGCGCACCACGCTGCTCGACCTGCTCCGCGAGCGGCTGGGCAACACCAGCCCGAAGAAGGGCTGCGACCACGGCCAGTGCGGCGCCTGCACCGTGCTCCTCGACGGCGAGCGGGCCCTGCTCTGCCTCGCGCTCGCCGTCGCCCACGACGGTGCGGAGATCACCACGGCGGACGGCCTGGCGCCCGAGGGGGAGCTGCACCCGGTCCAGCAGGCCTTCCTCGACCACGACGCCTTCCAGTGCGGCTACTGCACGCCAGGCCAGGTGTGCAGCGCGGTCGGCGTGCTCAGCGAGGTCGACCGGGGCTGGCCCAGCCACGCCACCGGCGACCTCACCGCCGACCCCGAGCTGACCACCGACGAGGTCAGCGAGCGGATGAGTGGCAACCTCTGCCGCTGCGCCGCCTACGCCCACATCACCCCCGCCGTGCAGCAGGCCGGCGGCGCGCGGTGAAGCCCTTCGCCTACGCCCGGCCCGGGGACGTCGCCGGGGCCGTCCGCGAGGTCGCCGCGGAGCCGAACGCCGTCTTCCTCGGCGGCGGCACCAACCTCGTCGACCACCTCAAGCTCGGCGTCGCCCGGCCCGACCTCGTCGTCGACGTCCGGACGCTCACCTCCCGCGAGATCACCGACACCGACGACGGCGGCCTGCTCGTCGGCGCCGCCGTCACCAACAGCGAGCTGGCCGCCGACCGGCGGGTCCGCGAGCGCTGGCCGGTGCTCACCCAGGCGCTGCTCGCCGGCGCGAACGGGCAGCTGCGCAACCTCGCCACGGTCGGCGGCAACCCGCTGCAGCGCACCCGGTGCGTCTACTTCCAAGACGTCACCACCGCGTGCAACAAGCGCGAGCCGGGGAGCGGCTGCGCCGCGATCGGCGGCTACACCCGCTACCACGCGATCCTCGGCGCGAGTGACCACTGCATCGCCACCCACCCCTCGGACATGGCCGTGGCGCTGACCGCCCTCGACGCCGTCGTCCACACCGAGGGGCCCGGAGGCGCGCGCACCATCCCCTTCGGTGAGCTGCACCGGCTCCCCGGCGACGACCCGTCCCGCGACACCGTCCTCGAGCACGGCGAGCTGGTCACCGCGATCGAGCTGCCGCCGCTGGAGACGGCGCGCAGGTCCACCTACCGCAAGGTCCGCGACCGCGCCTCCTACGCCTTCGCCCTGGTCAGCGTGGCGGCCGCGGTCGACCTCGCCGACGACGGCACGGTCCGCGACGCCCGCATCGCCCTCGGCGGCGTGGCGCACGAGCCGTGGCGGGCCACCCGCGCCGAGGAGGCTCTGCGGGGGCAGCAGGCCACCGACGACGCCGCCCGCGCGGCCGCCGAGGCCGAGCTGACCGACGCCGTCCCGCAGCCGGGCATCGACGGCGGCAACGCGTTCAAGCTCCCGCTGGTCGCGCGCACGCTCGCCGCCGCCCTGCGGGTCCTCACAGGCCGGGAGGGCTGACCGATGACCGAGCTGCTCGAACCGCGCGCCATCGGCCACGACCTGGTCCGCCGCGACGGCGTGCAGAAGGTCCGCGGGACGGCGACCTACGCCTACGAGACGCCCGTCGACACCCCCGCCTTCGCCCACCCGGTCACCGCCACGGTGGCGCGCGGCCGGATCACCGCCGTCGACACGGGCGCCGCCGAGGCGCTCGACGGCGTCCTCGCGGTCCTCACCCACGAGAACGCCGAGCGGCTGGCCTCCACCGACGACGCCGAGCTCGCCGTCCTGCAGTCCCCCGACGTCGCCTTCCGCGGCCAGCCGATCGGCGTCGTCGTCGCGGAGACCTCGGAGGTTGCCCGGCAGGCCGCCGACCTCGTGCGGGTCACCTACGACGAGCAGCCGCACGACAGCGCCCTCGCCGCCGACCGCGACGACCTCTACGCGCCCGATGAGGTCAACCCGTCCTACGACACGGACACCGTCCAGGGCGACGTCGACGCCGAGCTCGCTGCCAGCGCGGTCCGGGTCGAGCAGACCTACGCGACGGCGATGGTGCACAACAACCCGCTGGAGCCGCACGCCTCGACCGCGCTCTGGGACGCCGCCGGCAGCGGGAAGCTCACCCTGTGGGACTCCACGCAGGGCGTGCACCCCGACCGGGCGGCGGTCTGCGAGGTGTTCGGGCTCGGGCAGGAGCAGGTGCAGGTCGTCTGCCCGTACGTCGGCGGCGGGTTCGGCTCGAAGGGCACCCCGCACGCCAACGTCGTCCTGGTGACCCTGGCCGCCCGCGCGGTGCCCGGGCGCGCGGTCAAGCTGGCCCTCACCCGCCAGCAGATGTTCACGATGGCCGGCTACCGGACGCCCACCATCCAGCGGATGCAGCTCGGCGCCGACCGCGACGGCCGCATCCGCGCGCTGGCCCTCGACGTCGTCGAGCAGACCTCGCGGATCAAGGAGTTCGCCGAACAGACCGGCGTCCCGGCCCGGATGATGTACACCGCCGCCGCCCGGCGGACGACGCACCGGCTGGCCGCCCTCGACGTCCCCGTGCCCTCCTGGTTCCGCGCGCCCGGCGAGTGCCCCGGCATGTTCGGCCCCGAGGTCGCCATGGACGAGCTGGCGCACGAGCTCGGCATCGACCCGGTGGAGCTGCGGGTCCGCAACGAGCCCGAGCAGGACCCCGAGACCGGCCAACCGTGGTCGAGCCGGCACCTGGTCGAGTGCCTGCGCGAGGGCGCCGAGCGGTTCGGCTGGGCGGACCGGGACCCGCGCCCCGGCGTCCGGCACGAGGACGGCTGGCTGGTCGGCACCGGCGTCGCGTCGTCGGTCTACCCGACCATGCGGCAGGCGCAGTCGACGGCGACCGTCCGGCGCGAGGACGGCCGGTACGTCGTCGAGATCGGCGCCGCCGACCTCGGCACCGGTGCCTGGACGGTGCTGCCGCAGATCGCCGCGGACGCGCTCGACGTCGACGTCGACGACGTCGAGGTGCGCATCGGCGACACCCGCTACCCGATCGCCTCGGTGGCCGGTGGCTCCTCGGGGACGAACACGTGGGGCTCGGCGATCGTCGAGGCGGCGCGGGAGTTCCGCGGCAAGTTCGGCCCGCGGCCCGAGGAGGGCGACGAGGCGCAGGGCTCGGTGGACCAGGCCGCCAAGGACCAGGAACACGCCACCTACGCGTTCGGTGCGCAGTTCGTCGAGGCGCGGGTGCACGCCGACACCGGCGAGGTGCGGGTGCCGCGGCTGCTCGGCGTCTTCGCCTGCGGCCGGATCGTCAACCCGCGCACCGCCCGCTCGCAGTTCGTCGGCGGCATGACCATGGGGCTGTCGATGGCGCTGCACGAGAACAGCGCCTGGGACACCCGCATCGGCCAGGTCGCCAACCACGACCTCGCCGAGTACCACGTCACGGTCAACGCCGACGTCGGCGACGTGCAGGCGCACTGGATCGACGAGCACGACCCGTACGTCAACGCGATGGGCAGCAAGGGCATCGGCGAGATCGGCATCGTCGGAACGGCGGCCGCGGTCGTCAACGCCGTCTTCCACGCCACCGGCGTCCGGGTGCGGCACCTGCCGGTGACCCTGGACAAGCTGCTGCCGGGGCTGCCCTGAGCCGCGGGGCGGACGAGGCCGGCGGGACGCGCCGGACCAGTCCGTTCCCGATGTGAGGCCTGCCACGCCGCACCGGTCGCCGCGGACGAAACCGCAGGTCAGACGCGTGCCGGGTGTCGCGTATACGACGGCCGCGGGCGGGCGCGCGGGAGGTGGCCGGTTGGGCGTGTCCTCCCGCGCGCAGGCAGGATGGGCCGCGAGATGGCGAGTGCAGCACGGGCGGGGGCGGTCGCCCCGCAGACGACCAGCCGACCGCTCCGGGCCTGGCAGCAGGCGGCGCTCGAGCGCTACGAGGAGTCCTCCCCCAAGGACTTCCTGGTCACCGCGACCCCGGGCGCCGGCAAGACCACCTTCGCGCTGACGCTGGCCTCGCGGCTGCTGCAGCGGCGCGAGGTCGCCCGCGTGATCGTGGTCTGCCCGACCGACCACCTGCGGATGCAGTGGGCCGACGCCGCCGACCGGATGGGCATCGTCCTCGACCCGGGCCTGACCAACGCCGTCGGCCCCGTGCGCGCCGGCACCCAGGGCTACGTGACGACGTACGCGCAGGTCGCGGGCAAGCCGATGCTGCACGCCGCGCGCGCCACCGCCGTCAAGACGCTGGTGATCCTCGACGAGGTGCACCACGCCGGCGACGGCCTGTCCTGGGGCGAGGCGATCGAGGAGGCCTACGGATTCGCCGCCCGCCGGCTGTGCCTGACCGGGACGCCGTTCCGCACCAAGCCGGACGAGCGGATCCCCTTCGTGCGCTACGAGGAGGACGGCTTCGAGGGCGACGCCGGGGAGGCCGGCGCCGGGCTGGTCAGCCGCGCCGACTACACCTACGGCTACAAGGAGGCGCTGGCCGACAACGTCGTCCGCCCGGTCGTCTTCGCCGCCTACACCGGCACCTCGCGCTGGCGGAACTCGGCCGGCGAGGTCGTGGCCGCGTCGCTGTCGGAGGCCGGCACACGCTCGGTGGAGATGGCCGCCTGGCGCACCGCGCTGGACCCCAAGGGCCAGTGGGTGCCGCACGTCGTCGCCGCCATGGACGACCGGATCACCCAGCTGCGCGAGCACGGCGGCATGCCCGACGCCGCCGGGCTGATCCTCGCCAGCGACCAGGACGACGCCCGCGCCTACGCCCGCATCGTCAAGCGGATCACCGGCAAGGCGCCCGAGCTGATCCTGTCCGACGACCCCAAGGCGTCGAAGAAGATCGAGCGCTTCTCGACCGGGTCCGCGCGGATCGCCGTCTGCGTGCGGATGATCTCCGAGGGCGTCGACGTCCCGCGCGCCGCCGTCCTCGCGTGGATGACCTCCTACCGGACGCCGCTGTTCTTCGCCCAGGCCGTCGGCCGGGTCGTCCGCTCCCGGGCGTCGCACGAGACGGCGACGGTGTTCCTCCCCGCGGTGCGGCCGCTGCTGTCGCTGGCGGCGTCCATGGAGAAGGAACGCAACCACGTCATGCCGCCGCCGAAGGCCAAGGACCCCGAGGCGCTCGACCTCGACCCGCTGCCGCCCGAGGAGCGCGAGGCGGTCGGCCTGAAGCAGTGGGAGGCGCTGGAGGCCGAGGCCCGCTTCGCGCACGTGCTGCACGGCGGGACGGCGCACACCGGCGAGGGGGCCGGCGCGGTCGCCGTCGCGCCGGAGGACGAGGAGTTCCTCGGCATCCCCGGCCTGCTCACCGCCGAGCAGACGGCGTCGCTGCTGGCCAAGCGCGACGACGAGCTGCGGCTGCGGATCGCCCAGCGCGTGCACGAGGAGGACACCGGCGAGCTGCCGATCGTCCAGGACCACCCCGACGAGGACGACGCCGGCCGCGGCTGGCGCGACGTCGCCGAGCTGCGGCGGGAGATCAACCGCCTGGTCAGCCGGGTGTCGGCGAAGACGTCGACGCCGCACGCCGTGGTGCACACGCAGCTGCGCCAGCACGTGCCGGGGCCGCCGTCGGCCTCGGCGCCGGTCGAGGTCCTGCGCGCCCGCCGCGAGCGCCTGCGCACGATGCTCTGAGGCGGTCGCCCCCGCGGTCACGGGGGGGGGGGGGGGGGGGGCGGGGGGGGGGGGGGGGGGGGGGGGGGGGGGGGGGGGGGGGGGGGGGGGGGGGGGGGGGGGGGGG
>NZ_JBJGZK010000015.1:0-90088 GCF_054050475.1 Geodermatophilus sp. SYSU D00525
CCCCCCCCCCCCCCCCCCCCCCCCCCCCCCCCCCCCCCCCCCCCCCCCCCCCCCCCCCCCCCCCCCCCCCCCCCCCGCCGGTGTCAGGAGCCGGTGAGGACGACGAGCCGCTGCGTCGCCCGGGTCATCGCGACGTACCGGTCGACCGCCCCCTCGATGCCCTCGCCGAACCGCTGCGGGTCGACGAGGACGACCAGGTCGAACTCGAGCCCCTTCGCCAGCACCGGCGTCAGCGACCGGACGCGGGACGTCGCCGGGAACGCCGGGTCGCCGATGACGCAGGCGATCCCCTCGGCGTGCGCGGCCAGCCAGCCGTCCACGACAGCCCGCAGGTCCGCGACGGACCCGTGGACGACCGGGACGCCGGTGCTGCGGACCGACGTCGGCACGTTGGCGTCCGGGATCGCGGCCCGGATGACCGGCGCGGCCTCGGCCATGACCTCCTCGGGCGTGCGGTAGTTGACGGTCAGCGAGGCCAGGCGCACGTCGGTGAGGCCGATCCGCCCGAGCCGCTCCTCCCACGACCCGGTGAACCCGTGCCGCGCCTGCGCGCGGTCTCCGACCACGGTGAGGCTGCGTGACGGGCAGCGGCGCAGCAGCACCTGCCACTCCGCGTCGGTCAGCTCCTGTGCCTCGTCGACGACGACGTGCGCGAACGGGCCGGCGAGCACGTCCGGGTCGGCCTGGGGGAGCGCGGCCCCGTCGACGAGAGCGTCGCGGAGGTCCTGGTGGCGCAGCGTGGTCATCAGCAGCAGCTCGGAGTCGTCGGCCGCGATCAGCTCGTCGATGACGCCGGCCATCCGCTCCCGCTCGGCCGCGACCACGGCGTCGTGCCGGCGCTGCCGCCGCTCCACCTCCGGGTCGCCGATCCGCTGCCGCGCCGCGTCGAGCAGCGGCAGGTCCGACACCGTCCACGCCTGCGCGTCCGCGCGCTGCAGGGCCCGGACCTCGTCGGCGCCGAGCCAGGGCGCGCACCGGCGCAGGTAGGCCGGCACCGACCACAGGTCCCCGACGACGTCGGCCGCCTCCAGCAGCGGCCACGCGCGGTCGAACGCCGCGCGCAGGTCGCCGTCCCGCCGCACCGCCCGCCGCACCTCGTCCGGCTCGGCGTCCTCGTCGTCGTGCGCGTCCACCACGATGGAGACCAGCGCCTCCCACACCTGCCCGCGCGCCTCGTTGTGCGGGGTGCCGGGGTCCGGCGCCTCGAACGCCTCGGCCCAGTCGTCGGGGCCCAGCCGGACGTCGGCCCACGGCGTCGTCACCGTCGTCCCCCGGGTGGGCGGCTCCTCGTGGAAGCGCACGGCCGCCTCGACCGCCTCGGCCATCCGCGCGGACGCCTTGAGCCCGGCCACGCGCGGGTCGGCCTCCGTCCCCGCCGCGGCGCCCTCGGGTACCAGGTCCCGCAGCGTGCAGGTCCGCACGCCCTCCTCGCCGAGGCTGGGCAGGACGTCGGAGACGTAGGCGAGGTACGGCTCGTGCGGGCCGACGAACAGCACCCCGCCCCGGTGGTGCCCGAGGCGGGGGTCGGAGTAGAGGAGGTAGGCGGTGCGGTGCAGGGCGACGACGGTCTTCCCCGTGCCCGGGCCGCCGTCGACGACGAGCGCGCCGCGGGAGCCCGCGCGGACGATCGCGTCCTGGTCGGCCTGGATGGTGCCCAGCACGTCCCGCATGCGGTCCGACCGGTCGCTGCCGAGGCTGGCGACGAAGGCGGACTGGTCGTCGAGCGCGGCGTGCCCGCGGAGCCCGTCCGGGGTGAACACCTCGTCCCAGTAGTCGGTGATCCGGCCGCGGGTCCAGCGGTACCGGCGGCGGCTGGCCAGCCCCATCGGGTCCGCGTGGGTCGCGCCGAAGAACGGCTCGGCGGCCGGCGACCGCCAGTCGACCAGCAGCCGGCGGCCCGCGCCGTCGGTGAGGCCGAGGCGCCCGACGTAGACCGGCTCGCCGCCGTCCGCGGGCACCATCCGCCCCAGGCACAGGTCCAGGCCGAAGCGGCGCAGGGTCCGCAGCCGCGAGGTGAGCCGGTGCACCTCGAGGTCCCGGTCCAGCGCCGCCTGACCGTGTCCGCCGGGGGACCGGCGCTCGGCGTCGAGGCGGTCGGTGAGCTCGGCGACGGTCTGCTCCAGGCTCGCCGCGACGGCGGCGAAGTGCGCGACGTCGTCGGCGACCAGCGCCGGGTCCGCCTTGGCGGCGAGGTCGTCGGGGAGGGCGAAGACGGTGGTGCTCAGGGGGCTCACGGCGGGCGAGTGTGGGCCCCGGACCGGGTCTTGCCGCAAGCCCCGGGGCCCGCTATACGTTGAGGTGGGAGGACGAACGGGCTCCCTCTCCCGGTCCCCTCGCGCGACCGCCGACGTCCGGATCGCCGGGCCGCCGCCGTCACCGGCTGCCGGTCAGCTCACCGGCCCCGTCGTCAACCGGTCCAGCACCTCCGACCACGCCCGCCGGACGTGCGCGGGCTGGCCGTCGACTAGGGAGCCGAGGTGCGCGGGCGTGAGCCGGCCCGGGTCGACGACGGCGTCGAAGGCGAGGCGGAAGACGAGGTCGCTGACCTGATCGCTTCCCAGACCCGCGTCGCTCAGGGGCTGCAGGATCCACCGCGGGTCCACCGGCATCGCGCTCACGGACGGTCTTCGGACGGAGGCGCCCCCGCGGTTGCACCCGGCGATGAGTTCCTGCCCGGTGGCCGGTCGTCCCCCGTGACACGGGAGGAGGGTCCGATGTCTGACCTGATGGTGGACTTCATCGTCTCGCTCGACGGCTACGGGGCCGCCGAGGGCTGGCCCGGCTACTGGGGCATGGAGGGGCCCGAGTACCTCGGCTGGCTGGCGCAGGACGGCGCCCTGGAGCAGACCGTCCTCATGGGGGCGACGACGTACCGGCTGATGTCCGGCTTCGCCGCCGAGATCCCCGACGACCCCGGTCTCGCCGGCCTGACGGCCATGCCGAAGGTGGTGTTCTCGTCCACCCTGCGGGCGCCGCTGTCGTGGGCGAACACCGAGCTGGTCGACGGCGACGCCGTGGCCGCCGTGCGGGAGATGAAGCAACGCGGCGAGCGGCCGCTGCGCACGGTGGGCAGCGTCAGCCTGTGCCGGTCGCTGCTCACCGCCGGCCTGGTGGACCGCTTCCGCGTGATCGTCTTCCCGGTCATCACCGGCGCCACCGGGGCCGACCGCGTCTACGACGGCTATCCCGACGTCGCCCTCGAGCTCGTCGACAGCCGCCTGTTCGACGGCCGGCTCCAGCTGCTCGAGTACGTCCCCACGGTCCTCGCGGGTCCACCCGGGGCGTCCTGAGGAGACCCGCGTGCCCGGCGCTCAGTCGGGAGCGCCGGCTGCCGGGGGAGCGGACATGGAGTCGTGGACGTCCGCCAGCGGGGTCGCCGGGACCCGGATGAGGCCCCGGGCCGGGCGGTCGAGGTCGAAGGTCACCACCAGCAGGACGGTGACGAGCAGCGCCGCGACCACCGTCGTGGCCAGCCCGCGCCGGATGCTGGACAGGTGCAGGGCGAGGTGGAGGGCCAGCGCGCCGAGGGCCACGGCGGCCCCGGCGACCTCCACGACGAGCACGGCCGTCGGCACGCGGTTGGTCAGGGCGTACACGCGGGTGGACTGCGCGTCGAACATCTCGTTGAGCGACTCGACGTAGAGGCGGGGGGCGCTGCGTCCGGCTCCCGGTCGAGGGCCTCTCCGGCCAGCGACCAGAGCCGGCGCTGGTCGCGCTCGCTCGCCGCGAGCGCCTCCTGCTGAGCGGGGCTCCCCGGCACCGACTCGGCGATCTCGATGCTGGTGCCCGTGTACTGCCGCAGCAGGTCGAGCGTCTCCGTGCGCACCGGCTCGGGGAGGGTCTGCGCGCGGAGGTACGTCGTGCCGATGGCGTTGGCCTCGTCGACGGTGGCGGCTCTCCGCGACTCGTAGCGCCCCAGCGCCAGGCTGAGGCCGAAGGCGAGGATCAGACCCATGAAGCCGATGAGCGCCCCCTGCAGCACGCCCAGCGGCTCCCGGAACCTGTCCGAGGCGCGACCCACCCGCTGACCGACGGACAGCCCGCCGAGCGTCACGCCGATCATGAGCAGGCCGAGCAGGACCGCCAGGACCCAGGTGTTCAGCCCGAAGAACAGCACCACGCCCCCCTTCGCCACGGCTGGGACCGGCCCCTGCCCGGGCTCGGTCGGGACCCGGGGGTCACGGTGGACGCCGGGGCGGGAGCGTCACCGGCGGCGGGACGACGGGGCGTCGTCCGTCGACCGGAGCAGCCGGGCGGCAGCGCAGCTGCTCCCCGCCCGAGCCGGTTCCACCGGGGGACAGTAGGACCACGGGGCTGCTCCGGACCAGGGGTCCACGGCCGTCGTCGGACCTGCGTCCGGGCCCGGCCAGGAGGACGGGACCGCAGGTCCGGACCGGTGGGGCGGGTGGGGCTCGAACCCACGACCGAGGGATTATGAGCACTGATGGTGGTGCGCTGTGCTGACCTGCGCGTGTGCAGGTGGCTGACGAGCGTGACAGCCCCAATCCCTCGCTCTATCCCGAGACTTCGGGCGCGGCTGCAACTGATGGTCGAAGGTCGCCCGTTCGGCGATCGGGCGGACCCTCCTGGCCGTGATGGTGGCCGACTCGTCAGGTTGTAGCGGTTGCCCTATTCGGTACCCCTGGCCGTCAGCCCGCAGGTGCGGCGGGACACCCTCGGCGTCGCGGGCTTACTCCTGGCGTAGCTAGCGGCGGTGTCGGCTTCGAGCCGGTGAATGGAGTGGTCGTCACGGCGTCCATGTGGTTCCGTGCAGCAAAGTGCGGGTTGTACGCGGCGCTGACTCGTGTCAGCCGAGCAGCAACTCTCGCTATCCGTGGAGGTCAAGATGTCGGCTGAAGAAGCTGTACGCGCGAAAACCCCCGGTTGTAGCCGTGAGCCCGTGCCTGTACTCGACCATACGGAACCGTCGAACTAGTCCCTGCCACGGACTCTTGAACGGTGCTGTCTTCGATGGACCGAACTGTCCGAACTGCCCGTGTTTTGCGATCAGCCAGTTCCCAGCCTCCCAGTAGAGATGGGTGATATAGACAGGCGAATCGCAAACCCAGGCGTGACCGGTTGAGCACCTCCTTCTTCGCCAATCGCCACCGCTCTCCGACGTGTGAGTGAGATTCTTATTCAATTCAGAGCTGCACTTGATGATGTTCCACTCAGAAGCTGGCCCGGGATCCCACTCAGCCTCACAGTATTCCCGATGAAATAGAAGGCGCCCCACAATGGGCGCACAGTATGCGATCGGCGTCCTGACCGCAGGTGTTGGATCCGGCGTCCAGATGCCACCCGACTCCGTGGGGGCTTGCAGTTGCACCTTACCGTCCGACCCCAACCTCGCTGTGAGAGCGTCCTCGACACGATCGCAGAATCGCCTTGTGCCAACCAGGTCCAAGCGGTCTTCTTGATCATGGTCAACAGCGGCGATCAGCCAAGGGATCGGCGCGTCGGGGGGCGCTACTGATGCGTACAGGCGAAGCGGTGACGGGAAGCGCTGCACAATCGCATTGAAGGTGTCCCCGCAGTCTCCGCTAAACGATAATCCAATCTCCCCATGCTCCGGGACTCCGAGGAAATGAAAGGCGCCGTCGCCAACAGTGACGGATGCCAAGACATCTGGTCGTCGCAAGCGAGCATGGTTTGGGTCAGCGTTAGCCGGGGAGGTAGGGGCCACTTCGGCCAGCGGTGAGTCCGGTTCCTCGTCCATCGACCCCGACGGCATGCCCCGACCACGCATGGCTTCGAGTTGAGACTTCGTGCCGTCACTCAGGGTGACGTCCAGTAGGTGGGAAAGCTCCGCGTCGAGCCTGCTCATGTCTCGGGACGTGCTCACAGTGCCTCCCCAACCGTGCGAGGCAGGATCAAGCCAGGTGTCACGTTTCCGCAGGAAACGGGGCCGCCACCTCTCACGTAGGTTGGCGTACTGCTCATCACGAGCACGTCACCGCAGCATCAATCGGCACGGGGATAGCTCACGATCGTGCTCGGCGCGACGTTGCGGGCCGCAGATGGGTCCGCCAGTCGGGCAACAGGACAGAGAGGTCGTCGACAGCCATGTAGGCGGTGCGCGCGTGCGCCATGTCCGCCATCAGGCACGGTACCCGGCTGTTCGAGCGCTGTGCGGGACCGAGTACCCGCGTACTGCCTGATGGTGGGGCGGGTGGGGCTCGAACCCACGACCCAGGGATTATGAGTCCCATGCTCTGACCGGCTGAGCTACCGCCCCGGCGACGGACCCGCTGCTCAGCGGTCCGTCCCCGTCGTCCGGCCCCGGTCGTGGCGGCCGTCGCTCCACCGGGTGCCGGGCCGTGCCCGAGGGTACCGATCCGGCCGGGCGGGCCCGCCCGTGACACCACGGACCCCTGGGAGACCGGCACTGCGCCTCCCAGGGGTCCGTCGGACCGGCCGGCTCAGCCGCCGAGCCGGGACCGGAGCAGCTGCTTGCCCTGCTCGGCGCCCTTGCGGCTGTCCGCCTGCGCCTTGCGGAAGAGTTCCGCCAGTTCGCCGTCGCCGTCGCGGTCGGCGTCCTGGATGTAGGTCTCCAGCCGGAGTGCATTGCTCAGGCACTGCTCGGTGAACCAGATGAGGTTGTAGTCCTTGTCCTGGGTGCCGGTGACCTGTCCGGCCTCCTGGCCGCTGGTGGTGGTCATGGCCCGCTCCCTCCACTCGGGTGAGACGTCCGGTCTACTCGCGGCGACCGGGCGCGTCCACCGGTCCGCGCCCGGTGGTCCTCGTCGCGGGCGCGGCTGTCCGGGCAGCGCAGTGCGCCGTCGGCCGGTCGGTCGTCCCGCTGCGGGGACGGCGACAGCGGGATGCGGTCGTGGGACGCGCGGGCGTCCGGCCCGCCAGACTGACCCCTCGAGCACCACCGGGAGGAGCGATCGATGGCCGGACGCTACGAGTACAAGGTCGAGGAACTCCGCGAGGGCATGATCGGCGGCAAGATGTCCGGCGACAAGCTCGAGAGGGTGCTCAACGAGCACGCTCACGAGGGCTGGCAGCTCAAGGCGATCACGTCCGTCGACGTGAAGGGCCGCATCGGGCCGGGCAGCGTGGAGGGCCTCCTGGTCACCTTCGAGCGGCCCCTCGCCTGATCACCCCGGCGGCGCTCGCGCCGGTGGTGAGTCGGCCGGGAGCCGCCCTGCTCGGTGGACGACCGAGGACCCGGTCCTCGACGCGCGCTCCGGAGCTGACGCCGGAGGGGTCCCGCAGTGACCTCACGGCCTCCGCGTGGCTGCGCCCCAGCGACGGTCGCCACCGTGGGTGCTGCCCGGACCACGAGGAGCACCGTGAACGACCAGCAGACCCCGAACGGCACCCGCTGGGAGCCCCCGCCGTCCTGGCCTGGTACCCCGAGCACACCTCGGCGGGTGCGGCCCCCGGTTCGCCGTCCGTCACGACCGCAGCCGCGCCGCCCCCGGCGCAGGCGCCGGCCGCCTCTCCGCCGCGCCCTGTCCCCGGAGGTCCGGCAGCGGGCAGGGCCTCCCGCGTGGCACCGGCGGCTTCCCCGGCACCCCGCCCGGCCTCGACGACGGGACCGCCGACGACGGCACGACCGGCACCGTCCCCGACGACGGACCACCGGCGACAGCGCCTGACCCCGTGCGCGGGCGGGCCCGGCCGGGGGGAATCAGCCCCGGCCGGGCCCGTCGCCGAAGCCGCCGAACCCGTCGGGCCCGCCGGGGAACCCGTCCGGACCGCCGCCGAACCCCTCGGCCAGCCCGTGCAGGACCAGCGAGCCGAACGCCACGAGCACCAGCAGGGTCACCAGGCCGACCAGTGCGATGCGCACGGCCGCGGGTCGGCCGGCGCGCGCCCCGGCGACGGTGGTCCGCACCTGCTCCCAGGCCATGAGCCCCAGCGGCCGCCAGCCCGGCGCGGTGGGCCGCGGCGCGGCCGCCACCGGCGGGAGGTCGGCGGTCAGCGGCGCGAGGTCGCGCAGGTGGACGGCGGCCCAGGCCGCCGCCATCCGGTCCCCGCCCTCGTCGGGCGTGAGCGCCCCGCGGGCGACGCCGTCCTGCAGCCGGTGCACCGTCGCGAGCCGGTCGGCGTCGGTGGCGCGCACCGGCGGCGCCTGCGGCGTGGCGCCCGGCCGTGCCGTGCCGTTCACGGCGGCCGTGTACCGCACCCGGCCGTCCGACGGCGTCGCCGGTCCTGGGATCGGGGTCCCGTCCATGTCGTTCCTCCCCACGAGAGCCGGTCCGGCCGGTCAGCCTGCCCGCCGTTCCTGTGACGGACCTGTGAGGCGGGGCACCGTGGGACATGCCTCGGACGCAGGAGTGGCACCGGGTGTCATGCCGGACACGCACCGTGAGACCCGCAGGTCAGAGGGGTGCCGAAACGGTTGAGAGCGCAAGCGGACACGCCGGGACCGTTATGTCCCCGTGACCTCACCCGTCCCATC
The DNA here is from genome assembly GCF_054050475.1 of Geodermatophilus sp. SYSU D00525. Taxonomy (NCBI): domain Bacteria; kingdom Bacillati; phylum Actinomycetota; class Actinomycetes; order Geodermatophilales; family Geodermatophilaceae; genus Geodermatophilus; species Geodermatophilus sp. SYSU D00525. The sequence goes on from NZ_JBJGZK010000015.1 coordinate 8,417, forward strand.
CGTAGTACGTTCGCCCGCGGTCCTGCCGGGCCGCTGCGCCTCGGACCGACGAGGACCCCGGCCGGACTCCGCCTGACCGTCCCGGTCCGGACCGGGAGCGGGGACCGCACGGAGGTCCCCGGCTCGGTCGCGCCCGCGGACGCGGGCAGGGTGCCCGTCCCGCCGGACGGGCCCGACCCGGCAGGCGGCCGCGAGGAGAGGGAGATCCGCCCCGTTGGCGACCGTGCACCACCGGACCGCCCGCCACGCCCGCCCCGCCACCCGGCGGCTGCGCCGCGCCGTGCTCGCCGCCGGCGCCGCCGCGCTCCTGATGGCGGCGCCCGTCCCGGCGATGGCGGACCCCGACGACGACGTCGCCGCGGCCGAGGCCGCCGAGGCCGCCCTCGTCGCCGAGGTGAGCCGGATCCAGGGCGAGGTCGCCACCGCCGAGGAGCAGCTGCAGCGGATGACCGTCGAGGCCGAGGCCGCCGCGGACGCCGCGCTGGTCGCCCAGGCCGAGCTCGCCACCGCGCAGGAGGCCGCCACCGCGGCCGCTGCCGAGCTGCAGGCCGCGCGCGACGCCGTCGCGCAGGCCCAGGACGAGGTCGTCGAGCTCGGCCGCGAGGCCTACATGGGCAACGGGGGAGACCTCGGCGGCACCGCCTCGGTGCTGCTGGACAGCCAGGGCCCCCGCGAGGTCCTCGAGCGCGCCGCCACCCTCGACCTGCTCGGCGCCCAGCGCGCCGAGACCCTCCAGCAGTACGAGGTCCTCGAGGCCCAGGAGGAGGAGGCCGACGCCGCCGCCCGCGCCGCCGTCCAGGAGCGCGACGCGGCCGCCACGGCCGCCGCGGAGGCCCAGGCCGCCGCCGACGCCCGGCTGGCCGAGGCGCAGGGCGACTATGACGCCCTGGCCGGTGAGAAGGCCCGCCTCGACGAGCAGCTGCGCGCGGCCGAGGTCGAGCTGCTGCGGCTGCGCGGCATCGCCGAGGCCGAGGCCGCCTGGGAGGCCCAGCAGGCCGCCGAGCAGCAGGCTGCGGTGAACGTCCAGTCCAGCGCCGGCGGTGGCATCGCCCCCACCACCGGCCGCGTGACCTCCTGCTACGGCCCGCGCTGGGGGACCATGCACCAGGGCGTGGACATCGCCGCCCCGATCGGCACCCCGGTCTTCGCCCCGGAGGGCGGCGTCGTCCTGCAGGCGGGTCCCGCCAGCGGCTTCGGCCAGGCCGTCTACGTGCAGCACGACGACGGCTCGATCACCCTCTACGGACACGTCAACCGGTTCTTCGTCTCGGCCGGCCAGGTCGTGACCGCCGGCCAGCAGATCGCCGAGGTCGGCAACAAGGGCCAGTCCACCGGACCGCACCTGCACTTCGAGGTGCACGAGGGCGGGCTGTACGCCAGCCGGGTCAACCCGATGCCGTGGCTGCAGGCGCACGGCGTCTCGCTGGGCGGCGCCTGCTAGCGGCGCCCGCGGAACCGGCCGAGCAGGTCGCCGGCGCCCCCGACGGTCCGCGCGGCCAGCGCCAGGATCGGGCCGCCGGGGATGCCCGGCGCCGACTCGACGATCGGCGCCAGCCGCATCAGCTCGGGCAGGTCGCGCACCCGCAGCCGGCGCCGCACCAGCGCCGCGGCCGGGTTGGTCCGCCCCGACGCCGCCTCCAGCAGCACGTCGGCCGCGGCCTCGACGACGGCGCCGCGGGGCCGTCCTCCGGCGACCCGCCGTACCGTCCAGCCCGGCGGGTCGGCCGCGAAGACCCAGCCGCCGCCGGGGGTGACCAGTGCGGCGCCGCCGGCGATGCCCGACGAGGCGGCCAGTGCGCCGGTGACGTCGGCCAGCGCGGCCAGCCCGGCGTCCAGGACCGCCGGCGGGACCGGGGGAGCGCCAAGCGGCACCAGGTCCAGGCCGTGCACCGCGAGTTCGTAGGCCTGGCCCAGGACCACCGACAGCATCGGCAGCCGCCCCACCGTCGAGACGGCGGGCGCGGTGTCCAGCTCCGTGGGCTCCTCGGCCAGGTAGCGGGCGGTCGCCTCCCGGTTGCGGCGCAGCGCGGCGAGGACCTCCTCCCGCGAGGCGTCCCGGTGGGCGGTGGTCACCTGGGCGTTGGTCGCGTCGACGTCGGCCGGCGTCCCGGTGCCGCCGGCCCGGGCGGACGCCGTCAGGTCGGCCAGGGCGGCGTGGTCGGGCCAGCAGCCCAGGTGCACGCACACCTCGTGCGCCCGCCAGCCCGGGAGCCGCGTCGGCCGGTCGAGGTCCACCGCGGCCGCCTGCTCGAGGAAGGCGTCCCAGGCGCCGAGCACCATCGGCCCGACCACGTCCCGGCCGGCGTCGGCCATCCCGTGCGTCCCGTCGTCGCGTCCCATGCCGGGCCCCTACCCACCCCGCGGACGATCTCGCAGGGTGACCGACACTCCCGCGGGGCGTTCACCGTGCGTCACCGACGGTCGACAGAGTTCCGTATACGACACGGGCTCCCGCAACGGCCGGTGACGGGAGCCACGGTGTACCGTCAGGCCCGTCCGACCTCGGGTTGGACGCCGCGCCACCGGTCGTGGTATGGCGCTGACCAGCACTTCCGTGACCTGCGGGGCGGGTGTGGTCACATCCGGAACAGTCGCTGCATCCGCACTGGCGCGACCGGCACCTCATCGTGCACACTGTCCCCGGAAGCCCTGGCCCACCGCCGTTGACCACAGCCTGTCACCGAATCGATCGTCCGTTGGGGAAGACGAGACCGATCGAGTCGATGGAGGTGCCTCGTGCAGCGACGGTCTACCCAGGGTGTCGTCTTCGTGCACTCCTGCCCGAAGGCGCTCTGCCAGCACGTCGAGTGGGCGCTCGAACGCGTCATCGGCGCGCCGGTCTCCCTGTCGTGGGCCGACCAGCCCGCGGCGCACGGTGCCTACCGTGCCGAGGTGGCCTGGACCGGGTCCCCCGGCACGGGCGCCAAGCTGGTCGCCGCGCTGCGCGCGTGGCCGATGCTGCGGTTCGAGGTGACCGAAGAGGCCAGTCACGGCAACGACGGCGAGCGCATGTCCTACGTGCCGGGGCACGGCGTCTTCCGCGCCCCCACGAGCGCCAACGGCGACATCGTGGTGACCGAGCAGCAGTTGCGCACCCTCGCGGCGACCGCCACGTCGGTGGAGGCGTTCCGCCACGGCGTGGACCAGCTCCTCGGCGCGGCCTGGGACGCCGATCTCGAGGTCTACCGCTACGCCGGTGACGGCAGCCAGACCACCTGGCTGCACCAGGTCGTCTGAGGGTCCGGGGCGAAGTCGCAGGTCACGATCAGGGCACACGACGTGAGGCACCCCGCGTCCTCGTCGTAGGCTGCACACCAGGTCGTCCGGACGCCGTCGGGGAAGCGGCGTCCGGACGACCTCGATCGAGGGGCCCGTCCCCCCTGCAGCGGTGACGGGCCCCTCGGTGCGTACGGCCTCAGAGCGGGATGTTGCCGTGCGCCCCGCGGCCGGCCGGGGCGGAGGCGAGGGCCTCCACCAGCCGCCGCCGGGTGCGGGAGGGCTCCACCACCTCGTCGACGACGCCGATCTCCAGCGCCCGGTTCACCCCGCCGGCGATCCGCTCGTGCTCGGCGGCCAGCTGCGCGTGCAGCGCCTCCCGCTCGGCCGGTGGGACCGCGGCCAGCTTCTTGCGGTGCAGGATGCCGACGGCGGCCTTGGCGCCCATGACCGCGACCTCGGCGCCGGGCCAGGCGAACACGGCGGTGGCGCCCAGCGAGCGCGAGTTCATCGCGATGTAGGCCCCGCCGTAGGACTTGCGGGTCACCAGCGTCACCCGCGGCACGACCGCCTCGGCGAAGGCGTGCAGCAGCTTCGCGCCCCGCCGCACCACGCCGTCCCACTCCTGGCCCACGCCGGGCAGGTAGCCGGGGACGTCGACCAGCACCACCAGCGGCACCCCGAAGGCGTCGCACATCCGCACGAAGCGGGCGGCCTTCTCCGCCGACGCCGAGTCCAGGCAGCCGCCCAGGCGCAGCGGGTTGTTGGCGATCACGCCGACCGTCCGCCCGTTGAGCCGGCCCAGCGTGGTGACGATGTTCGGCGCCCAGCGCGGGTGCAGCTCCAGCCCCGGCCCGTCGAGCACGGCAGCAACGAGCGGCTTGACGTCGTAGGCCCGCTGCGGCTGCTCGGGCAGCAGGGATCGCAGGTCGACGTCGGGGGCGTCTGCCGCCGGCGCGAAGGAGCCCTGCGCGGCGAACAGGTCCACCGCCTGCCGGCCGGTCTCCAGCGCCGCCGCCTCGGACTCGGTGACCACGTGCACGACGCCGCTGCGCCGGCCGTGGGTGTCCGGGCCGCCGAGGCGCTCCATGTCGACGTCCTCACCGGTGACCGAGCGGACGACGTCGGGACCGGTGACGAACACCCGCCCGGCCGGACCCATGATCACCAGGTCGGTGAGCGCCGGACCGTACGCGGCGCCGCCGGCGGCGGGGCCGAGGACGACCGAGATCTGCGGCACCCGGCCCGAGGCGCGCACCATCGCGGCGAACACCTCGCCGACGGCGTGCAGCGCGGTCACGCCCTCGGCCAGGCGGGCGCCGCCGGAGTGCCAGATGCCGACCACCGGCACGCGCTCGCGCAGTGCGGTGTCGATGGCGTCGACGATGTGCCGGCAGCCCTCGACGCCCATCGCGCCGCCCATCACCGTGGCGTCGGTGCAGAAGGCGACGGCGGGGCTGCCGGCCACCGTCCCGCGCGCGGCCAGGACGCCCGAGGTGTCGCGGGGGGCGAGCAGGGCCACCGACCCGGCGTCGAAGAAGCGGGAGAGGCGGTCCTCGGGGTCGCGCGGGTCGGGGGTGGGCAGCGTCGGGACGGCGTGGACGGTGGTCACCGGACCTCCAGGGCGGGCCAGTCGGCGGGGCCGGCCCGGAGGCCGGGCGGGGAGGGGCTAGGCGGTCGTGAAGACGAGCGCGATGTTGTGGCCGCCGAAGCCGAAGGAGTCGTTGACCGCGGCGGTCAGGGACGCCTGGCGCGGCTCGCGGCGGACGATGTCGAGGGCCTGCACGGCGGCGTCGTCGTCGGGGTCGTCGAGGTTCGCCGTCGCGGGGACGACCTGCTCGCGCAGCGCGAGGACGGTGAACACCGACTCCAGGGCGCCGGCGGCGCCGAGCAGGTGGCCGGTCTGGCTCTTGGTCGCGGTGACCAGCGGGTGGTCGCCGACGGCGCTGCGGATGGCGGCGGCCTCGGCGGTGTCGCCGACCGGTGTCGAGGTGGCGTGCGCGTTGACGTGGCCGACGTCGGCGGGGTCGATGCCGGCGTCGCGCAGGGCGGCGCCGATCGCGCGGGCGGCGCCCTCGCCCTCGGGGTGCGGGGCGACGAGGTCGTAGCCGTCGGCGGTGGCGCCGGCACCGGCCAGCCGGGCGTGCACCCGGGCGCCGCGGGCCTTCGCCGAGCCCGCGCGCTCGAGGACCAGCGCGGCCGCGCCCTCGCCGAGCACGAACCCGTCGCGGCCCTTGTCGAACGGCCGCGAGGCGCGCTCGGGCTCGTCGTTGCGGGTGCTCATCGCCCGCATGGCGGCGAAGCCGGCCATGGGCAGCGGGTGGACGACGGCCTCGGCGCCGCCGACCAGGACGACGTCGGCGCGGTCGAAGCGCAGCAGGTCCAGGCCCCAGCGGATCGCCTCGGCGCCGGAGGCGCAGGCGCTGACCGGGGCGTGCACGCCGCCGCGGGCGCCGACGGCCAGCCCGACGGCCGCGGCCGGGCCGTTGGGCATGAGCATCGGGATGGTGAAGGGGGAGACCCGCTTGGGGCCCTTCTCCTCCAGGACGTCGTCCTGGCCGAGCAGGGTCAGCGCGCCGCCGATCCCGGTGCCGAAGACGACGGCGACGCGCTCGGGCGCGGCCCCGGCGTCGGCGGCGCCGGAGTCGGCCCACGCCTGCTCGGCGGCGATGACCGCGACCTGCTGGCTGCGGTCCAGCCGGCGCGCGCGGACCCGGTCCAGCTGCTGGATGGGGTCGGCGGCCAGGGTCGCGGCGAGCTGGGCGGGGAACTCCTTCACCCAGTCGTCGTCGAGGCGGCGGACCCCCGACCGTCCGGCCAGCAGCGCGTCCCAGGTGCTGGCGACGTCGCCACCGAGCGGCGTGGTGGCTCCGAGGCCGGTGACGACGACGTCGTCGTGCGTGCTCATGACGGGTCCTCTCCTGGGGGCGTGCGGGCGCGGGCGGCCGGGGATCCGGCTCAGCCCTGGTTCTTCTGGATGTAGCTGATGGCGTCACCGACGGTCTTGATGTTGCCCAGCTCGTCGTCGGGGATGGCCACGCCGAACTTGTCCTCGACGGCGGTGGCGATCTCGACCATCGACAGGGAGTCGACGTCGAGGTCCTCGGTGAACGACTTCTCCGGGGTGGCGTCGGCGGGGGCGACCCCGGCGACCTCCTCCAGGATCTCGGCCAGACCTGCCTGGATGTCCTCGCTCACGCGGGAGTCCTCTCTCTCGGTGGGGGCGGGCGCTGCCCGCCGTCGGGCCCGGGCGTCCCGGGGGTCTGGGGTGCCGCTCAGGGCAGGACGAGCACCTGGCCGGCGAAGGTCAGGCCGGCGCCGTAGCCGAGGACGAGCGCGAGGTCGCCGCTCTTCGCCTCGCCGGACTCCATCAGCGCGGTCAGCGCCAGCGGGATCGACGCCGCGGAGGTGTTGCCGGCCTGGACGATGTCGCGGGCGACGACGGTCTCCTTGCTGAACCCGAGCCGCCGGGTCATCGACTCGACGATGCGCAGGTTGGCCTGGTGCGGGGCGAACACGTCGATGTCCTCGGGCCCGACGCCGGCGGCCTCCATCGCCTGGATGAGCGTGTCGGTGAGCCGGGTGGTGGCCCACCGGTACACCGCCTGGCCGGCCATCGAGATGCCCCTGGAGCCGGCGACGATCTCGATCGCGGAGAACTGGTCGCCGTCGCTGCCCCAGGCCACCGGGCCGATGCCCGGCTCGTCGGAGGCGCCGACCACGGCCGCGCCCGCGCCGTCGGCGAAGATCACCGCGGTCGAGCGGTCGGTCTTGTCGACGACGTCGGTGAGCCGCTCGACGCCGACCACCAGCGCGTTGCGCGCCGAGCCCGCGCGGATGGCCGCCGAGGCCACCTCCAGCGCGTAGCAGAAGCCGGCGCACCCGGCGTTGAGGTCGAACGCGCCCGGGCGGGGGATGCCCAGGCGGTGGGCCACCTGCGGGCCGATGCCGGGGATCGGCTCCTTGAGGCTGGCGCTGGCCAGGATCACCAGGTCGACCTCGTCGGGCGCCAGGCCGCTGGCGGCCAGGGCCTTGCCGCCGGCGGCGACGGCCATCTCCTGCAGGGTCTCGTCCTCCGAGGCCCAGCGGCGCTCGGCGATGCCGACGCGGGTCTGGATCCACTCGTCGTTGGTGTCCATCACCTGGGCGAGCTCGTCGTTGGTGACGCGCCGGCGCGGCCGGTAGCCGCCGAGGCCCAGGATGCGCGCCCCGGGGGCGCCCTTCGGCAGTCGGATGCTCACGCGGGGACCTCCGGGTAGAGACGGGCGAGCGGGTCGCCGGCGTCGACGAGGTCGCCGTCCTGGACGAGCCACTCGGCGAGGACGCCGTCGTACCCGGCCGAGACCCGGACCTCCTCGCGGCGGCTGCGCACGCAGCCGAGCGGGGTGCCGGCGGGCAGGTGGGTGCCCTCGGGGACGTCGGCGGGGCTGACCGTGCCGCGGACGGGGGAGACGACGACCCGCCAGTCGGGCTGGTGCTCGGCCTCGGGCCGGCCGCGGGCGGCGTCGATGAGGGCGCGGGCGCGGTCGAGGTCGCCGGGGCCGGCCAGCGCCAGCACCTCGACCGCGTCCCCGTTGGAGGTGGCGCCCTTCCACTCGCGCTTGGCCAGGCCCGCCAGCGCGCCGGCCGGCGGCAGCTCGATCGCCGCGGTGACGCCGAGCTCGCGCAGGGTGGCCAGGCACGCGTCGAAGCGCACGGGGCTGGTGACCTGGCTGACCAGGCGGGACAGCACCTCGGTGCCGGAGTCGACCGCGGCGCCGTCGGCGTTGGACAGCAGCAGCCGGCTCGGGTCGGCCGGGCGCAGGCCGTCGACCAGGCCCTCGAGCTCCTCGCGGGCCGGGCCCATGTAGGAGGTGTGGAACGCGCCCGCCACCGACAGCGGCATCACCCGCGCCTTCGCCGGCGGCTCGGCCTTGAGCGCGGCCAGCCCGTCGAGCGGCCCGGCGACGACGACCTGGCCGCCGCCGTTGAGGTTGGCCGCGACCAGCCCGTGCCGCTCGAGCGCCTTCTCCAGCTCGTCGGGGTCCGCGCCGAGGACGGCGGACATGCCGGTGGGGGTGAGGCCGCAGGCGCGGGCCATCGCGCGGCCGCGGACGGCGGTCAGCGCGATCGCCGCCTCGACCGACAGCACGCCGGCCAGCGCGGCGGCGGTGAGCTCGCCGACGCTGTGCCCGGCGATGACGACGTCGCGGCCGGTCTGCGGCGTGTGCGCGACCGGGCCGGGCAGGCCACCGAGCTCGCGGGCCACGAACAGGCTCATCGCGACGACCAGCGGCTGGGTGACCGCGGTGTCGCGGATCGCCTCGGCGTCGCCGGTGGTGCCCAGGGTCAGCAGGTCGGCGTCGGCGATCGCCCCGGCCCAGCGGAAGAAGGACTCGGCGCCGGGGAGCTCCAACCAGGGGGTGAGCATCCCGGGCTTCTGCGCACCCTGCCCGGGCGCGAGGACGGCCAGCACCCCCTCACCGTCTCATTGGTCACGGTTCCCCGCGCGCTTGTCCGGAACGAAAGGTCACCACTGCCGTTTGGAGGGTTCCCACAACGGGAAGGCGCGGACGGGCCGTCGCCACCGCGATCCGTGGTGGACAACACTGCAGGACCCCTTGCGGCCCCGGGTCCCGCTAGTGCCAGAGGGAGCGCTCGCCGCCCAGGTCGGCCAGGGCCAGCGCGACCTGCAGGGTCCAGGCGCCGCGCGGGTCGGTGGCCACCTGCCCGGTCACCTCGGCGGCCCGCTTGAGCCGGTACCGGACGGTGTTCGGGTGGACGAACAGCGCCCGCGCGCTGGCCTCCAGGTTGCCGCCGCCGGCCAGCACCGCGCGCACCGTCTCCAGCAGGTCGCCGCCGGCGGTGCGCAGCGGCAACACCACCCGCTCGGTGAGCGCCGCGCGGGCCAGCGGGTCGCCGTCGAGGGCCCGCTCGGGCAGCAGCGCGTCGGCGGGCACCGGCCGCGGCGCCCCGGGCCAGGCCCGCGCGGCCCGCAGCCCGGCCAGCGCCGCCGCGGCCGACCCGCCGGCCGCGCTGAGCCGGTCGACGACCGGGCCGAGGACCACCGGGCCCGGCCCGAACTCCTCGGCGACCCGCTCGGCCGCCGAGCGCAGGTCCTCGGCGCCGCCCAGCACCACGACCAGGTGCTCGGCGTGCACGCCGACGAGCACCTCGCAGCGGTGCGAGCGGGCGGCGCGGCGGACGTCGGCGTGCGTGTCGCCGTCGGCGGGGGCGACCCCGACCAGCACGGCCACCGGGCCGGTGCCGTCCCAGCCGAGCGCGGAGGCGCGGCCGGGCAGCTCCTCGGACCGCTCGCCGCGGACCAGCGCGTCGACGACCAGCGCCTCCAGCCGCGCGTCCCAGGCGCCGCGGTTCTCGGCGAAGCTGGCGTAGACGTGCGCGGTGGCGAAGGCGACCTCGCGGCTGAACAGCAGCACGGCCATCCGCAGCGCGTCGGCGTCGCCGGGCTCGGCCACCGACTCGACGTGGTCGTCCATCACCTGGACGGTCAGCTCGACCAGGTCGACGGTCTGCTTGAGGGGCACGGCGCGGACCAGGTCGCGCGGCGCGGCGCCGAACACCTCGCCGGTCAGCCGGGGCGGCCGGTCGGGGGAGCGGCACCACTCGACCAGCGAGGCGATGCCGGCCTGCGCGACGAGCATGACCCAGGAGCGCTGGTCGGCCGGCATGGTCCGGAACCAGGGCAGGTCCTCGTCCATCCGGGCGACGGCGCGGGTGGCGATGGCCCCGGAGGCGCGCTCCAGCCGCCGCAGCGTCGCCGCGGACGGTGGGCGGTCGATCACCCGGTGGGCCACGCGGTCAGCGTGTCACGGCCGGTCGCCTCGGGGAGAGTGGGGGAGTGACCGCCCCGACCACCGCGCCCGCGCGGGCCCGCCGCCGGGTGCTCCGCGCGATCGGGGGCGGCCTCGCCGTCCTCGCCCTGCTCGGGACCGGGGTGGCCGCCCGCTTCGGCCCGCAGGTGCGCCTCGACGACGCGGTGAGCCGGGAGCTGTACGCCGGGGACGACCGCTCGGCGCCGGTGAGCGCGCTGCTGGAGACGCTCACCACCCCGGGCGTCACCTGGTTCCGCGTCCTGGTGTTCCTGCCCGTGCTGGTCTGGCTGGTCCGCCGCCGCGCGTGGCGCACCGTCCTGTGGGTCGCCGTCGCGGTCACCGCGGTCGGGCCGCTCACCACCGCGCTCAAGGACCTGGTCGGGCGCGCCCGCCCGGCGTTCGAGAACGGCGGCCTGGTGTACGAGGGTCTCAGCTACCCGAGCGGGCACTCGAGCGGCATCGCCACGCTGGTCACCGTCGCGCTGGTGCTGGCCTGGCCGCGGCTGGCCGCGCCGGGCCGCCGTGCCGCCGTGGCCGCGGGGATCGCGCTCGCGGTGCTGGTCGGGCTGACCCGCGTGTGGCTCGGCGTGCACTACCCGTCCGACGTCGTCGGCGGGCTGTGCCTGGGGACGGCGTGGTCGCTGCTGGTCGCGCTGGTCGCGGGCGGCCTGCCCGGGGGTCCCGCGGCGCTCCCCGGCCGGGACGCCGCGCGGTGACCGGCATCGCGGGCACGCCGCTGCTCGAGCCGGGCGACGGCTCGCTGGGCCCTCTGCTGCGGGTCACCGACGACCGGCTGCCGCCCGGGGTTGGCTACGGCGTGCACGCGCACCGCGCCGTCGACGTCGTCGCGGTGGTGCTGGCCGGCTCGCTCACCCACCGGTGGGGCGGGGGCGCCCCGCTGGCCGCCGGCGACGTCGGCGTGCTGCGCGCGGGCACCGGGCTGGACCACGACGAGGTCGCCGGCCCCGACGGCGCCCGGGTGCTGCAGAGCTACCTGCGCGCGGCCGACCCGGCCGCGGCCCCGGCGCACGAGGTCGTGCGCGCCCCCGCGGGCTGGGTCGACCTCGGCCGGCCCGACGCCCGGCTGTGGCTGGGGGCCGACGGTCCGGACGTCCCGGACGGCGTGGTGCTGCGCCCCGGCGGCGGGGTCGCCGTCGTGTGGCGGGTCGATCCGGCCCGCCCCGCCTGGGCGACCTGACCGGGGGTCCGCCCCGCGCGGCGGGGGCCGGCCCGGGGCCCGGCCGCCGCCGCGACCTCAGGCGGAGGCGCGCTGCACGAGCCGGGTCGGGCAGACCCGCGCCTCCACCCCGGTGTCGCCCTCGACCTGGCGCAGCAGCAGGTCGGTCATGTGGCGCGTCATCTCGCCCAGCGGTTGGGCGACCGTGGTCAGCGGCGGCTCGGTGGTGGCGGCCACCGCGGCGTCGTCGAACCCGACGACCGCGACGTCTCCGGGCACCGAGCGGCCGGCCTCCCGCAGCGCGCGCAGCGCCCCCACCGCCATGGGGTCGGAGGCGACGAACACGCCGTCCAGGTCCGGTGCCCGCTCGAGCAGCCCGGCCATCGCGCGGGCGCCGCCGGCCTCGGTGAAGTCGCCCTCGGCGACGAGCGCGGGGTCGAGCCCGACACCTGCGGCGTCCAGCGCGGCGCGGTAGCCGGCGTAGCGGTCGAGGCCGGCGATCATGTCCTGCGGGCCGGTCACGGTGGCCACCCGCCGCCGGCCGGTGACGAGCAGGTGCTCGGTGGCCGTGCGGGCGCCGCCGGCGTTGTCGGCGTCGACGTAGCAGGCCGCGCGGCCGTCCGGCGGGCGGCCGGAGAGCACGAGCGGCACGCCCGCCTCGGCGAGCACGCCGGGCAGCGTGTCGTCGCGGTGCGGGGACACGAGGATGACGCCGTCGACGTGCCCCTGGCGCACGTACCGGCCGACCTTCTCCTGCTCGCGCCCGCCCCGGGCGGCCAGCAGCACCAGGTTCATCTCGGTGTCGGCCAGCGCCCCGGACAGCTCGCGCACGATCCGGGCGAAGAACGGGTCGCTGAAGACCTGGGCGTTGGACTCCGAGAGCACCAGCGCGATGGTGTCGGTGCGCCGGGTGACCAGGCTGCGGGCCGCGGGGTTGGGGACGTAGTGCAGCCGCGCGACGGCCTCCTCGACGGCACGCCGGGCCTCCGGGCGCACCTTCGGCGAGCCGTTGACCACGCGGGACACCGTCGCGCGGGACACCCCGGCGAGCTGCGCGACCTCGTCGAGCGTGGGGGAGGAGCCGCGTCCGGCGACCGTCGTCACGTGACCTCCTCCGTCCTCGTCGTGGGCGTCCATGGTGCACGGCGCAGGTCCGCGGCGTCTCGTGAGAGCGCTCTCTTGACACGGCGGTGTGATCCCCGCCACTCTGCTCCCACCGATCGTGAGAGCGCTCTCACGGACGCCACCGTAGCCCGGACACAGCCGTTCGGGAACCGATCCAGGAGGACCGATGACCGTTCCCCGGAGACGCAGGGCGGCGCTGGGCGCCGCGCTCGTCACGACGCTGATGGCCGCCGGCTGTGGGGGCTCCGGCTCCGACGACGACGGCACGATCACCCTCGACCTGGGCCTGTTCGGCACGTTCGGGTTCGAGGAGGCCGGGCTCTACGACGAGTACATGGAGCTGCACCCGGAGATCCGGATCGAGGAGGAGTCGGTCGAGCGGTCGGCCGACTACTACCGGGCGCTGCAGACCCGCCTGGCCGCGGGTTCGGGCCTCGCCGACATCCAGGGCATCGAGATCGGCTTCGTCGCCGACGTGGTGGAGAACCACGCCGACGCCTTCGTCGACTTCGCCGCCGGGGAGGACGCCGACGAGGTCCTCGGCCACTTCTACGACTGGAAGGTCGAGGAGGCCACCACCTCCGACGGCCGCGTGATCGGCCTGGGCACCGACGCCGGCCCCGAGGCCATGTGCTTCCGCCGCGACCTGTTCGAGCAGGCCGGCCTGCCCACCGACCGGGCCGAGCTCGCCTCGCTGTGGTCGACCTGGGAGGGCTACCTCGAGCTCGGCCGGCAGTACGAGGCCTCGCCGACCAAGCCCGAGGGCAGCTCGTTCGTCGACAGCCCGGCGAGCGTCTTCTCCGCGGCCGTCTACCAGGGCGAGACCGCGTACAACGACGCGGACGGCAACCCGATCCCCGACTCCAGCGACGGCGTCACCACGGCGTGGCAGAACGCCAGCGTGGCGGCCGCGGAGCAGATGACGGCCAACCTCATCCAGTTCGGCGACGAGTGGAACTCCGCCTTCGCCAACGGCGCGTTCGCGACCATCTCCTGCCCGGCCTGGATGCTCGGCTACATCACCGGCCAGGCCGGTGAGGAGGCCGCGGGCACCTGGGACGTCGCGCCGCTGCCCGGCGGCGCCGGCAACTGGGGCGGCTCGTGGCTCGGGGTGACCGAGTCCAGCGAGCACAAGGAGGAGGCCGTCGCCCTCGTCGAGTGGCTGACCGCCCCCGAGCAGCAGGTCAAGATGTTCACCCGGGAGGCGCACTTCCCGTCCAGCCAGCAGGCGGCGGAGGACCCGCAGGTGTCCGACGCGACGAACGACTACTTCAGCGGGGCGCCGGTCGGCCAGATCTTCGGGGAGTCGGCGGCGGCGCTGCGGTTCACGCCGATCGGCCCCTACGACACCCAGATCCAGGAGGCGTTCACCAACGCCCTGAGCACCGTCGCCGAGGGGACCAGTCCTGACGACGCCTTCCAGGCCGCTCTCGACGAGATCGAACAGATCGTCGGGGGCTGACAGACCCCGGCCGGCGCCGGGGCGAGTCCACCCGCCCCGGCGCCGGCCGGCTCCACCCCCTCGCGGGGACCCCGCCCGAGACCTCCCCGGAAGGCCCGGCATGACCATCGCCAGCGACGACCCCCGGGTCGCGGCGGCCGCCGCACCGGCACCACCGAGCCCGCCCGTCCGCCCCGCGGCCGGCCGGCGCCGGTCCCGCCTCACCCGCAACCGCTGGGGCTACGCCTACGTCGCCCCGTTCTTCGTCCTCTTCGCCGCCTTCAGCCTCTACCCGTTCCTCTACACCGCCTGGATCTCGCTGCACGAGGTGCGGTTGTCCGACATCGACGGCGCCGAGTTCGTCGGCCTGGGGAACTACACCGAGCTGCTGCAGAACGAGTTCTTCTGGAACGCCGCGAGGAACACCCTCACCATCGGCGTCCTCTCGACCGTGCCCCAGCTGGCCATGGCCCTGGGCCTGGCGCACCTGCTGAACTACCGGCTCCGCGGCCGCACCTTCTTCCGCGTCGCGATGCTCATGCCCTACGCCACCAGCATCGCCGCGGCCACGCTGGTGTTCGCCCAGCTCTTCGGCCACGACCACGGACTGATCAACGCCGGCCTGGAGGCGGTCGGGTTCGACCGGGTCGACTGGGAGAGCGGCACCTGGACCAGCCAGATCGCCATCTCGGTGATCGTCACGTGGCGCTGGACCGGCTACAACGCGCTGATCTACCTGGCCGCCATGCAGGCCATCCCGAACGACCTGTACGAGGCCGCCACCATCGACGGCGCCAGCCGCTGGAAGCAGTTCCTCCACGTGACCGTCCCGTCGCTGCGGCCGACGATCCTCTTCACGATCGTGGTCTCGACGATCGGCGCGGTGCAGCTGTTCGGCGAGCCGCTGCTGTTCAGCGGCAACGGCATGACCAGCGGCGGGGTCTCCAACCAGTACCAGACCCTCGGCCTGCTCATGTACGACCAGGGCTGGACCAACTTCCGCCTCGGTCAGGCCGCGGCCACCGCCTGGACCATGTTCCTGATCATCCTCGTGGTCGTCGGCCTCTACGGGCTGGTCGCCCGCCGGCGCGCCCGGGCCGAGCGGTAGGAGCCCCTCATGACCACCCTGGCCTCCCCGCCGGAGCGGACCGTGTCCGTCCCCGCCCCCGCCGCGCACCGCCGGCGCGCCCGGAAGGTGACCTCCGCCGGGCCGGTGACCTACGTGCTGCTCGGGCTCACCGCGCTGCTGTCGGTCTTCCCGCTCTACTGGACGGCGGTCGCGGCGTCCAAGACCAACGCCGAGCTCGCCGGCACCCCGCCGCCGTTCCTCCCCGACGCCGACCTGTTCACGAACATCGGCCGGGCCATGGACGAGGCGCCGATCGGCCTGGCGATCGTCAACTCGGTGGTCGTCGCCGGCTGCATCACCGTGGGCACCGTCCTGTGCAGCACGCTGGCCGGCTTCGCCTTCGCCAAGCTGCGCTTCCGCGGCAACAAGACGCTGCTCGCGCTGGTCGTCGGCACGATGATGGTGCCGACCCAGCTGGCGATCATCCCGCTGTTCATCCTCATCGCCCAGCTGCAGTGGGTCGACCACCTGCAGGCGGTCGTGCTGCCCACGCTGGTCAGCGCGTTCGGCGTCTTCTTCATGCGGCAGTTCCTGTCCCAGGCGCTGCCCGACGAGCTGCTCGAGGCCGCCCGCGTCGACGGCGCCTCGACGCTGCGGACCTTCTGGTCCGTCGTCGTCCCGGTCGCCCGCCCCGCCATGGCGGTGCTGGCGATGCTGACCTTCCTCACCGCCTGGAACGACTTCTTCTGGCCGATCATCGCCCTCACCACGGAGAACCCGACCGTGCAGGTCGCGCTGGCCGGACTCGGCGGCGGCTACGTCCCCGACACCGCGGTGATCATGGCCGGCACCCTCGTCGGGACCCTGCCGGTGCTCGTCGTCTTCGTCGTCCTCGGCAAGCAGATCGTCGGCGGCATCATGCAGGGCGCGGTGAAGGGATGAGGCGCCCGTCCGACCGTCCCGTCCCCCGCACCCCGGAAGGCACCTGAGCCATGGCCACCGTCACCTTCGACTCCGCGACCCGCATCTACCCGAAGGCCGACCGGCCCGCCGTCGACGGCCTGGACCTGGAGATCGGCGACGGCGAGTTCCTCGTCCTCGTCGGCCCCTCGGGCTGCGGCAAGTCCACCTCCCTGCGCATGCTCGCCGGCCTGGAGGAGATCGACGCCGGCAGCATCCGGATCGGCGAGCGCGACGTCACCGACGCCCCGCCCAAGGACCGGGACATCGCGATGGTCTTCCAGAACTACGCGCTCTACCCGCACATGACCGTCGAGCAGAACATGGGCTTCGCGCTGAAGATCGCCGGCGTCCCGAAGGACGAGATCGGCCGGCGGGTGGCCGAGGCCGCGAAGATCCTCGACCTCGAGGACTACCTGCGCCGGCGGCCCAAGGCGCTGTCCGGCGGCCAGCGGCAGCGGGTGGCCATGGGCCGGGCGATCGTCCGCAACCCGCAGGTGTTCCTCATGGACGAGCCGCTGTCCAACCTCGACGCCAAGCTCCGCGTGCAGACCCGCACCCAGATCGCCGCCCTGCAGCGGCGGCTGGCCGTCACCACCGTCTACGTCACCCACGACCAGGTCGAGGCGATGACGATGGGCGACCGGGTGGCGGTGCTGCGCGACGGCGTCCTGCAGCAGTGCGACACCCCCGGCGCCCTCTACGACCGCCCGGCCAACACCTTCGTCGCCGGGTTCATCGGCTCGCCGGCGATGAACGTCGTCACCGGCACCGCGGTCGACGGCGGCGTCCGGCTCGCCGGCGCGGTGCTGCCGGTGCCGCGGGACCTGCTCGACCGGGCCGCCGCCGGCACCGGGAAGGTCACCGTCGGCTTCCGCCCCGAGGCGCTGGAGACCGCTGCGCCTGGTGACGGAGGGCCCGGCCAGGGCGTGCCCGTGGTGGTCAACGTCGTCGAGCAGCTCGGCTCGGACGCCTACCTCTACGCCACCCTCGGCGCCTCCGACGACGGCGACGTCCTGCACACCGCCGACGTCGTCGTCCGCACCGAGCCGCGCTCGGCCGCGGCGGTGGGGGAGACCGTGCACCTGCGGGTTCGCGAGGGCGGCCTGCACGTCTTCGACCCCGTGACGCAGCTGCGCGTCGACTAGCCCCTACCGTCCTCCCCGTCGACGGCGGCCCCGTGCCGCCGCGCCTCCCCCTGACCTCGCCCCGCTCACCCCTGCCCTGAGGAGCACCCCTGCCGTGACCACCACCGACAGCCGCGAGGACGCCCTCGCCGGCCTGACCTTCCCGCCCGGCTTCGTGTTCGGCGCCGCGACCGCCTCGTACCAGATCGAGGGCGCCGTGACCGAGGACGGGCGGGGACCGTCGATCTGGGACACCTACAGCCACACGCCCGGCCGCACGTTCGAGGGCCACACCGGCGACGTCGCCGTCGACCACTACCACCGCTACCGCGACGACGTCGCGCTGATGTCGGGCCTCGGGCTGTCGGCGTACCGGTTCTCGGTGGCCTGGCCGCGGGTGCTGCCCGAGGGCGGCGGCCGGGTCGAGCAGCGCGGGCTGGACTTCTACCGGCGGCTGGTCGACGAGTTGCTCGCCGTCGGGGTGGCGCCCTGGCTGACCCTGTACCACTGGGACCTGCCCCAGGCGCTGCAGGACCGCGGCGGCTGGGCCGACCGGGACACCGCCGAGCGCTTCGCCGACTACGCGTCGGTCGTCGTCGACGCCCTCGGCGACCGGGTGCGGCACTGGTCGACGCTCAACGAGCCGATGTGCAGCGCGCTGCTCGGCCACGTGTCCGGCGCGCACGCCCCCGGCCTGCAGGACCCGGTCGCCGGCGCCCGCGCCACCCACCACCTGCTGCTCGGGCACGGCCTGGCCGCGGCCCGGCTGCGCGAGGCCGGCGTGACCTCCCTCGGCGTCACGCTGAACTTCACGCCGATGCACCCGGCGAGCCAGGACCCCGCCGACGTCGACGCCGCCCGCCGGCTCGACGGCCAGCAGAACCGGATGTTCCTCGAGCCGGTGGTCCACGGCGCCTACCCGGCCGACGTCGTCGCCGACCTCGAGGCCGCCGGCGCCCCGCTGCCGGTGCGCGACGGCGACCTGGAGACGATCGCGGCGCCGCTGGACTGGCTCGGCGTCAACTACTACTTCGAGCAGACGGTGCGGGCCGGCACCCGCCCCGCGGACATGCCGCCGACGTCGTTCATCGGCGGCGGGGACGTCGTCGAGCTGGACCCCGAGGGCCCGACGACGACCATGGGCTGGGGGATCAGCCCGCAGGCGTTCACCGACCTGCTGCTGTGGCTCACCGAGCGCGCCCCCGGGCTGCCGCTGGTGGTCACCGAGAACGGCTCGGCCTGGGAGGACGAGGTCGACGCCGAGGGCGCGGTGCACGACCCCGAGCGGGTCGACTTCCTGGCCCGCCACCTCACCGCCATGGCGGCGGCGATGGAGCGCGGCGCCGACGTCCGCGGCTACTTCGCCTGGTCGCTGCTGGACAACTTCGAGTGGGCCCGCGGGTACGCGCAGCGGTTCGGGCTGGTGCACGTCGACTACGCCACCCAGCGGCGCACGGTGAAGGACAGCGGCCGGGCCTACGCCGAGCTGCTGCGCCGTCACCGCGACGGGTCCTGAGGACCGGGGGCCCGTGCGAGGGGTCGCGCACGGGCCCCCGCCGCACCCGGTGCCGGGCGACGTGCTGACCGACGCCGCCCGCCGGCGGGTGCTGGCCGCCCTGCTGGTCAGCCAGCGGCACTCCTGGGACCAGGGCCTGACGGCGGCGGTCCTCGACGGCGCCGGCGAGGCGGCGGCGCTGCGCGCCCTGGTCGACGACGCGGCGGCACGGCAGCTGCCCGACGGCCGGCTGGCCGAGCTCGACCCGGCCTGCAGCGTCAACGGCGGCGTCGTCGGGGAGTACGTGGAGCTGGTGGCGCAGCGCCTGGGGGACCGGGCGCTGGCCGCCGCGGCCGCCCGTCAGCGCGACTGGCTGCTGCGCCGGGCGCCGCGCGCCGCCGACGGCACGCTGTTCCACCTGGTCGGCACCCGCGAGGTCTGGGCGGACACGGTGTTCATGGTGGTGCCGGCACTGGCCGCGGCCGGGTACGCCGACGTCGCCCGGGCCCAGCTGGACGGGCACCGGGCCCGGCTGCGCCGGCCCGACGGGCTGTGGCGGGCGCGGTGGGACGAGGACGCCGGGCGGCCCTCCGACGGCCGCGCCTGGGGCACCGGCAACGGCTGGGTGGCCGCCGCGCTCGCCCGGACGGTCCGCCGGCTGCCGGGGGCGGAGCCGGCCGCCGAGGCCCGCGCCCACCTCGACGCCTGCCTCGCCACCCGCCGCCCCGACGGCGGCTTCGGGGACGTCCTCGACGACGACGCCTCGCCGCCGGACACCGCGGTGGCCGCGGTGCTCGCCTGGGCGGCGCTCACCGGAGCCCGCGAGGGGTGGCTGCCGCGGGGGTACGCCGACGTCGGCCGCTCGCTGCTCGCGCACGTCGTCGCGGGTCTCGACGGCCTGGGGCGGGTCACCGGCGCCGCGGCCGCACCCCGGTTCGACCGCCCCGGGCACTCGCCCGAGGCGCAGGCCTGGCTGCTGCTGGCCGACGCTCAGGCCAGGGCGCTCACCTCGGCGGCGACCTCGGCCGCGCAGCCCCAGGAGAGGGTGACGCCGGCGCCGCCGTGCCCGTAGCAGGCGACGACGGGCCGCTCGCCGACGTCGAGCAGCTCCAGCCGCACGGTCGGCCGCCCCGGCCGCAGCCCCACCGCCCGCGAGAGCACCGGCTGCCCGCGCAGCGCCGGGACCAGCGCGCACGCCCGCTCCAGGATCGCCGCCTCCACCGCCGGGTCGGGGTCGCGGCCGGTGGCGCCCTCCACCGCCGTCCCGCCCACGACGACGTCGCGGCCGCGGGGGACGACGTAGGTCAGCCCGGCCGGGCCGTCCTCGTCGAGCAGCCACTCGGGAACGCCGGGGTCGGCGAGGCGCGCGACCTGGCCCTGCACGGGCACGCCGGAGTCGTCGCCGAGCAGCGGCCCCGAGGCCAGCCCGGCGGCCACCACGACGACGTCGCCGGGCACGTCGTCCAGCGACCCGACCCGGCCGGGCACGGTGGTGACCCCGGCCGCGCCGCACGCGGTGGCCAGCCAGGGCAGGTAGCTGCCGGTGTCGACCACCGGCAGCGTGCAGCGGGTGCCGGCGGGCACACCCGGCGGGAGCTCCTCCGGCGTCGCCGGCCGCACCCCCGGGATGCCCGGCGTCCACCACGGGTCGGGGTCGGGCGTGCGGTGCACGTAGGTGCCCGGGCGCATCCGCACGCCGGTCGCCGGGTCGTCGGCCAGCCCGGTGAGGACCCCGAGCGAGGCGGCCGCCCAGCGCAGGACGGCGTCGGCCGGCGACGCCCGGTAGGGGAACCAGATGGCGGCGGCCACCGCGGAGGTGGTCGCCGCCCACGGGTCGGCGGTGTGCAGCCGGACCCGGTGGCCGGCCCGCGCGAGCTCGAGCGCGCAGGTCAGGCCGACCACCCCGCCGCCGACGACGGCCACCGCGAGGGGGCCGCCGCCGGCAGCGGGCCGGTGCCCGCTCAGGTCGCGGGGCTCGGGTCGGTCCGCTCCTCGGCCGGGGCGGCCTGCACGTCGCGGATCCGGTACTTCTCCACGGCCTCGCGGACCGTCGAACGCTCGACCAGCCCCCGGTCGGCCAGGGAGGCGAGCACCCGGACGACGATCGACTCGGCGTCGACGTGGAAGTGCCGGCGCAGCGCGGGGCGGGTGTCGGACAGGCCGAACCCGTCGGTGCCGAGCGTCGCCATGCCGCCCGGGACGAACGGGGCGATCAGGTCGGGCACCGCCCGCATCCAGTCCGACACCGCCACGACCGGGCCCTCGGCGTCCTGCAGCCTCTGGGTCACGTAGGGCACCTGCGGGTCGTCCTCGGGGTGCAGGAAGTTGTGCTCGGTGGCCTCGTCGGCCTGCCGCCGCAGCTCGTTCCACGACGTCACCGACCAGACGTCGGCCGACACCCCCCAGTCCTCGCGCAGCAGCTCCTGTGCCCGCAGCGCCCACGGCACCGCGACGCCGGAGGCCAGCACCTGCGCCCTGTGGCCCTCACCGGAGCCGGGGGCGTAGAGGTACATGCCGGCGAGCAGGCCCTGCACGTCCAGGCCCTCGGGCTCGGCCGGCTGCTGGAACGGCTCGTTGTAGACCGTCAGGTAGTACATGACGTCGGGGCTGCGGTGCCCGCCCAGCGGCGCACCCGGGTCCTCGCCGTACATGCGGGCCAGCGCGTCCTTGACGATGTGGCCGACCTCGTAGGAGAAGGCCGGGTCGTAGGACACGACGGCGGGGTTGGTCTGCGCCAGCAGCAGCGAGTGGCCGTCCTCGTGCTGCAGGCCCTCGCCGTTGAGCGTCGTCCGGCCGGCGGTGGCGCCGAGGACGAACCCGCGGGTCATCTGGTCGGCGGCGGCCCAGAACGAGTCGCCGGTCCGCTGGAACCCGAACATCGAGTAGAAGATGTAGATCGGGATCATCGGCTCGCCGTGCGTGGCGTACGAGGTCCCGACGGCGGTGAACGACGCCGTCGAGCCGGCCTCGTTGATGCCCTCGTGCAGGATCTGGCCCTGCTCGGACTCCTTGTAGGCCAGCATCAGCTCGCGGTCGACCGAGGTGTAGCGCTGACCGGCCGGGTTGTAGATCTTCTGCGACGGGAAGAGGCTGTCCATCCCGAAGGTGCGGGCCTCGTCCGGGATGATCGGCACGAAGCGCGGGCCGAGCTCCTTGTCCTTGAGCAGCTCCTTGAGCAGGCGGACGAACGCCATCGTCGTCGCCACCTCCTGCTTGCCGGAGCCGCGGCGCAGGACGTCGAGGGCCTTGTCGTCGGGCGCCTTGAGCGTCTTGAACTCCGAGCGGCGCCGCGGCACCGCCCCGCCCAGGGCCCGCCGCCGCTCGAGCATGTACTGCATCTCGTCGGAGTCGGGCGCCGGCTTGTAGTAGGGCGGCAGCGTCTTGTCGAGCTGCTCGTCGGGGATGGGCAGGTAGAGCCGGTCGCGGAAGGCGGCGAGGTCCTCGGCGGTCAGCTTCTTCATCTGGTGGGTGGAGTTGCGGCCCTCGAAGTGGCTGCCCAGCGTCCAGCCCTTGATGGTCTTGGCGAGGATGACCGTGGGCTGGCCCTTGTGCTCCACGGCCGCCTTGAACGCCGCGTAGACCTTGCGGTAGTCGTGCCCGCCGCGGGAGAGGTCCCAGACCTCCTTGTCGCTCATGTGCTCGACGAGCTTGCGCGTGCGCGGGTCGCGGCCGAAGAAGTGCTCGCGGACGAACGCGCCGTGCTCGGCCTTGTAGGTCTGGTAGTCGCCGTCGGGCGTCTGGTTCATGAGGTTGACCAGGGCGCCGTCGCGGTCGGCGGCCAGCAGCGGGTCCCACTCGCGGCCCCAGATCACCTTGACCACGTTCCAGCCGGCGCCGCGGAAGAAGGACTCCAGCTCCTGGATGACCTTGCCGTTGCCGCGCACCGGGCCGTCGAGGCGCTGCAGGTTGCAGTTGACGACGAAGGTGAGGTTGTCGAGCTCCTCGCGGGCGGCCAGGCCGATCAGGCCCAGCGACTCCGGCTCGTCCATCTCGCCGTCGCCGAGGAACGCCCACACGTGCTGGTCGGAGGTGTCCTTGATGCCGCGGGCGTGCAGGTAACGGTTGAACCGCGCCTGGTAGATCGCGTTCATCGGGCCGAGGCCCATGGAGACGGTGGGGAACTCCCAGAAGTCCGGCATCAGCCGCGGGTGCGGGTAGCTCGACAGCCCGCCGCCGGGGTGGCTGACCTCCTGGCGGAAGCCGTCGAGCTGCTGCTCGGTGAGCCGGCCCTCGAGGAAGGCGCGGGCGTAGATGCCGGGGGAGGCGTGGCCCTGGAACCAGATCTGGTCGCCGCCGCCGGGGTGGTCCTTGCCGCGGAAGAAGTGGTTGAAGCCGACCTCGTAGAGGCTGGCGGAGGAGGCGTAGGAGGAGATGTGCCCGCCGACGCCGATGCCCGGCCGCTGCGCGCGGTGGACCATGATCGCGGCGTTCCACCGGATGTAGGCGCGGATGCGCCGCTCGGTGTCCTCGTCACCGGGGAAGTAGGGCTCCCGCTCGGGCGGGATCGTGTTGATGTAGTCGGTGCTGCGGAGGGACGGGACGCCCACCTGCTGCTCACGGCTGCGCTGCAACAACTTGAGCATGAGGTAGCGGGCTCGCCCGCGGCCTGCGTGCTCGACGACGCTGTCGAGCGACTCCACCCACTCCTGGGTCTCGTCGGGGTCGGTGTCGACCAGCTGGCTCGGGAGCCCGTCGGTGATGACCGCGCGGGGCTGTCCGGCGTCGCGGGTGGGGTCTCCACCCTGCTGCGGTGCGCTCATGCCCCCATCGTCGCGCGCCGGGATGGTCCGCGTCACGCAGGAGCTCCCGGCCAGCGGTGCGCGGGGTGCTCCGGGCGCGTCGTCGTCGACGGCTTGCGCGTGACCAGGCATGCCCTACGCTCCTGCCCACGCGGACCGACGCCGTCGGCAGCCGCGCGTTCCGGGCACGAGAGGGGTGACATGACCAGGCAGCGGGTGTCCTCCCCGCCGGTCGTGTCCGCCGTCGGCCCCCGTCCACCCCACGCGCCCGTCAGCCGGCGCCTCGTGCCCGCCGGTGCGACACCGGCGGTTCGTGATCTCTCGGAGGAACAGCAGGGATGAGCGTCGACTCGGGCAGCGCCGGCATGGCGGCCCGGCTGGGCATCAAGCCGGGCATGGTCGTGCAGGAGCTCGGCTGGGACGAGGACGCCGACGAGGACCTGCGCGACTCCATCGTCGAGGTCTCCGGCAGCGAGATGGTCGACGAGGACACCGACGAGGTCGCCGACGTCGTCGTCCTGTGGTGGCGGGAGGACGACGGCGACCTGTTCGACGCCCTCACCGACGCGCTCACCTCGCTCGCCGACGAGGGCGTCGTGTGGCTGCTGGTGCCCAAGTCCGGGCGGCCGGGCCACGTCGAGCCGGGCGACGTCACCGAGGTGGCGCCCACCGCCGGGCTCGCGCAGACCAGCAGCATCTCGGCCGCCAAGGACTGGTCGGGGATCCGGCTGGTCACCCCGAAGGCCGCCCGCAGCAGACGGTGACGCCGTCCCGCCGCGGGGGCGCTCGCGCCCGTGCGGCACGATCGGGCTCATGAGCCTCTCCGTCGGTGACGTCGCGCCCGAGTTCAGCCTCCCCGACCAGGACCGCCAGGTCGTCTCGCTCGCCGAGCTGCGCGGGACGCCGGTCCTCGTCGTCTTCTACCCGTTCGCCTTCTCCGGCATCTGCACCGGCGAGCTGTGCCAGCTCCGTGACGAGCTGACCACCTACACCGACGCCGGCGTGAAGGTCGTGGCGATCAGCACCGACCCGGTGTTCAGCCTCAAGGCGTTCAAGGCGCAGGAGGGCCTCGACTTCCCGCTGCTGTCGGACTTCTGGCCGCACGGCGCCACCGCGCAGGCCTACGGCGTGTTCAACGAGAAGGCCGGCATGGCCCTGCGCGGCACCTTCCTCGTCGACGCCGAGGGCACGATCGCCTTCGCCGAGGTCAACGCGCCCGGTGACGCGCGCGAGCAGTCCGGCTGGAAGGACGCCGTCGAGAAGATCGCGGCCTGAGGCCGGGTCCCGGACCCACCGCCCGGGGGCACCTACCCTGGGCGGGCGGGGCGCGTAGCTCAGCGGGAGAGCTCTCGCCTTACAAGCGAGCGGTCGCCGGTTCGATCCCGGCCGCGCCCACCCCCCGGTCCCGCGGCGTGCGCGTCACGCTGCCCGGTTCACGCGTTCCCGGCGGACCGCCCGGGGTCCTGGTCCGTCGCCGCGGGTGCGGCTGCCTGCTGCATCGAAGCGCGCAGGACCAGGAGCGCGAGGTTCTCCTCGGAGAAGAAGTCGCTGGGCGGAACCGTTCCGACGGCCGTCCCGAAGAGCCGTCCCACCGCCACCGGGTCGCCGCGCAGACCCTCCGCCAGCAGTTGCATCCCGGGCGGCAGGGGTTCGAGTTCGGCCCAGCGGACGGCTGCGGCGTGCGTGTGGCCGGTCGACTCGTTGCGCCGGCGCTCGTAGGCGGCGAGGGCCTCGTCGAGCGGCTCGGCACCGGAGAAGCCGGCGTGCAGGGCGTTGGTGACCAGTTCGGCGTCGCGGAACGCGTCGGTCATCCCGAGACCCGTGACCGGGTCCTGGTGGTGGCCGGCGTCGCCCACCAGCGCCCAGCCGGGCCCGTGGGGACGCCGGTAGAAGTTCGGCAGGGCGTTCGTGCCGCGGAAACGCTCGGTCCGGGTGCCGGTGCGCAGGCGCGTGGCCAGGTCCGGGACGAGGTGCAGGACGTCTCCGAAGCTGCCCTCGACGTCGCGCCGGACCCGGCTGAACTCCGCGGCCCGCCAGTAGACGACCACGAAGACCTGGCCGTCGCTGGTCGGTGCGGCCATGACCAGGTGGCCGGGTCGGAGGTGGATCTCCAGGCCGTCCACCTCCACGTCGCGCCAGTAGCTGTAGTAGGCGCAGGTCAGCGAGGGGTGCACGTGATAGGCCGGCGCACCCGCGGCCCGGGCGACCGTCGACCTCATGCCGTCCGCGCCGATCACGACGGAGGCCCTCTCGGTCACTGCGCGGCCGGCCTCTCCCCGGCCACGGATGCCCGTCACCCGGTCGTCGTCGGTGAGGAGTTCCCGGACGTCGAACGACTCCCGGACCTCGGCGCCCGCCGCCGCGGCGGCGTCCACGAGCGCGGCGTCGAGCACGGTCCGCCGCATCGCGTAGGCGTCCGACGCGCCCTCGGCGGCGGGCAGCGTTCCCCGGAGCACGACGGTGCCGGTGTCGAGGACCAGCGAGCGGATCGGTGGGCAGGGGGAGCCAGCGAGCACCGGATGGAGGCCCCAGCCCACGAGCGACGCGACCCCCGACTGGTGGAGGAAGTGGCAGGAGAGGGTGTCGCTCGGGAAGCGCGCGCGATCCACGAGCAGCACCCGCCACCCCCTGCGAGCCAGCAGCATGGCCGTGGGTGCACCCGCACAACGGGCCCCGACGACGACGGCGTCGTACCGCGCGCTCATCGCGGACCCTCCGCTACGCCTCGTCCGGCCCCGTGGCGGAGCCGCCTGACGTGTGCGCCGTCGCCTCCCCGAAGAAGATCGGCAGATCGGGGAGGAAGCGGAGGAAGGCGTCCCCGAACGCGTTCAGGCGCATCCCTCCCTCGTCCCTGGACACCATCGACTCATAGTGGTGGCTCATGTCGACGAAGGGGTACTCGCGCACGCGGACGTCGACGAAGCCCGCGGCGCGCATCGCCGTCTCGGTCTCGCTCAAGGTGGGGCTCCGGACACAGGCCCAGAGTCGGTCGAAGTCCTGCATCGACCGGCGCTGCCGTTCCGTCAGGGGGCCTTCACGGCAGAAGACGTCCTTGACGTAGACGGTGCCACCGGGCCGCAGGACCCGCGCCGACTCGCAGTACAGGGCGCCACGGTCCGGCGAGTAGCCGGTCACCTCCAGGTAGAGCGCCACGTCGAACGCCCCGTCGCGGAACGGGAGGCGCTGGAAGTCGCCGACGTGGACCCGCACCCGGTCGGCGAGGCCGGCCTGCGCGACGAGCCCCCGCGCCATCGTCGCCTGGACCTCGGAGACGGTGACTCCGTCGATGACGACGCCCGGGAGCGCCCCGGCGATGGCCATCGCCGGGCCGCCGACACCGCACCCGGCGTCCAGGACCCGGTCGCCCGGAGCGATGCCGGCGAGCTCGGCCAGGTACCGGACCGACGAGTCGGGCCGGATCGGGGCGTCGGCCGACGCCTTGACGAGGCCGCCCTGGAGGATGGGGCCGGCGGCCTCCACCATGACCGGGGTCCAGCGGTCGTAGAACCGGCGGACCTCGATGTGCGGGGCGGACGACCTGCCCGTCACAGGAAGGGGAAGCCCTCTTCGCGCAACTGCCCCAGGGCTTCGGCGAAGGACAACTGCGCCATCTCGTCGAGACGGGCCGAGAGCTCGGTCCGCTGCTCGTCCGTCAGACCCAGCGTCGGGTCGTCGAGCGCCGGGCGCCGCGTGTCCTCGTGCAGGAGGGCGAGCGCGAAGTCCCTGTTCTGCACAGCTCTCAGCACGACCGTCGCGGGGATCCCGGCCAAGCGCCGCCCTCCCTCCTCCGTCATCCCGTCCGGCGCGAATCCACTCGGTGTCGTCATCGCCCACCCCTCTCAGGACCCCTGCGTCCGCTCGTCCTCCCGGTCCGGCAACCGACCGCTCATCCGCTCCAGGAAGGTGGCGAGCAGGCGCTCATCGAGCGCCGAGGGCAGCTGCTCGAGCAGCGCCCGTCGAACGGCGAGCCATTCCTCGGCCGATGCGAGGGCCAGCGCCCCCGCAGCACGCTCGGAACGTCCGTGGTAGGACAGTGCCTCGTCGATCCGCTCGTGGACCCGTCCCGACGACTGCCCGGCCGGGGCCCACACCGTCTCCGGTCGCAGGGGGTCCGTCGCCGGACCGCCCACGGCGTCGAGGGTCCACGAGCGATGCCCTCGCCGGCGGTCCGGGTAGAGGTCCGTCAGGTCGTTGAACAGCTGCGACGCCGCGGTCGCGGTGAACACGAACTCCTCGAGGAGAGGCAGGAACTGCCACCGGTCCGCTCGGGCGAGCAGCGCGGCGGCAGGGAGGACGAGCGGCCGGGACTGCGCCAGGAGCTGCTCGAAGGCCCGTTGCGGAACCGGCGCCTGTTCCCTCCGGAGCTCCTGGGTGTGCAGGAGCGACTCCGAGTACCCCTGGAGCACGCTGCAGCAGAACTCCCAGAACCGGGCGGAGTCACCCACCACCTCCACCAGCCGTCGGGTGCACAGCGCCAGGAGTGCTTCACCCAGGGCGACGAGGGTGGGGTCGTCCCGTGACGCGCCGTCGAGCCAGTCATCCTGCGCCCGGACGTACAGGTAACCCAGGGCGCTGATCTCCAGGACGTCCGTCAGGATCTTCTCGGGGATCTCGATCCCCTCGTCACCCAGGCGGTCGACCACCCAGACCGGGAGGTCGAGGACGGGATGCCCCAAGGGGTGGGAGTACGGGGCGGGATCGAGGCGGAGCAGGCCGCGCTCGTCGAGCAGTCCGTCGAACGCCCCGCGGATCCGCGGCCGCATCTCGTCCCGCGCCTCGATCAACCGCTGGTCCACACGGGACTTGATCGTCCGGCTGTCGAGCACGGTCGCCTCACCGCTCGTCAGGAAACGGGGCGGTCGACCGTACGCCTGCCCCGGTGAACAGCGCTAGTCTTGCCCGGATCGCACCCACGGAGAGCGACTACCGTCGTAACGGAGAGTCATGACGGTTCCGAGCGACGTCCTGACGAGCTTCGTGCCGGAGGTACTGGCACGTCGCATCCTCGACCGCTCGGAACCTCCTGGCACGTGGACGAGCGAGGCGGCCGAGCTGGTGGTGCTCGGGCTCGACATCTCCGAGTCCACCGCGATCATCGAGGACCTCGTGCGGTGGACCCCGGACGGACCCGAGACCATCGCACGGGCGCTGGACGGTGTCTTCTCGCTGCTGGCGGACGTGGTCACGGCGCATCGCGGCTCGATCGCCACGCTGGCGGGCGACGAGGTCGTCGCGGTGTGGCCGACCGCCGAGACGGGCGGCGCGGTCGCCTCTGTGGCCTGGGCCGCGCGCGCCGCCACGGCCGTCCGGGACCAGGTGGGCGGCCTCGCACCGGTGGGGGGGTACCCCATCCGCCTGCGCGCGGGGCTCGGAGTGGGGCGGGCCTGGCTGCTGGACGTCGGGGACGAACTCGGGCACCGGCTCTTCGTCCCCGTGGGGCCCGCGTTGGAGGAGATGGCCCAGGCGCAGAAGGCCGTGGCAGCGGGCGAGATCGGCATGAGCGCCGAGGTGCGCCGTCTGATCCGGGAAGGCGGGGGTCGGGATGCCGCGGGAGAGGGGGAACCGCTCGTCCGTGCCCCGATCGCCGGGTCGGCGCCCCGTTCGCTGGCGACTCCTCCGCACGCCCGGGTGCCGGTGCCTCCGGCCCTGGCCATCCCTTACGTGCCCGACTGGGTCGCCGAGGTCGTCAGCTCCGGCCACGAGGACTTCGCGGAACTCGCCCCGATCACCGTCATGTTCGTCTCGCTCCGGCCACGGCCGTGGGACGAGGACGGGGTCCGGGCGGTGGCCGAGGCCTCGAAACAGGTGCTGGACGTCCTCGACCGCTACGCCGGCACGGTCGTCAACGCGGCCCAGGACGTAGAGGGCCTCACGCTGGTCGCAGGCTTCGGCCTCCCTCCGCTGGTGCGGGAACGGGAGGCAGCGCGGGCGAACCAGGCGGCCCTAGAGATCAGCCGGGCCATGCGCCAGGTCGTCGAGCACGGAATCGGCGTCGCCACGGGCCACGCCTTCTGCGGGGTGCGCGGGAGTCCGGCCTACCGGCAGTACATGATGGTCGGCCCCGTCGTCAACCTCGCGGCGCGACTGATGCAGCGGGCCCAGAACGAGGTCCTCAGCGATCACGTGAGTCAGCACCTGAGCCGTGATCGGCTTCGGTTCTCCGCCCGGGGCCGCATGGGGGTGAAGGGCTTCGCCGATCCGGTGGAGGTGTACCGGCCCGAATGGCACGAACCGGAGCCGGGGCTCCCGACGATCCGCCGACTGGCCGGCGAACAACCGGCCGTGCTCACCCGAGGGCGCGATCACGAGCGCGAGGAACTGATGGGGCGGTTGGTCGCGCTCGGCCTCGGGACCTCGACCGCCGTGGTCGTGGAGGGTGAGCCAGGGGTGGGCAAGACCCACCTGGCCGTGGACCTCCTGCAGGCCAGCGAGAGCTATGAGCACGTCACCGTCCTGGTCGGGAGCGGCGACGACGTGGATCCGCGTCCGTACCACGTCTGGAAGCGCGCGTTCAGCAAGGCGCTGGGGCTTTCGTCCGAGCGGGACCCGCACCGGCGAGCGCTCCTGGTCACGGAGCGGCTCGCGAAGTGGCCCGAGCTCGTGGAGTGGACGCCGCTGCTCAACGAGGTCCTCGACCTCGCGCTCGACGACTCGGCGCTCCGGGGCATGACCGGCCGGGCGCGGCGGGAGAACACCGTCCGCGTCCTGGTCCAGCTGCTGAGCGAGGTGGCCGCCACGACCCCGCTCCTCATCGTGCTGGACGACTGCCACTGGATGGACTCGGCGTCCTGGGAGCTGGTCAGGGCGGTGCACCGCAGTGTCGCCCCCAGCATGCTCGCGCTGTTCACGCGGCCGGTGCAGGAACCCTCGCCACAGGACGTCGAGCCGGCCGATCCCGCGCCGCCCCCCGGACCGGACGAGGGGCTCGTCCGCACGGCGGCGGAGGTCCTCACCCACCTGCGCGAGCACGGCGCCCTGGTGCTGCGCCTGCGTCCGCTCCCGGCGGACGTCACCGAGCAGATCGCCCGTGACTTCCTGCAGGTGAAGACGTTGGACGAACCGGTTCGATCGCTGTTTCGAGGCAAGGTCGACGGCAGCCCGCTGTTCACCGTCGAGCTGGCGTACCAGCTGCGGACGGACGAGCTGATCTCGGTCGTCGGGCGCGGCGACCTGGCGCGGGCCCGCTTGGCGGTGCCCTCCGTCGACCTGGACCGGCTCCGGCTGCCGGTCCGTGTCGAGGAGGTCTTCCGCGCCCGGTTGAGCGCGCTGTCCGCCCGCCAACGCATGGTGATCGGGGCGGCGAGCGTCATCGGGACCAGCTTCGACGCCGAGCGGATCCTGGCCGCGGATCCCCGGCTCGATGCGGCGTCCCTCGCCGAGGACCTCCGTGACCTCGGGCGCAAGAAGGTGATCGCGGCTCGGCCCGAGGGCTGGCGGTTCGTCCACGGCCTGATCCGCGACGTCGCACAGCAGTCCCTGCTGCCCTCCGAGCTCAGGCAGAGGCACCGTGCGCTGGCGGAGTGGTACGAGGCCCAGGGGCGGCGCTCCGAGACGTACGCCGTACTCGCCCACCACTGGGCCGAGGCGGGCGAACCGGCGCGCGAGATCGAGTACCTCGAGGCCGCGGCGACCGACGCGCTCGCCAAGGGTGCGGCCGAGGAGGCCGCGTCCCTCCTCGAGACCGCACTCGCGGTCGACGGGCGGCTGGACGTGCCCCTGCCCGCGGTCCCGGACGCCAGGAGGGCCTTCTGGGAGGACGCGCTGGCCGAGGCCCTCGCCACCCAGAACCGGCTCGAGGATGCCGTCACCCACTCCCGGAGGGCGCTCGCACTCGTGGGGCACCGGGTGCCGACGAGCCGGCTCGGCTGGGCCACACGGCTCGGACGGGAGGTCGTCGGGCAGATCGTGCACCTGGTCCTCCCGCGCCGGTGGAGGCCACGGGGGGACGTCGCACTGCTGGGCCAGGCCGCCTGGATCCTGTCGAGGCTAGGCGAGATCCTCTACTTCAGGGCCCAGGCTGTGCCGTCGGCCGCCAGCCAGCTGGCGGCCATCAACCTGGCGGAGCGAGCCGGCAACGAGGGTCTCGCCGGCCGGGCCTACGGCGAGCTGGCCTATCTCGTGGGCACGATGCGCCTGCACCGGCTCGCGGTGCGGTACTTCGACCGGGCCCGGTGGAAGTTCGCGCGCGAGTCCACGGGCCGTCCGGGTCCGCTGACCGTCGAGGTCCTGCCGGACGCGGTGTGGGAGCACGACCTCACGGCGACCGTCTCGGAAGCCGTCTACCTGCGGACCATGAACCGCAGCGTGGACGTGACCCCGATGCTGGACGACGTCCTGCGCCAGTACCGGAGCTCCGGCCAGAACTGGGCCGTGGAGATCTGTCTGGTCGTCCGGGGGTTCTTCCTCGAGGTGACCGGGGAGCTGCGCTCGGCCCGGGCGGACTTCGAGGAGCTGATCACCTCGGCCCGGCGGCGGGGCAACACCGAGCACGTCCTCTGGGGCATGGCCCTGCTGCTGCCGTTGCTGCTCAGCCTGGACCGCACCGCCGAGGCGCTGGCCGTGGACGACGAGGCGATGGAGGTGTCCAGCGACGAGTACAAGCTGTTCGCCCCGGTCCTCCAGGGTGGCCACGTCCGGGCGCTCCTCGCCCGGGGGGGACCGGCCGCTGCGCTCACCCGTGCCCGGCGGGTCATGGATGCGTTCGGGATGGTCCCCTACACCCACCTCGCCGGCCTGACCGCGCTGCTGCAGGCCTGCCTCGAGATGCTCGACCAGGAGCGGGGGACTCCCCGCGAGAAGGACGTCCGCAACGTGACGCGGCGGGCCCTCCGCGCGCTGAGGACGTACAAGCGGATCTACCCGTTCGCGCGAACCCGGTACGAGCTGTTCCTCGGTCGGTACCGAGCCGCCCAGGGCAGGGACGACGCCGCCCGGCGCTGTTGGCGTCGTGGGCTGCGGACCGCGGAGGACGACCGGCTCCTCCTCGACGGAGCCCGGCTCCGGCTGTGCCTGGCCGGGCAGCTCCCGGAGGGGTCCGCTGCCCGTGCTGAGCACCTGCGACAGGCACGCCGAACGGTCGACGGTCTCGGACTCCGTCGTCTCGGTGAGTTCGCGGCCCTGGCCGAGTGACACCGGACCCGACGCCCACGAGCGAGCGGTCGCGCGTCCGATCCCTGCCGCGACCACTCCGTACCCGTCGCCGCGACCCGCCGTCCGGCACGTCCCGGCACCCAGCGGTCAGCCGTGGTGGTCACGGACGTCTGGGGACCACCACAGCTGATCGACCGGTGGGCTCAGGCCGCGGCGGCCGGGTGCAGCGGGACCTCGGGGACGTCGGGGCGCGGGAAGGCCGGGCGCAGGGTGAGCGGCGGGCGGAACGGCCGCCAGGTGCCCTCCCGCTGCGCCAGCCGGTCGGCGACGGCGTAGATGACCGCCGGGTTGTGGCCCATGCCCAGGTGGCTCGCGTACACGGCGATGTTCTCGGCGTGCGGCGAGAGCCGGTCCAGGCACGCCTGCCAGGCGACGATGCCGTCCTGGTGCGAGTAGATCGACGTCGACGGCACCGGCAGCGGCGTCGACTCGCTCTCCAGCGGCAGCGTCCGCTTCTCCACGTGCAGGTGCGAGTAGCGCTCGAACACCTTGTGCGCGCGGGTCTGGCTGTCGCGCTTCAGGCCGAAGGGGCTGCCCAGGGTGATCACCTGGCGTACCGCGTCGGGGGTCTTGCGGGCGAGGTCGCGGGCGAAGATGCCGCCCAGGCTCTGGCCGATGAGGGTGACCGGGCGGCCGTAGCGGTCGCTGAGGTCCTCGATCCGGCGGCTCATGCCCTCCACGCACTCCTGCGTCGGGCCGATGTTGCGCCCGAGCCGCCAGCCGTGGACGCGGTAGCCCAGCCGCCGCAGCGTGCGGCGCAGCGTCGCCGTCGACATGTCGTCGGCCATGAGGCCGGGCAGCACCAGGACGGGGTGGCCGTCACCGGTCGGTAGTCGCGGCAGCAGCGGGCGGGCCGCCAGGTAGAGGCCGTAGTCGGCCATCGCACGGCTCACCTCTGTCAGGTACAGGGGCAGGCCGGGCCCGTCGTGGGGCTGTCGCGACACGTCGTCCTCCTCGCCGGCGGCACTCACCGCCTCGCCCGGGCCGGTACCCACCCTGGAGTACCGGTCACACCTGACTGCGACGACTCGCGGTGTCCAGTGTGGCCCCGATCACATGCGTCACAGGGGTCCCAGGCGCGCGACCAGGGCACTTTCCTGTGCCGTATCAATGACCGGACGGCGGCCCACCGGGTGCCGCCGGCACGCGCAGCGGGAGGGGACCGTCAGGGTGGACGAGGTGCCGGGGACCAGCAGGACCGTCGACCTGGGCGGCCCGGTGCACGTCGTGGACCACGGCGGCGCCGACGACGGCCCGGTGGTCGTGCTGGTGCACGGGCTGGGCGGGTCGCACGGCAACTGGGACCTGTTCGCGCCCCTGCTGACGCCGTCGGCCCGGGTGTGGGCCCTGGACCTGCCCGGTTTCGGCCGCAGCGAGCCGGGCGAGCGCCGCGCCACCGTGCCGGCGAACGTCGCGGTCCTGCAGCGCTTCCTGCGCGAGGTGGTGCGCGAGCCGGCGGTGCTGGTCGGCAACTCGATGGGCGGGATGGTCTCGCTGTTCACCGCCGCGGCGACGCCGGACCTCGTGCGGGGCCTGGTGCTGCTCGACCCCGCGCTGCCCGGCGGCCGGCGCCGGCTGGACCCCCTCGTCGCGGGCACCTTCGCCCTCTACGCCCTGCCGGGTCTGGGGGAGCGGTTCCTCGCGCTGCGGCGGGCCCGCTCGACGCCGCTGACCCGGGTGCGGAAGATGCTCGAGCTGGTCGGCATCGACCCCGACGAGCTGCCCGCCCCGGTGGTCGACCGCGCGGTCACCCTGCTCGAGCAGCGCGAGGACGTCGCCGGGATGGACCGTGCCTTCCTCGCCGCGGCCCGCTCGCTGCTGGGGATCCTGGCCGACCCGCGCCGCTACCGGGCGGCGATGGCGCGGGTGGCCGCGCCGGTGCTGCTGGTGCACGGCGACCGCGACCGGCTGGTCCCCGTCGACGCCGCCCGCGAGCTGGCGCAGGCGCACCCCGGCTGGCGGTACGAGGAGCTGGCCGGGGTCGGGCACGTGCCCCAGCTGCAGGTGCCCGACCGCCTGGCCGACCTGGTGCTCTCCTGGATGGGCGAGACCGTCAGCGGCCGCGCAGTTCGGTCTTGAGGACCTTGCCGCTCGGGCCCTTGGGCAGCTCGTCGATGACGACCACCTCGCGCGGGTACTTGTAGGCGGCCAGCCGCTCCTTGCAGAACGCGATCACCTCGTCCGGCTCGACCGAGGCGCCCGAGCGCAGGCTGACGAAGGCCACGACCTCCTCGCCGAGCCGCTCGTCGGGCCGGCCGACGACGGCGGCCTCCATCACCGCCGGGTGGGCGTGCAGGACCTCCTCGATCTCGCGCGGGTAGACGTTGAAGCCGCCGCGGATGACCAGGTCCTTCTTGCGGTCGACGATGTAGAAGAACTCGTCCTCGTCCACGTAGCCGAGGTCGCCGGTGTGGAACCAGCCGCCGCGCATCGCCTCGGCGGTGGCCTCGGGCCGCCCGAGGTAGCCCTTCATGACGTTGTGCCCGCGCAGCACGATCTCGCCGACGTTGTCCGGCCCGGGCGGCAGCGGCCGGTCCTCGCCGTCGACGACGCGGACCTCGCAGCCCCACATGCGCTTGCCGATCGAGGTGACCCGCCGCTCCTCGGCGCTGCGGTTGAACGTGGCCAGCGCGCAGGTCTCCGACAGCCCGTAGCCCTCGAGGATCGTCGCCCCGGCGTAGGCCGCCTCGAAACCCTTGATGACCTCGCCGGGGATCGACGCGCCACCGGAGACGCACACCCGCAGCCGGGAGACGTCGCGGCCGGACAGGTCGGCGTGCATGAGCGCCACGAACATGGTGGGGACGCCGCAGAACACGGTGACCCGGTGCTCCTCCATCGCGTCGAGGACGGCGCCGACGTCGAAGCGGGGGACCAGCGACAGCGTCGCGCCGGCGCGGATCGCGCAGTTCATGACGCTGGACAGCCCGAAGACGTGGAACAGCGGCAGCACCGCCATGCCGACGTCGTCGTCCCGGTACTGGAAGGTCTCCGCCGCCACCGACGCCGCCATGTACATCTGGAAGTGGGTGAGCTCGGCGCCCTTGGGGCGGCCGGTGGTCCCGCTCGTGTAGATGATCGTGGCGGTGTCGTCGGGGGACATCTGCTCGACGTCGGCCGGGTCGGCGCCGGCACCGGCGGCGACCAGGGCGTCGAACGGGGTGGTGTCCGGCGGCGCGTCCGGGCCGCCGGGCGCGGAGACCACGTACACCCGGACGCCGCCGGCCTCGGCCGCACCCTTGACCGCCTCCTCGGCGAACGCGTCGAAGGTGACCAGCACCTTCGCGCCGCTGTCGGAGAGGTGGTAGCTCACCTCGGGCGCCTTGAGCAGCGGGTTGAGCGGCACGACCGTCATCCCGGCCCGCAGCGCCCCGAAGTAGGCGAGCACGAACTGCGGCACGTTGGGCAGCTGCAGCGCGACGCTGTCGCCGCGCTGCAGCCCGGCCTCCCGGAGCCCGCCGGCCACCTGCGCCGAGAGCTGGTCGACCTGCCCGTAGGTCAGGGTGAGCGGGCCGAGCCGCAGCATCGGCTTGTCCGGCTGCGCGGCGGTGGACTCGCGCAGCATGGTGGCGAGGTTGAAGGTCATGGCCTCTCCTGGGCTGGGACACCGGCTTCCGCCCGGTGCTGTACCGCAGGAGACCTGGCTCACACCTGACCGAGTGCCACCACCTCGTCCAGGCCCGCCTGCAGGTCGGCCACCAGGCCCGCCGGGTCGGTGACGGCGGCGGAGTCGAGGTTGACGCCGATGCAGCACTGGTCCTCGTGCGAGAGCAGCGTGACCATCGCCGCGCAGCCCGGCAGCGGGCCGAACGGGTACATCCGCAGGATCCGCGAGCCGGCGATGTACACCGGGTGCGCGACGCCGGGCATGTTGCTCACCTGGACGTCGTTGGCGCTGGTCAGCCGCCCGGAGACCGCGCCGACCACCGGTGCGGGGAGCCAGTGCAGCGCCGGGCCGAGCAGGTCGTCGGTGACGCCGCTGGCGCTGGTCTCGCGGGCCGAGAGGACGAACTGCCGGATCGTGGCGATCCGCGCGGCCGGGTCGGCCTCGGCGAGCGACGCGGTGAACCGGGCGCCGGTGAACCGGTTGCCGCCCTGGGCGTCGTCGCGGGCCCGCAGGCTGATCGGGATGCCGACGGTCATCGTGCCCAGCGGGGCGCCGGTGCGCTCGTGGTAGCGGCGGAAGCCGCCGACCACCGCGGCGAGGAACCCGTCGTTGAGGCTCCCGCCGGCCGCCTTCGCGCCGCGCTTGAGGTCGGCGAGCGGCACCTCGAGCACCTCGAACCGCCAGTCGCCGCCGCGGGCGGCGAGTGCGGGGGAGCTGCCGCGCGGCGGCGCGAGGGTCTTCGTGGCCGCGCGGGCGGCGTCGAGCGCCTGCGCCGCCACGTCCCGCGGGTGGCGCAGGGTGCTTAGCGCCTCCACGCCGCGGCGCAGCGCGGCCAGCGGTACCGAGCGCGCGGTGCCGACCAGCTGCTCCGTCAGCGCGCCCACGCGGGAGACCTCGCCGGGCACCGGGGCCGGCGGCTCGGGCCGGGCGGGGTCGCGGTCGGGGCTGCGGCGGTGCAGCAGGCCCATGAGCTGGACGGCGCCCAGCCCGTCGGTGGTGCTGTGGTGGGTCTTGACGACGTAGCCGGCGCGGCCCTCGGCCAGGCCCTCGACCAGCAGCACCTCCCACAGCGGCCGGCCGCGGTCCAGTGGGGCGGAGGCGAACTCCCCGACGACGTCGAGCAGCTGCCGCGTCGAGCCGGGCTCCTCCAGCCGCACCCGGCGCACGTGCCGGGCCAGGTCGAGGTCGTCAACCGTCACCCAGCGGGGCGCGCCGACGCCCAGCGCCGGCTCGACCACCTTCTGGCGCATCCGCGGCACCATGCGCGAGGCCCACTCGTGCGCGCCGAGGAAGCGGTCCCAGTCCGGCGCGGTCTCGAGCACCTCCAGCAGCGTGACGTTGGCGCGCAGCCGCGGGTCGGCCGCCTCGGCGCGCCACATCGCCGTCTCGATGGGGTTCATCTCCGGCGAGGTGCCCCAGTCCAGCGGCGCGGCGGGGACCGCGGGGGCGGGCCCGGCCTCCTCGGCGGTGGGGGACTCGGCGACCACCGGCCGCTGCGTGCGCCCGGACCAGTTGGCCAGCGTGGCGACGAAGGAGTCGCGCACCTCGGTCACGTGCCGGTCGAGGTCCTCGACCGACCAGCCGGCCGTGTCGACCGGGGGCAGCACCCGCACCTGCACGGTGCCGGGGGAGATCGTCGTCGCGCCGCGCCACATCAGCTCGCCGGCGTTGCGGATGACCACCGGCACGACCGGCACGCCGGCCTGCATCGCGACGTGGAAGGCGCCCTTCTTGAACGCCCCGAGGGTCGGGGTGGCCGAGCGGGTGCCCTCGGGGGCGACGACGAGCGAGATGCCCTCCTCGAGCCGCTGCACGGCGGGCTCGAGGGCACGGCGGGCCTGGGCGGGGTCGCTGCGGTCGACGAAGGCGACGTCGGCCAGCCGGAACGCCAGGCCGAAGCCCGGCGTCCGCGCCAGCTCCTTCTTGGCCACGCCGGTGAACCCGCCGCGCAGCAGCTTGGCGAGGATGAGGACGTCGAGCTGGCTCTGGTGGTTGAACAGGAACACCGCGGGCCGGGTGGCCAGGTGCTCGGCGCCCTGGACGTCGAGCCGGACGCCGGCCAGCGCGCTGCCGAGTTCACCCGCGAGGGTGAGGCCGAGGTCGACCGCCTCCCGCCGCGAGCCGCCCAGCGCGCCGACCGCGAGGCCCGTGGCGAAGCCGCCGAACATGCCGCCGACGCCGGCCAGCGTGCGGGCGACGTCGGCCGGGGAGGTGCTCCCGCGGCGCTTGAAGCGGGCGACCGGCCACGAGTAGTGCCGGGCCGCGGCGGTCAGCCCCTTGCCCGGGTTGAGCGCGCGGGCGCGGCCGACGGTGCGCAGGAAGGGGACGTCCTCGTCCCCGTTGGAGTAGGCGTAGCTCTGCAGCAGGTCGATGCCGTGCTCCTCGGCGAAGGCGCGCACGGCCGCGGCCTTGCCCGCCCGCCACAGCAGCGGGCCGCCGGGGCGGCCGGTGCAGACGCCGTCGACGATCTCGACGGGGGA
The DNA here is from genome assembly GCF_054050475.1 of Geodermatophilus sp. SYSU D00525. Classification (NCBI taxonomy): domain Bacteria; kingdom Bacillati; phylum Actinomycetota; class Actinomycetes; order Geodermatophilales; family Geodermatophilaceae; genus Geodermatophilus; species Geodermatophilus sp. SYSU D00525. The sequence continues at coordinate 46,818 of NZ_JBJGZK010000015.1, forward strand.
GACCAGCACGTGCTGCACGCCCAGCGCGCGGGCGGCCGGCTCCACCTGGAAGCGGGTCGCCGACGAGGCCAGGACCACGGTGTGCCCGGCCTGCAGGTGGGCGGTGACCAGGCGCCAGGCCTCGGGGTACAGCGAGCCCGCGATGCCCTGGACGAACAGCCGCTCGCCGAGCTCGGCCAGCTCGTCCTCGCTGCGGCCGGCCCAGGCGCGCATGCCGGCGACGGTGAACCGCTCGAAGTCCTCCTCGGTGGTGACCCCGCGCAGGCCGGTGAGCAGCAGCTGGCCGAGGTCGGTCGGGGTGACGTGCAGCGAGCGCAGGTGGTGTCGGGCGAAGGCGGCCAGCGAGTAGCCGTCGATCACCGTCCCGTCGAAGTCGAAGAACGCCCCGACCCGTGGGCCGGGCGGCGCCGCCTCGACGTCGGCGACCAGCTGCTCCTCGGTCCAGACGTTGCTCCGGGCCATCGCGGCCGCCTGGTCGCGCAGCCCGCCCCCCGTCGACGTCTCGGCCGTCACGGTTCCACCCCCACGTTCTCCCGCCGCGCCGCGGCGTCCAACTCGTCGATCACCACTACTCGGCCGACGACGTCCCGGACTTGAGCGGCCCACTCCTGCCGCCGGCGGGCCACGTCCTCCCGGCCGGGGTCGACCAGGTCGAGGTTGGCGGCCAGCCGCAGCGCCCCCGCGAACAGCTCGCGGGACAGCGACTCGGGCCCGTGCAACCGGCCCTGCAGCAGCATCTGCTGCCCGACGCCGGAGCACTCGGCGAGGAACTCGGGCTCGGTGACCGGCGTCCGCGGGTCGCGGGCGGCGAGCCGCTCGGCGACGACGAGCTGCGCGTCGACGAAGGACCGCAGCACCCGGTGGGCCACCAGCAGGTCGGCGCGGCAGAGGACGTCGCGGCCGTCGGCGGTCTCCCATCCCGGGTCCAGCCGCTCCAGCTCGGCGGCCAGCCGGGCGCGGTAGGCGTCGCGGTCCTCGAAGAAGAACTCGAACTTGAGCAGGTCGCGCAGCCGGTAGGCCTCGTCCCAGCGGTCGGCTGGGTCGCGCAGCATCACCAGCTCGGCGATCGCCCGGTCGACGAAGTGGTGGATCGCGTTGTTGCGGTAGAAGGCGGCCACCAGGTGCTGGCCGCGCTCGATCGCGTACACCGGCTCCTCGCCGCCCTCGTACACGGTCACCACGCCCTGCCCGGCCAGCGCGCCGAGCACCCGCCGCACCCCGGGGGGCGTCCCCAGCGCGGCGCCGGAGTGCGGCAGGCCCCGCTCGGTGAGGTAGCGCAGCAGCGGCTCGAGCACCCGCTGCACCTGCGCCAGCGTCAGCGCCCGGTCCCGCACGCCGAGCAGGGCGAGGGTCACCAGCGCCGTAGCCGTCGCCGGGGTGACGTCGTTGATGCCGACGGCGACCCGGAAGGCCACCTTCTGCAGGCTCAGCCGGCGCGAGCCCGGGTCGGCCGGGTCGGCGCCGCGCAGCGCCGCGGCCAGCGACAGCGGCTCGGCGAAGCCCACGTGCACCGTGCCCAGCGGCGTGCGCACCTGCTCGCGGATGTAGGACGCCATCCACGACAGGCCCTCGCCGCGCTTGGCCGCGCCGCCCTGCTCGGCGGCCATGCCCGACACCTCGCGGAGCTGGTCGTAGGTGATCGACACCGGGACCAGGTAGACGTCCTCCACCCGCTTGCGCTCGACGGCGTCGGCGACGAAGCCGAGCAGCCCGTGCCGCGGCGGGCGCAGCTTGCCGGTGCGGGAGCGGCCGCCCTCCATGTACCACTCGAGGTTGAACCGCTTGGCCAGCAGGAACGCCAGGTACTCGCGGACGGCGGTCTTGTAGACCTGGTCGTCACCGAAGCTGCGCCGGATGAAGATCAGCCCGGCCCGCTTGGCGATCGACCCGACCGGCCAGAACCGCAGGTTCTCCCCGCCGAGCACGTGGTTGCGCGGGAAGTCGTGCTGCGCCAGGACGTCGGCGAGGACCAGCGGGTCGACGTAGGAGCGGTGGCTGGGCAGGAACACCAGCGGGTGGGTCCGGTTGAGCTCGCGCAGGTCGGTGAGCCGTGCGGTGTCGGCCTGCACGTCCCAGGCGCGGGCGTGCACCGGCCGCAGCAGCCCGGTGAACACCTCGACGGCGGCCGGGTCCATCGCCGCGACCAGCTCGTCGAGGTCGGCGGCGGCCTCGGCGGCCACCTCCTCCTCGGGCAGCTCCAGCCGCCCGGCCAGCGCGGCGACCTCCGCGCGCCACTCGGGGCTGTGCCGGATCGCCTCGGCGACGTGCCGGGGCACCTTGGCCCGGTCGCCGACCACCTGCCGCTCGGCCCGGTCGAGGGCCAGCGCCGCCTGGTGGGCGACGAACGCGGCGAGGCTGCCCGTGCCGTCCCACCGGCCGGTCAGCTCGCCCACGGTGGCCGGCTCGGCGACGACGACCCGCGCCCGGTCCGGGTCGCGGCGCACCGCCGCCGCCTGCAGCGGGGCCGGTGGGCGGCGCAGCAGCGAGGGCCGGGCCGCCGACCACCGCCCGCGCCGGCCGGGGCCGCGGCGGGTCACCTCGGCGCCGCCGCGCGGCGTCCACGCCACCCGGGTCGCGGTCACCACGGTGGCGGGGTCGGCGTCGGCCAGCGGCCTGGCCAGCGCCGAGCCGCTCAGCGGCAGGACCGTCCCGCCCGGGGGCAGCCCCTCGGTCGCCATCCGCCGCTCGACCTCGCTCGCGGCGTCGACCAGCACGATGCGGGGGACGTCGTCCGCTCCGGGGCTCATGCGCACTCCTTCCTCGGGGCTCGTCACGGCTCGCCGGCGCCGGGTACAACGGTCGGGACGCCCCGCCGGTCACGGGGCCGGCGCCGGCGGGTGCAGCCGATCCTGCTCCCGCCCGGCGTGGCGCGGGCCGGTCTCAGCGCTGGTCGAGGGTGGCGCGCAGCGCCTCCAGGCCGGAGTAGTTGGGGCGCCAGCCCAGCTCCTGCTTGGCCTTGGTGGTGTCCATGATCGCCGGGTGGCTGACCGCCTCCACCCACTCGGCGGCCGGCGGCAGGAACGGCAGCCGGGACACCGCGCGGGCGGCGAACTGCGCCGGCGCCGCGGGCAGCGGCACCGGGAGGGCGCCGTACTCGCGGGCGACGTCGGCGGCGGTCAGGACGCCGTCGCCGGCGATGTTGTAGGCCCCGGGCGGGCCGGCGGCGACGACGCACTGCAGCAGCGCGGAGCCCACGTCGTCCTCGTGGACGAACTGCAGCGGCAGGGCCGGTACCGCGACCGGCACCGGGACCGGCAGCCGCCGGGTGCTCTGCTCGGCCAGCCACCGTCCCAGCGGGGCCAGCGGGCCGGGCAGCAGGTCCTTGGCGCCGACGGTGTGCGGGCCGAGCACCACCGGCGGGCGCAGGAGGTACAGCCCGAGCTCCGGGTGGGCCTGCGCCTCCTGCCGCAGCAGCTGCTCGAGCTCGGCCTTCTCCTGCGCGTAGAACAGCCGGGACGCGGGGCGTACCGGCCAGTCCTCGGTCATGCCGACCGGGTTGTCCCGGTGGAAGCCGTACGCGGCGAGCGAGGAGGCGTAGACGAACCGGCGTGCGCCGGCGGCGGCCGCGGCGCGGAACGCGTTGAGCGTCCCGTCGACGTTGATCGCCCGCGTGGTCTGCCGCGAGGCGTTGCCGGTGATGAGGAACGCGAGGTGCACCACGACGTCGGCGTCGGCGAACGCGTCCTTCAGCGCGTCGGCGTCGCGCACGTCGCCCCGGCGGTACTCCATCTTCGTCCAGCCGCGGGCGGCCGGGTCGAAGGGGCGGCGGGCGATGCCGACCACCCGGCGGACCCGGTCGTCGGCCTGCAGCAGGGGGACCAGGCCCTCCCCGAAGGTGCCGGTGGGGCCCGTGACGGCGACGGTCAGATCGGTCTCGGAAACGGTCACGACGGCGCGCTACCCGCGGTCGCCGGGCGTGAACCGGGTCACGCCCGGCGACCGCCGGGTCACGGCGCGGCCGCGGCCGGCTGCGGCTCCGCGGCGAGTCCGACGAGCTCGGCGATGCCGCGGCAGATCCCCTCGGCCAGCACGTCGACGTCGGGGAAGGCGTCGAAGTCGGCGTTGATGCCGAAGGTCATCGAGTTGAGGTAGCTGAAGATCCCGATGGAGATCCGGGTGCCGCCGGCGATCGGCACGTAGGGGTGCGCCGACACCATGCGCTTGCCGAGCACGTACAGCGGCACCCGCGGGCCGGGCACGTTCGTCGTCACCGCCTGGCACCACATCTGGCCGGTCTGCATGGCCGACCGCACCCCGAGGGCCAGCAGCGTCGGCGCGACGTAGTCGCCCATCCCGATGATCGAGCGGGCGTCGACCGCCTGCATCGTCCTCTTGTACTCGTCCATCTGCTGCTTGACGGCGGCCAGCCGGGCCCGCGGGTCGGGCTCGCCGACCGGCAGGTCGACGAAGACGGCGGTCACCCGGTTGTCCAGCGACCCGCGCTCGCCCTCCTTGCGCACCGAGATCGGCACCATCGTGCGGACGACGGTGTCGCCGCCGAGCGCGCCGCGGCCCTTGAGCAGGTCGCGGAAGCCGCGGGTGATGGCGGTGAGGACGACGTCGTTGACCGTGCCGCCGAGCGCGGTGCGGGCGGTGCGCAGGTCCTCGAACTCCGCGTCGGCCCACGCCCAGCGCCGGTGCGGGCCGATCGGGCCGGTGAGCGTGCGGGCCATCGGGGTCAGCGCCTGGCGGGCCAGCTGCGGGACCGACGACACCGCCGCCTTCGCGCTGTCGACCAGCCCCTTCGCGCCGGTGCTGACGGCCTCCGGGCCGTGCACGAGCTGGCGCAGGGGAGCGGTGAGGGTCTCGGTGAGCGCGCCGGCGATCATCTCGACGCCCGAGGGGCTGCGCTGCGGCGACCAGTCGCGCGGCGCCTTGTGCTCGGCGTTCGGGTCGAGGTCGAACATGACCTGCATCAGGTCGGTGCCGGCGATGCCGTCGACCATGCAGTGGTGGACCTTGGAGATGATCGCCCAGCGGTCGTCCTCCAGGCCCTCGACCAGCCACACCTCCCACAGCGGCTTGGCCATGTCCAGGCGCTGGCCGAGCACCCGCCCGGCGAGGTTGCGCAGCTGCTCCTCACCGCCGGGCTTGGGCACCGCGGTGTGCCGCACGTGGTAGAGGATCTGGAAGTGCGGGTCGTCGACCCACAGCGGGCGGCCCAGGTTGAAGGGCACCTCGCGCACCCGCTGCCGGTAGCGCGGCACCAGCGGCAGCTTGCTCAGCAGCAGCCGCACCAGGTCGCCGTAGGACGGCGCCGGTCCCTCGAAGACCGCCACCGAGCCCACGTGCAGCGGTGCGTTCTCGGTCTCCGCGTAGTAGAAGCCGGCATCGGTCGCGCTCAGGCGGTCCACGGTCGCTCCCCAACTCGTCGAGACGGTGTCGGCCGGTCCCGTATCCAGCGACCCGGCCGTCGGAACACGGTCGTGTGGTGCCGGACACGGTAGGCAGGTCCGCGGTCAGCCTGCCTGCCGGACGCTGCCGGGGCCAGCCGCTGCCACCCGGTCGAGCAGGTCGGTGAGGGCGCGGTCGACGACGGCGGTGCGGGTGAGGTTGACGCTGTGCCCGGCCCCCGGGACGACGACCAGCTCGGCCCGCTCGCCGATCCCCTCGGCCAGTTGCCGGCCGTGCTCGGCCGGGGTCAGCCGGTCGTACTCGGCGGCGACGACGGTGCACGGGACCCGCCCGAGCACCGGCAGGGACGCGGTCTCGTCGTGGTCGAGGAAGGTTCCGTAGAAGGCCATGGTCACCGTCAGCGGCGTCTCCTCGAGCATCGCCTGCACGACGCGGACGGCCTCGCGCGTGGCGTCGTCGCGGCCGAACAGGTAGCGGCGGGTGAACCGGTGGCCCAGCCGCGTGCCGCGCCGCCGCAACCGCTCCAGCCCGGGGGCCAGCAGCCGCAGCCACCACAGGTAGAGGCCCAGCAGGTGCAGCGCGCGCATCGCCTTCACCGCGAACCCCAGGGGCCCGCGGGCGACCAGGCCGCCGGCCGAGGTGGCCAGCAGGAACGCGCCGACGACGCGGGTGCCGAACAGCTCGGGCCGCTGCCGGGCCAGCGCCATGATCGTCATGCCGCCCATCGAGTGGCCGGCGAGGACCACCGGCCGCCCGGCGGGGACGACGGCGTCGAGGACCTGGCCGAGGTCGCGGGCGGTGCGGTCGATGGTCGCCGTCCGCGGGTCGACCCAGCGGGACCGGCCGTGGCCGCGCTGGTCCCACAGCACGATCCGGGCGCGGTCGCGGATCGCCTCGACCTGCAGCTGGAACTCGCCGAGGCGGGCGGTGAACCCGTGGGAGAAGACCACGGTGACCGGGGCGTCCTCGGGTCCGTCGAACTCCACGTGCAGGTCCACGCCGTCGTCGGTGCGGACGGTGCGCGAGCCCGGCGGCGGGGGTCCGTCGATCCCCGGGACGACGGGGATGCGGGGCGGGACGGGGGCGGGGCGGTAGCGGCGGAGCGGCACCCGTCCATGACAGCGCAGCTCCGGGGGAGCGGCGACTCAGCCGCCTCTCGCGCGGAGGGCGGACCGGGGCTCAGCTCCGGGGCGCCGCCGTCCCGTGGGGATCGGCGGGGGCTCAGCTCCCGGGCGCCGCCGTCTCCGGGCGGCGGCCCGGCGCGGCGTCGCGGACCATCCGGCGGGCGGCGTCGACCTCGCGGGCGACCGGGGCGAGGACGCCGTCGGCGTGGATCTCGGCGTCGTCGGGCACCCGGTGCGCGCGGACGTCGTCCTCCAGCTCGCGCAGCGCCCGCCGCAGCACCGCGACCTGCGCCGGGTCGGGCCCGGGCTCCCCGCCGCGGACGGCGATGACCGCCTCGGTGACGGCGTCGGCGGTCCGCTCCAGCTGCACGATGACCGGCCACCAGGCCGCGGCGCGGGTGCTGATGGGCGGCGGCTCGGCCAGCCGGCGCTGCAGCTGGGTGTGCAGCTCGGTGAGCGCCCGGTAGGTCGCGCGGCGGGCGCGGCGGCGCGCGACGGGGTCCTCGCCGAAGGCGGCGCCGACGAAGGCGTCGAGGGCCAGCGCGGCCGCGCGCAGGGCGTCCTCCAGCGGCGCCCGCCAGGTCTGCGGCCACAGCAGGTAGCCCGCGACCAGCACGATCGCGCAGCCGATGAGGGTGTCCACCAGCCGGGCGCCGACCAGCTCCGGCCCGCCGGGGACGGCGAGGTCGAGCAGCAGGATGATCACCGGCGTCTGGAAGACGGAGAACAGGCCGAAGTTGGCGCCGCGCGCCCAGGGCAGCAGGCCGGCGGCGACGGCCATGGCGACCACCACCCAGCCGTCGCGGGGCAGCACCGACAGCAGCAGCGAGCCGATGAGGACGCCGAGCAGCGTGCCCGCGCCGCGCTGCACCGCTCGGGTGAACACCGAGCCGTAGTCGGGCTTGAGCACGATCGCGACGGTGAGCAGCACCCAGTAGGGCCGCTCGATGGGCAGCAGCTGGCGGGCGACCTCCGCGATGGTCATGCACAGCGTCAGCCGGAGGGCGAACTCGCGGGTGTCGGTGCTGCCGAGGGTGCGGTCGGCGAGGTCGCGCAGCCGGTCCCGCCAGGGCGGCCGGGGCGGGGTGACGGCGGCCCCCGCGCGCTCCTCGGGGTCGCCGACGACGGCCCACGCCAGCCGCACGCCGTGGCGCACCGCGCGGCGCACGGCGGGCCCGTCGTCGAGGGCGGGTGGGCGCTCGGCGGGCAGCTCGCGGCTGCCGGAGACGGCGGCGGCGAGGGCGTGCACCGCCGTCACGTCGTGCGGGTCGGCGTGCACCCCGGCGCGGGCGGCGGCGACCGCGGCCTCCACCAGCGGGGCGGCGGCGTTGAGCACCCCGGCCAGCTCCGACAGCTGCCGGTTGCGGCCGGCGGCGAGGCTGCGGGTGCGGATGACCCGGTCGTAGGCGGCGTTGAGCGCGGTGGTGAGCTCGCGGCGGGCGTCGTCGGTGCCCTCGGTGCCGACGGCGGTGAGCAGCCCGGCGATCCGGGTGAACACCGCGGCGACGGCGCTGCGGTCGGGGTCGCTGGGCTCGGTCGCGGCCTGCACCAGCGTGGCCAGCGTCGCCCAGGCCGCGCCGGCGGCGAAGAACGCCACCTCGGCCGCCTGGGGCAGCGGCGTGACCAACCCGGAAGCCAGCGCGGTGTAGACCAGCAGCTGCAGCGCGCCCAGCGACATCGCCGAGTTGACGGCGCTGATCACCGCGGCAGCCACCGACAGCACCGCCACGACCACCACCGGCCACACGCCGCCGCCGGCGGCGAACTGCCCGGCGACCAGGCCGACCGCGCCGAGGCCGACCGCGGCGGCGGTGCGGCGCAGCCGGTCGCGCAGCGGGCCGCCCTGCGGGGCGAGGGTGGCCGCGAGCGCGCCGGTGGTGGCGAAGACGCCGGCGCCCAGCGCCGTCTGCCCGCCGACGGCCAGGGCCACCGCCAGCGGCGCGGGCACGACGACGGCGAAGCGGACGACGTCGCGCCAGGGCACCGGTGGGGGAGTGGTGCGGAGCAGCTCCTCGAGCCACGCCGGTGCGCGCAGCGACCTGTCCGCCACGCCCCGCAGCCTCTCACCCGGTGCACGCGGCGGTGCGGACGACGAGGGGCTCCGGCCGGACGCCGGCCCCGCGGTCCGGCAGCGCGTCGGCACCGGCGGGGCACGGCACGTGGCGACGCGGCGGCAGGGCAGCGCGGCGGACCCCGACGGTCGCGGACGTCCTCGTCCGCCCGGACTCCTGTGCGCCACGGTGGCCGGAGCCGTCCCCCGCCTACGGAGGCCCACCGTGGACATCCACGCCCGACCCGGTGACGAACGCCCCGTCCGGAGCGGTCCCCGGGGCCTGCGTGGCCACCCGGCCACCCGGGTCCGCCCGGTGCTCGCACCGCCCGGCCTGGTCGCGGCCGCGGGCCTGGCCGCCCCGGACGCGACCGACGCCTTCACCGTGCCGCTGCCGGCCGGGTCCCCGGTCGACGCCCGCGAGTGGTGGGCGCTGGTCGGCCCGGCCGCGGACCGGTCGTCGGCGCGCGCGCCGGCCGGGCGGCGCACCCCGTGGACGGTCCGCGCGGCGACGGCGGACACGGTGGTCGCCGGCGGCGGGGACCGGCACCTGGACCTGCGGCTGGTGCTGCACGTGCGGCCGGTCGCCGGGTGGCACGAGCTGGTGGCGGTGACCGTCGCGCAGCGGTACGACGCGCTCGGCCGGGCCCGGCTCGCGCTGACGCGGCCCTTCCGCCGCCGGTTCCTGCCCGAGGTGCTGCGGCGGCTGACCGCGCGGCCGGGGGTCTGACCTAGGGTCGGCGCCCGTGACCGCCACCCTGGGCGAGGTCGTCGCCGCGCTGGAGGCCCGCTACGACCCGGCGCTCGCGGAGGGCTGGGACGCCGTCGGCCTGGTCTGCGGGGACCCCGCCGAGCCGGTGGAGCGGGTGCTGGTCGCCGTCGACCCGGTGGCCGCCGTCGTCGACGAGGCGCTCGAGCTCGGCGCCGGGCTGCTGGTCACCCACCACCCGCTGTTCCTCACCCCGGTGCACGGCGTCCCCGCCGACGACCCGAAGGGGCGGCTGGTGCACCGGCTGGTGCGCGCCGGTTGCGGGCTGTTCGTCGCGCACACCAACGCCGACCGCGCCCCCGACGCCGGCGTCAACGACGCGCTGGCCGCCGTCCTCGGGCTGACCGGCACCCGCCCGCTGCAGCCGGTCGCACCGGGCTCCCGCGCCGGGCTCGGCCGGGTGGGGGAGCTGGCGCAGCCGACGACGCTGGCCGGGTTCGCCGCGCACGCCGCGGCCGTCCTGCCGGAGACCGCGGGCGGGGTCCGCGCGGCCGGGGACCCGGACCGGCCGGTGCGCACCGTCGCCGTCTGCGGGGGCAGCGGCGGCTCGCTGCTGCCCGAGGCGACGGCGGCCGGCGCCGACGTCCTCCTCACCAGCGACCTGCGGCACCACCCGGTCTCCGAGTCCGGGGAGGCGGCAGGACCGGCCTTGTGTGACGTGGCACACTTCGCGTCCGAGTGGCCCTGGGTGCCCGTGGTCGCCGACGTGCTGGCCACGGACCTGTCCGGCAGGGTCGAGGCGGTCGCCTCCCGGCGCCGCACCGACCCGTGGACGGTGCACCGGGACCGGACGGCAGGAGGGGACCCGGCCCGCACGGCCGGCTGAGACGGGGAGGGGCGCCGTGGCCACCGCCGAACGACCGCCGACGGGGGGTGCGGTCCCCCGGAGGAGCGACCGCAGCCCCTGGAACTGGCTGCTGCTGGTCCCGATCGTGGTGCCGCTGCTGGTGCCGCTGTACAACCGCGTCGAGCCGACCCTGTTCGGCTGGCCGTTCTTCTACTGGCTGCAGCTGCTGTTCGTCGGGCTGGGCGTGCTGACCACCGTGGTCGTCTACCGCGCCACCCGGCGCAGCCCGGCGGAGCAGGCCGCCGCCCGTGCCGCCATCGAGCGGGACAGGAAGCGCTGAGCCGTGGACGGGGTCAACGTCGTCGAGCTGACGATCGTCGTCGTCCTGTTCCTGGTCGTCACGGTGATGGGGTTCGTCGCGTCGCGCTGGCGGCGGGCGGAGAGCCTCATGCACCTGGACGAGTGGGGGCTGGGCGGGCGCAGCTTCGGCACCTGGATCACCTGGTTCCTGCTGGGCGGTGACCTGTACACCGCCTACACCTTCGTCGCGGTCCCCGCGCTGATGTTCGGCGCCGGGGCGGCCGGGTTCTTCGCCGTCCCGTACACGGTCGTGATCTACCCGCTGGTCTTCCTGGTCGTCATCCGGCTGTGGTCGGTCAGCCACGTGCGCGGGTTCGTGACGCCGGCCGACTTCGTGCGCTCCCGGTTCGACTCCCCGACGATGGCTCTGCTGGTGGCCCTCACCGGGATCGTCGCGACGATGCCCTACATCGCCCTCCAGCTGGTCGGCATCGAGGCGATCCTCAAGGCGATGGGCGTCGAGGGCGAGCTGCCGCTCATCGTCGCGTTCGTGATCCTGGCGCTCTACACGTACAACTCCGGGCTGCGGGCACCGGCGCTGATCGCCTTCGTCAAGGACACGTTGATCTACCTGACGATCATCGTGGCGGTCATCGTCATCCCGTCGAAGCTCGGCGGGTGGGACGCGATCTTCGGGGCCGCGGAGGAGAAGTTCTCCGCCGGCACGGGGGCGGGGCTGCTCCTCCCGGCGAGCGGCCAGCTCGGCTACGCCACCCTGGCGCTGGGCTCGGCGCTGGCGCTGTTCCTCTACCCGCACTCGATCACCGGGCTGCTGGCGGCCAGCAACCGCGACGTGCTCAAGCGCAACATGAGCGCGCTGCCGGTCTACAGCCTGGCACTGGGCTTCATCGCGCTGCTGGGCTTCATGGCGATCGCGGCCGGCGTGACGCCGATCGGCGAGGACGGCAACACGGTCGTCCCGGTGCTGTTCCAGGAGATGTTCCCGAGCTGGTTCGCCGGCATCGCCTTCGCCGCCATCGGCATCGGCGCGCTGGTGCCGGCGGCGATCATGTCGATCGCCGCGGCGAACCTGTTCACCCGCAACATCTACAAGGAGTTCCTCAAGAAGGACGCGACCCCGCGGCAGGAGGCGCAGGTCGCGAAGGTGACCTCACTGGTGGTGAAGGTCGGCGCGGTCGCGGCCATCCTGTTCATCGACCCGCAGTTCTCCATCGACCTGCAGCTCATCGGTGGCGTGATCATCCTGCAGACGCTGCCGTCGGTGGCGCTGGGCCTCTACACCCGGTGGATGCACCGCGGCGGGCTGATCGCCGGCTGGGTCGCCGGCATGGCCGCCGGCCTGCTGATGCTCTACAACACCCCGCGGCTCGGACCGAACCAGGAGGTCGTCCGCGAGCACTTCGGCGGGTCGTCGTTCGCGTTGTCGAAGCTCGGCCTGGACACCACCTACACCGTCTACACCGGCCTGCTCGCGCTGCTGGTCAACCTGCTGGTCACCGTGCTGGTGACGGTGGCGCTGCGCGCGGCCAAGGTGGACGACGGCGTCGACGGCACGGCGGAGAGCGACTACACCGCCGAGCGGGAGGACCCGACCTTCCGCGACCTGCCCGACCCGCTGGAGTCCGCGCCGCCCGGCGCGGGTCGCGGCGCGACGGGGGAGGCCAGCGGGCGCAGGTAGGTTGAGTGGGTGAAGGCCGACCACTTCGAGCAGCAGAAGCTGCTGGCCCTGGCCGACGAGGACGTCGCGCTCACCCAGCTCGCCCACCGGAAGCGCACGCTGCCGGAGGTCGCCGCGGTCGAGGCCGCCGCGGAGTCCGAGCGGACCTTCGCCGAGGCCGAGGTCCGCGCGGAGACCGAGGTGCGCGACCTCGACCGCGAGCAGAAGCGGCTCGAGGCCGACGTCGACACCGTCCGGCAGCGGGCCGACCGCGACCGGTCGCGGATCGACTCCGGCGCGGCGACGCCGAAGGAGATCACCTCGCTGCAGTCGGAGCTGCAGTCGCTCGCGCGGCGGCAGTCCGACCTGGAGGACCAGGTGCTCGAGCTCATGGAGCGCCGGGAGACCGCGGACGCCGCGCTGGCCGACGCGCAGTCCGGCCGCGCCTCCGCCGTCGCCGACCGGGAGCGGGCCGAGCAGCTGCGCGACGACGCCCTCGCCGACATCGCCGACTCCACCGCCCGGCACGAGGCGCGGCGCGCGGAGGTCGCCGGTGGCCTCTCCGCCCCGCTGCTGGCGCTCTACGACCGCATCCGCACCCAGACCGGCACCACGGGCGCGGCGATGCTCAAGGCCCGGCAGTGCCAGGGCTGCCGCATCGAGCTGTTCGGCAAGGAGCTGGCCGCCGTCCGCAACGCCGACCCCCACGAGGTGGTCCGCTGCGAGAACTGCGGCCGGATCCTCGTGCGCACCGGCGAGTCGGGCCTGTGAACCGCAAGCTGGTCGTCGAGGCGGACGGCGGCTCGCGGGGCAACCCGGGCCCGGCCGGCTACGGCGCGCTGGTCCGCGACGCCGCCACCGGGCGGGTGCTCGCCGAGCGCGCGGCGTCGGTGGGCCGGGCGACGAACAACGTCGCCGAGTACGGCGGGCTGGTGGCCGGGCTGCAGGCGGCGCTGGACCTCGATGCGAGCGCCGACGTCGAGGTGCGGATGGACTCCAAGCTCGTCGTCGAGCAGATGTCGGGCCGCTGGAAGATCAAGCACCCGGACATGCAGAAGCTCGCCGTCCAGGCCCGCGACATCGCCCGGCAGCTGGGGAGCGTCCGCTACACGTGGGTGCCGCGCGCGCAGAACGGCGCCGCCGACGCCCTGGCCAACAGCGCGATGGACGGCCGGCCGGTGCACCGCGACGCCGCCGCCGAGCCGTCGGTGGCCGGGGACGACGTCCAGCCGGCCGCCGAGCCCGCCCCCGTCGTCACCACGGTGACGCACCTGCTCCGCCACGGGCGCACCGAGCACACCCCCGAGCGCCGGTACAGCGGCCGCAACGAGCTGCCGCTGTCGGCCACCGGGCGGGCGGAGGCGGAGGCGGCCGCCGTCCGGGCGAAGGAGCTGGGCATCGAGGTCGTGGTCGCCTCGCCGCTGCGCCGCACCCGGGAGACCGCGGAGGTCGTGGCCGGCGCGCTGGGCCTGCCGGTGGAGATCGACGACGACCTGGTCGAGCTCGACTTCGGCGACCTCGAGGGGCTCACCGCCACCGAGGCGCAGCGGCGGCACCCGCTGGCCGCCCGACGGTTCACGGCCGACGTGACGGTGGCCGCGCCGGGAGGCGAGTCGGTGGCCGACGTGTCGCGGCGGGTGGCCCGGGCGAGGAAGCGGCTGCTCGAGCGGCACGCCGGGAGGACGGTGCTCGTGGTCAGCCACGTGACGCCGATCAAGCTGCTGCTGGCCGCGGGCCTCGGCACCGGCGACGAGGTGGTGCACCGGGTCTTCCTGGAGGCGGCGTCGCTGTCGACGGTGGCGTGGAGCTCCGACGGCCGCACCTCGGTCCGCCTGGTGAACGACACCGCCCACCTGCGCTGAGGCGCCGTCCCGTCGAGATCCCGTGATCTCGACGTCGCAGGGGCCTCTAGACGCCGAGATCACGGGATCTCGGCAGGGGAGCCTGCGCCGGCGGGTCACTGAGCCCGTCGTCAACCGATGAGTTGACGACCGCCCGCCGGTCTCCCCTCCAGGCGGCTCCACCCCGGAGCCGGGACCGAGGAGGTGCGCCATGGGGCGGGTGGTGCTGTTCGCGGCGGTGTCGCTGGACGGGTACGTCGGGCGGGACGACGACATGCCGGGGCCGCTGTTCGACTGGTACGCGAACGGCGACGTCGAGATGACCTTCAGCGACCCGGACCGGCCCTTCCACGTGACGGCGGAGACGGCGGAGTTCCTCACCGACATGGCCACCCGGGTGGGCGTCATGGTGTGCGGGCGCCGGCTGTTCGACATCACCGACGGCTGGGGCGGCGTGCCCCCGAACGGCGAGCACGTCGTCGTGGTCACCCACCGGCCGGCCGACGACTGGCCGCACCGGGGCACCGCGCCGTTCACCTTCGCGCCCGACGTGCCGGCCGCGATCGAGCGGGCGAGGGAGCTCGCCGGCGACCGGGACGTCACGGTGAGCGCCGGGGACGTCGGCGGGCAGGCGCTGCGGGCCGGCCTGGTCGACCGGGTGGTGCTGGCGCTGGTCCCGGTGGTCCTGGGCTCGGGCCGGCCGTACTTCGGCGCCGGCGGCCCGCCGGAGATCCCGTTCGAGGACCCGGTAGTGGTGCAGGGCAGGCGGGTGACCCACCTGCTCTACGACGTGCGGCGCTGACGTCGTCGGGACGGGAAGCGGGCCCGGGGGTCCGGCGTTGTACCGGACACCCCGCCGCCGCCCGCCGCGGCGCTCCGGGGACGATGAGCCCCCCGCACCCCGAGGAGCCCCGTGACCGCGACCATCGCGCCCGCCACCACCACCGTCGCCGGCGACGAGCGCACCCTGTCTCCCGCCGAGTACGAGAGCTGGGCGGCGGAGGTCCGCCGGCTCGCCGACGAGCGCGGTGCGGTGGTGCTCGCGCACAACTACCAGGTGCCCGAGATCCAGGACGTCGCCCACTTCACCGGTGACTCGCTCTACCTGTCGCGGGTCGCGGCGCAGACCGACGCCCGCGAGATCGTCTTCTGCGGCGTCCACTTCATGGCCGAGACGGCGAAGATCCTCTCGCCGGACAAGACGGTGCTGCTGCCCGACCACGCCGCCGGCTGCTCCCTGGCCGACTCGATCACCGCGGAGCAGCTGCGCGAGTGGAAGGCCGAGCACCCCGGCGCCGTCGTCGTCAGCTACGTGAACACCACCGCCGCGGTGAAGGCGGAGACCGACATCTGCTGCACGTCGTCGAACGCCGCCGACGTCATCCGCTCCATCCCCGAGGACCGCGAGATCCTGTTCTGTCCCGACCAGTTCCTCGGCGCGCACGTCAAGCGCGTGACCGGGCGTCAGGACATCCACGTCTGGGCGGGGGAGTGCCACGTGCACGCGGGCATCAGCCCGGCCGACGTCCGCGCGCAGGTCGCCGCGCACCCGGACGCCGAGATCCTCGTGCACCCCGAGTGCGGCTGCACCACCTCGGTCCTCGACCTGGTCAGCCACGGCGACCTGCCCGCCGACCGCACCCGCGTGCTGTCCACCGGCGGCATGGTCGAGGCCGCCGCGCGGACCTCGTCGGGCCAGGTGCTGGTGGCCACCGAGGTCGGCATCCTGCACCAGCTGCGGGCGCTCAACAGCGGGACGGCGTTCATCCCGATGAACAGCCGCGCGGCCTGCCGCTACATGAAGATGATCACCCCGGCCAAGCTGCTGCACACGCTGCGCACCGGCGAGGGCGCGGTCGACGTCGACCCGGAGACCGCCGCCCGCGCCCGCCGCGCCGTCGAGGCGATGATCGCCATCGGCGAGCCCGGCCGCGGCGGTGAGTGACGCTCAGATCCGCGTGAAGAGGTAGACCGACACCGCGACGCCGAAGACGACGATCAGCACCCGCAGCGGCGTCGCGGGGATGCGGCTGGCGACCCGGGCGCCGAGGAACCCGCCGACCAGGCTGGCCGGCGCCGCGACGGCGACCACCTGCCAGGCGACCGGCCCGAAGACGCCGAACACGACCAGCGTGACCGTCGCCGTCACCGCGGACAGCGCGGACTTGAGCGCGTTGGCCAGCGGCAGCCGGTGCAGCGCCGTCCCGAGGACCCCGACGAGGATGACGCCGAGCGCGCCGCCGAAGTAGCCGCCGTAGACGGTGGCGAGGAACAGCGCGAGGTACAGCCACCACGGGTCGCGGGCGGCGCCGTCGTCGCGGTCGCGCAGCCGGCGGGTGAGCAGCGGCTGCACCGCCAGCAGCAGGCTGGCCAGCAGCACGAGCACGGGTACGACGACGTCGAAGGCCTCGCTCGGGGTGGTCAGCAGCAGCACGCTGCCGGCGACGCCGCCCAGCGCGGAGACGGCGCCCAGCCGGACCAGCCGCCCGCGCTGGCCGGCGTACTCGCGGCGGAACCCGGCCATCCCGCCGAGGTAGCCGGGCCACTGCGCGACCGAGTTGGTGACGTTGGCCGCCACCGTCCCCAGGCCCAGCCCGACCAGGGTGGGGAAGAGGATCAGCGACCCGCCGCCGGCGATCGAGTTGACCGCTCCCGCGCCCAGGGCCACCGCGGCCGCGATCAGGAGGTCGGCGGCCGTCACGGAGCGCCAGCCTACGGTCGGCGCATGCGACCCCCGGCCCCGGCGACCTGGCTGGCCGCCGCCCTCGGCGGCTCCGGCGTGCTGCACCTCGTGCGGCCGCGGACGTTCGAGTGGCTGGTCCCGCCCGAGCTCGGCGACGCCCGCGCCTGGGTGCTCGGCAGCGGGGTCGCCGAGGTCGGCACCGCGGCACTGCTGGCCGCGCCGGCGAGCCGCCGGGCCGGGGGATGGGCCGCGGCCGTGCTGCTGGCCGCGTTCGTGCCGGCCCACCTGCACCACTTCCGGGTGGCGCGCGGGCGGCCTGCGCTGGTGGCCGCGGCGGCGGTCCGGCTGCCGCTGCAGGCGCCGATGATCGCCGCAGCGCTGCGCGTGGCCCGGGGACACCGGGGCGTCAGCGGCCGCGCCCCCGGCCGACGCCGGCGCTGAGCCCGGCAGACTGCCCGCATGGCGGAGGCGTTCCCCGAGGACTGGCAGCGCGCCCTGGTCGTCGTCGCCCACCCCGACGACGTGGAGTACGGCTGCGCGGCCGCCGTCGCGGCGTGGACGGCGGCCGGGCGCGACGTCCGGTACGTGATGGCCACCAGCGGTGAGGCCGGCATCGCCGGGCTGCCGCCGGAGGCCGCCGGGCCGCTGCGCGAGCGCGAGCAGCGGGCCGCGGCGGCGGTGGTCGGCGTGTCGGTGGTCGAGTTCCTCGGCCACCCCGACGGCCGGCTGACCGAGGGGCTGGACCTGCGGCGGGCGATCGCGGCGGCGATCCGGCGTCACCGGCCCGACCTCGTGGTGACGCTGCACTTCGGCGACACGTGGACGCCGCCCGGCTCCGCGCTCGGCTACTGGAACAGCGCCGACCACCGGGTGCTGGGCCGGGCGGTGGTCGACGCCGTCGGCGACGCGGCCAACGAGTGGATCTTCGCCGAGCTCGCCGACCCGGAACCGTGGCGCGGGGTGCGCTGGACCGCCGTCTCCACGCCGGTGGGGGTCACGCACACCGTCGACGTGACCGACGTCGTCGACCGGGCGGTGGCCTCGCTGGCCGAGCACCGCCGCTACCTGGAGGCGCTGTCGGCCGACCCGGTCGAGGAGCAGGCACGGCGACAGGTCGACATGGCGACCCCGGTCGTCGACGGCCGGCGGGTGGCCGGCTTCGCGTTGTACGCCGGCTGACGCCGGACGCGGCCCCGGGGAGCTCCCGGGGCCGCGTCCGGGGCGGTCAGGGGTTGAAGCTCACGTGGACGTGGTCCATGTGGTTGGCCGTGGGGGACCCGCGGTCCTCCATCGCCCGCCAGCCGCCGCTCCCGATCACGAGGATCCGCTGCCTCCAGATGACGTAGTCGACGCCGAGGCGCGAGGCGTTGTCGACGACGTACTGGGCGACGGCGTTCCCCTTGGCGGAGTCGGCGTAGACCATGAAGTCCGCGGCGAGCTGCTGGGTGGGGGAGTGCCCGGGGCGGGTCAGCACGGTGGACACCCCGAACCGCTGCGCGACCTCGGCGACGACCGGGCGGACGTGCGCCGCCCAGGCGCTGTAGGAGGTCGAGGAGGCGGTCGGCCTGCCCGTGAGGTTCGTGGACACCGCGGCGGCGGGGGCCGCGGCCGGTGCGGCGGGGGCCGCGGCCGGTGCGGCGGGGGCCGCGGGCGCCGCGGCTCCTCCCCGGTCCTGGGACCAGCTGTCCGACCGGTCGCGGCGGGGACCGTCCCAGTCGGCCTGGGCCGCCGACTGGCCGGTGAGCCCGAAGGCGACGGCGAGGGCGCCGGCGGTGAGGGTGCGGCGGATCGTGCGCTTGCTGCTGGAGGGCATGACGAGGAGAGCTCCTGACGTCGGTGTCGCGCGGCGCCGTCCGTGGCTCGGCGGTCACCCGTCGCGTGAGGGGGACCTGCGGGACGGGCCGGCGCGCGGCCGGGCGGCGGGCGACTGCTGGAGGGCAGGCCGACGCCAGGGCGGTCGGTTCCGGTCCGTGGAGGGCGGCGACCGGCGGAGGTGGGCGGGTCGCGGCGCTCGTCGCAGGGGGCGGGGCACGCCGGGGCAGGCGCCGTCGGCGCACCCCGTGGTGGTTCTCCGTTCTCCCGTGGCCGCCTACCGGGTCAGCTGACGGGTTCGGGCGGGGATCTGCGCCCTACCCCCTCCCGGGGCTCGGGAGGTGGGACTCACCCCGGTGGTGCGGTGGGTCCCCGGCTCGCGGCCACCCGCGGTGGCCGTGACTCGGCGGCACCCGGCTCGGCTCCCCCGGTGGAGGACGTGACGACCGGCCGGACGCAGCCACCGTAGGAGCGTCCGCCGGGGCCCGCAGCGCGGACTGATGAGTTCCGCTGAGAGGGTCCGTAGACTGGTCGGCACGACGGACGAGTCGGCCGGGCGGTCGCGTCGGCGGGGGAGACCCCGCCGCCGAGGAACGTCCGGGCTCCACAGGGCAGGGTGGTCGCTAACGGCGACCCGGGGTGACCCGCGGGACAGTGCCACAGAGAACAGACCGCCAGCAGTTCGCTGCTGGTGAGGGTGAAACGGTGGTGTAAGAGACCACCAGCGCACCGGGTGACCGGTGCGGCTCGGTAAACCCCACCCGGAGCAAGGTCGAGAAGGGGCGGCGGCTGGGCGACCGGACGCCGTCCTGCGCAGGCGTTCGAGGGCTGCCCGCCCGAGCCTGCGGGTGGACCGCTCGAGCCCGCCGGCAACGGCGGGCCTAGATGGATGACCGCCCATCGGGAGGCCGCGAGGCGCCCGAGGACAGAACCCGGCGTACAGGCCGACTCGTCCGTCGCCCGCCGCCGACCTGGACCCGTGCGTCCAGGGGGCGACAGGGAGTGCACGTCACGCCACCGAGCCAGGCGCGGCGCGCCGCGGGTCGTGAGACGGCCGCGGGGACGCCGTGCGGCGGCCGGCCCTCGGTGTGGCCTGACCGATCAGTTCCCCGCGCCGTGCTGGTCTGTACGCCGAACCGACTCACGGGAGGCATGACGCCATGCGGAAACTGGCCTTCGGCATGAACGCGAGCCTGGACGGCTACATCGCCGCGCCCGGTGACGACCTCGGCTGGAGCGTGCCGAGCGACGAGCTGTTCCAGTGGTGGTCCGACCGGGTGGGGGCGACGGGCCTGGCGCTGTACGGGCGCAGGTTGTGGGAGGGGATGAGTTCCCACTGGCCCACCGCCGACCAGCAGCCCGGCGTCACACCGGCGCAGATCGAGTTCGCCCGCCGCTGGCGGGACATGCCGAAGGTGGTGTTCTCCTCCACGATCAGCGCGGTCGACGGGAACGCCCGCCTGGTCACCGGCGACGCCGTCTCCGAGATCGCCCGACTCAAGACCGAGGACGGCGGTCCCATGGACGTCGGCGGCGCCACCCTCGCCGCGGCGGCCATGCGGGCCGGGCTGGTCGACGAGTACGCGATCGTCACCCACCCGGTCCTGGTGGGCGGGGGCACGCCGTTCTTCACGGCGCTGGACAACTGGGTGGACCTGACCCTGGTCGAGACCCGGACGTTCCCCGACGGCGTGCTCCTGACCAGGTACGAGACCAGGCACTGAGGCGCGACGGTCCCTGGAGCCGCCCCCAGGGGCACGTGGCAGGCAGCGGTCGACGCTCCCCGCCGACCCGCGCACGACCGGGTCGACGGCGTCCGGTCGTCCGGATCCGGTGTCAGGTGGCTGTCGGTGTGCCCGCGACCCGACCCTCACCGGCGGGACCCGACCGATGAGTCGCCGCAGCGACCGGGGTCCTCTCTCGTGGGGGCGGCCGGACGGGCCGCGGCGACGACCCGGGAGGACCCGTGACGCAGTACCTGCTGTCCATGCCGCACGACTCGGCCGAGGAACCGACGATGGCGTCGATGGACCCCGCCGAGCTGGAGGCCGCCCTGGCGGCGGCCGGCGCCTTCCTGGAGGAGCTGGTGGCCTCCGGCGCGCTGGTCTTCGCCGGTGGGCTGCACCCGCCGTCGACCGCGGTCACCGTCGACCACACCGGGGACGACCTCGCCGTCGCCGACGGGCCGTACACGCAGGCGCCGGAGTACCTCGGTGGCTTCTGGGTCGTCGAGGCGCCGGACCGGGAGACCGCCGTCTCCTGGGCCGCGAAGGCGTCCAGGGCGCTCGGCGCACGGATCGAGGTCCGCGCCTTCCAGGAGGTACCGGCGTAGGGGGCGCTCTGCCGTGTCGCCCGGGGCGGCTCCCGACGGACGGGACCGATGAGATCGTCCGCGTCCGCCGGTCCCGGCTCCCGGACCGGGGCGAGGACCAGGAGGACGGATGCGGAAGATCGTCGTGCACATGATGCTGTCGCTGGACGGTTTCTTCGAGGGGCCGGACCACGACCTGAGCTGGCACTGCGTCGACGACGAGCTGCACGCGCACTTCAACGAGCAGCTCGCGACCCAGAGCGCCTTCATCGAGGGGCGGGTCACCTACGAGCTCATGGAGGCGTTCTGGCCGACCGCCGACCAGGACCCGGAGAACCCAGCGGTCGTGCGTGAGTTCGCCGGCATCTGGCGAGCGGTGCCGAAGATCGTGTTCTCCCGCACCCTGCAGGAGGTCGGGCCCAACGCCTCGCTGCGGGCGGAGGTGGACCCCGACGAGATCCGCGCACTCGAGCAGCAGCCCGGCGGGGACATGACGCTCGGCGGGGCCGACCTGGTCGAGACCTTCCGCCGGCTGGACCTGGTCGACCAGTACCGGCTCTACGTCAACCCGGTCGTCGTCGGCCGCGGGCGACGGCTGTTCGAGACCTCCGACGACCCCACCGACCTGGAGCTCCTGGAGACCCGGCGGTTCGGCAACGGTGTGGTCCTGCTGCGCTACGCCGTCCGACGGGCCCAGGACCCGTCTCCCCGGGTCGTCGGAGCCGGAGCAGGATCGGCGCGGGGATGACCGCGACCCACGGCTGATCTCGGCTGCGCTCTCCCCTGGTCGAGGCCGGGAGGTGCCGGCAGCGTCCCGGGGGCGTCCACCGCGGTCCGGATGCGGCCATCCGGCTGGAGCAGCTGCGAGGACCCGCCGATGTGGTACCCGGGTGCCCGTGCGGGTCCGGCGGAGGGAGCGAGGCGCGTGGTGAGGTGGGTCCCGGCGGCGGCCGGTGCGGTCGTGGGGGCGGCCGTGGGTGGGCTGGCCGTGTACCTCGGGAGCGACGGATTCCTCTACGGCGGCCGCGAGCACGTGGACCTGGGGAGCTGGGTCCGGGCCGAGAACCCCTGGACGGAGTCCGTGGTGCCCGGAGCGCGGTGGGCCACGGACGAGCTGTGCGGCGCCGACCTCCCGTGCATCCAGGCGGTGCGGGCCGAGACGTTGACGATGTACCGCTTCGCGGACCGCGAGGACGCGGTGGCCACGGCCCGCGCGTTCGCCGGGGAGGCCCACCTCTCCGGGTGGATCGTCGTCCGCTTCGAACCCGGGGGTCTCACGGCAGCGGAGCGCAGGGAGTTCGCCGCCACCCTCGACTGCGTCAACGTCGGCGTCGCCGAGGGCGGGCTCGAGTGCTGACCGCCCGCGGCGGGGGCCGCACCCGGACCGGCGCGATGATTTCCGGCGCGGTCCGCGGTCCCTCCTGACAGCCGCTCGACCACATCCCCGGAGGGCCCCGTGACCGCCACCTACACCTTCGACGTCTTCTCCAGCCTCGACGGCTTCGGCTCCTACGGCGAGGACGGCGACTGGGGCGGCTACTGGGGCAAGGAGGGCCCGGAGTTCCTCGACCACCGCCTCGCGCAGTACCGCGCGGACCAGCGGCTGGTCCTCGGAGCGGCCACCTTCCGCGAGTTCGTGCAGTTCCTGGACCCGGCCCAGGTCACCGACCCGCTCAACACCCGGATGCGGACCATGCCGACGACGGTCGTGTCGACGACGCTGCAGGCTCCCCTCGACTGGCCCGACGCGACCCTGGAGCACGGGGACGCCGTCGACGTCGTCGCCCGGCTCAAGGAGGAGTCCGCGGTGCCGCTGCGCTCGCACGGCAGCCTGGCGATGAACCGGGCGCTCATGGCCGCGGGTCTGGTCGACCGCGTCCAGGTGACGGTCTTCCCCGTGATCACCGGGAGGACGGGCACGGCGCCGGTCTTCGGGGGTGCGGCCGACTTCGACCTCGAGCTGCTCGGGAGCCGGACGTTCGACGGCCGCATCCAGGAGCTCGTCTACCGGCCCACGCTGCACCGCTGACCCCGCCGGTCGGTCCGCGGTCCGGCAACTCGTTGTCCGGTCCTGCCCCGGCCAGTACCGTCGCCCCTCCGTGGTGGGGCGTCCTCCGCGCGAGGACCCACCCGCGTCACCGTCCACGACGGCGCAGGCGCACGGAGGTCCGGGACATGGGCGTCGACCCCCTGGCACCGCCGCACGAGGGGGCGGTCCGGCTGCTGCCGGTGCGGCCGGTCGCCGACCTCTACGGCGAGCGGAGCGTCCCCTCCCTCCTGCGCCGGCTCCTGGTGCTCACCGGCGACCTGCTGGGCACGGTGGCCGGCAGCATCTCGATCGTCGACGCGGCCGAGGGGCAGTACACGAAGGTCGCCGAGATCGGCGTCCCGTGCCAGCTGGGCTGCCGCTTCCCCCTGGCCGAGGGGGTGACCGGCCGGGCCGTCGCCCGCCGCCGGCCAGTGGTGGTCGACGAGTACGCCGCGCTCGGCACCGGCCACCTCCCGCCCGGCCACCCGGCCGCCCACGGGACCGCGGTGGCCGTGCCGCTGTGGTGGCGCGGGGAGGTCGTCGGGGTGAACGTCGCCTTCGCCGGCCAACCGCGCCGCCTGACGGCCGAGGAGGTGGACGCGGTCGAGCAGCTCACCCAGGTGGCCGTCCCCGCGCTGGTGCGCGCGGCAGCGAGCGACCCGCTGCTGGACCGCCTCCTCCGGCGGGAGCACGCGGCGGACCACGTCCCGCCGTCCGCCGTCCCCGGGGTGCCGGCCCGGGCGACCGTCGAGGCCTGCCCGCTGACCCGGCGCGAGCAGCAGGTGCTCGGCCTGCTCGCGATCGGGCTGAGCGACCGCGAGGTGGCGGCCCGGCTGGTGATCTCCCCCAAGACGGTGCACAAGCACGTCGGGGCGGTGCTCCGGAAGAGCGGCACCGCGAGCCGGACGGCCGCCGTCGTCCGGGCGCTGCAGCGCGGCTGGCTCCCGCCGGACGGGAGCCGGGCGGGAGATGGGCAACCTTCCCCATACGGGGGCCGCCGCCGCGCACCTTGAATGGGGCCAGCCCAGCACAGCGGCCGCCGCTGCTGGAGCCACGGCAGCGGAGGTGGTCGTCGTGCCCGTGGTCCCCCTCAAGGAGATCGTCGACCGCGCCTTCACCGAGGGGTACGGCGTCGCGGCGTTCAACGTCCTCAACGACCTCACGATCGAGGCGATCGTGCAGGCGGCGGCGGAGGAACGCGCCCCGGTGATCCTCCAGACGTCGGTGAAGACCGTGCGGGCCTACGGCCGCGACCCGCTCATGGGGATCCTGCAGTCCCTGACCCACGACGCCCCGGTCCCGGTGAGCATCCACCTCGACCACTGCCCGTACCGCGACGTCATCTCCGACTGCCTGGCCGGCGGCTGGAACTCGGTGCTGTTCGACGCGCACGAGCTCGACGTCGCCGACAACCTCGAGCAGACGATCGAGGTCGTCGCCGAGGCCCGGCGGTTCGGCGCGCACGTCGAGGGCGAGATCGAGGGCATCGAGGGCGTCGAGGACGACGTCGGCTCGGACGAGGCGTCGACCCTGCACCGCCTCGACGTCGCCGTCGACTTCATCAAGCGGACCGGCGTGGACGTCTTCGCCCCGGCGATCGGCAACGCGCACGGCCAGTACCGGGCGGCGCCGCGGCTGGACCACCAGCGGGTCAGCGACCTGGTCGAGGCCACCGGGGTGCCGATGGCGCTGCACGGCGGCACGGGCCTGTCCGACGACCAGTTCCGCGACCTGATCTCCCGGGGCTGCGCGAAGGTCAACATCTCCACCGCGATCAAGGAGTCCTTCATGCGGTCGGGCCTCGAGCACCTGGAGCAGGCCCGGGTGGAGGACAGGTGGGACCCGCCCACGCTGTTCGCCCACCAGAAGGCCGCCGTCGTCGACACGGCCCGCCGGCACATCGCGCTGTTCGGCGGCTCGGGGCGGGCCTGGTGAGGGGAGCACGGTGACCGCGCTGCTGTTCGACTGCGACGGCGTGCTGGCCGACACCGAGCGCCACGGGCACCTCCCCGCGTTCAACGCCACCTTCGAGGAGTTCGGTCTCCCGGTCCGCTGGAGCGAGGAGGAGTACGGCGAGAAGCTCCGGATCGGCGGCGGCAAGGAGCGGATGGCGAGCATGTTCGCCGACCCGGACTTCGTCCGGGAGGCCGGGATCCCCGACGACGAGGGAGCGCGCACCGAGCTGCTCGCCCGGTGGCACCGGGCCAAGACGGCGCACTTCCGGCAACTGGTCGCCGACGGGCGGATCCCGCCGCGGTCGGGCATCGCGCGGATCATCCCCGAGGCGCTCGCCGCCGGCTGGACGGTCGCCGTCTGCTCCACCTCGGCGGAGGAGTCCGTGCGGGCGGTGCTCGAGCGCGCCGTCGGCAAGGAGGTCGCGAGCGAGGTGCCGCTGTTCGCCGGCGACGTCGTCCCGGCCAAGAAGCCCGCGCCGGACGTCTACCTGCTCGCCGTCCGCGAGCTGGGCCTGGAGCCGGCCGACACCCTCGTGGTCGAGGACTCCCGCAACGGCCTGCTCGCCGCCACCGCGGCCGGGCTGCGCTGCGTCGTCACCGTCAACGGCTACACCCGCGGCGAGGACATGGGCGAGGCCACCCTCGTGGTGTCGGAGCTGGGCGACCCGGGCGGCCCGCCGATCGAGGTGCTGGCCGGCCGCGGCGTGGCCCGCCCCGGGGACCACGTGACGCTGGCCGACCTGCAGGCGTGCCTGTCGGCCCCCGTCGAGGCACCACACCCGCCGCGCGGCCGGGTGCACGACCCGGAGGAAGGAGAGCCCGCATGACCTCGACCCAGACCTCGCTCGCCCGCACCGAGCTGGTGGTGCGGACGATCGCGCAGACCGCCCTGGACAACGAGGCGTACTTCGGCGACCTGGACGCCGTCGTCGGGGACGGCGACTTCGGCTACTCGCTGGCCCGCGGCTTCGAGAAGCTGCTGGAGGGCTGGGACGGGCTGGACCGCAGCGACCCGGGCACGTTCCTCAAGAAGGTCGGGATGGTCATCAGCTCCCGGATCGGCGGCACGTCCGGCCCGCTCTGGGGCACGGCGTTCATGCGCGCCGGGATGGCCGCCGGGTCCGACGCCGAGCTGACCGGCGAGCAGGTCGTGGCCATGCTGCGGGCGGCCGCCGAGGGCATCAAGACCCGCGGGCAGTCCGACCTCGGGGACAAGACGCTGCTCGACTCCCTGGTGCCCTACACCGACCGGCTGGAGCAGGAGCTGCGCGCCGGCTCGGACGCCGCGACCGCGCTGGCCGCCGCCGCCGGGACCGCCCGCGAGGCGGCCGACGCCACCGTGGACATGGTCGCCAGGCGGGGGCGCGCGTCGTACACCGGTGAGCGCAGCAGGGGTTCGGTCGACGCCGGAGCGATGGCGGTCGCCGTGATCACCGACCGGGTCAGCCGGACCTGGACGACTGGAGGAGCGCCGTCATGAAGAAGTTCGTGAACGACCCGAAGGACTTCGTCCCCGAGATGCTCGAGGGCATCGCCCGGGCCAACCCCGACACCCTGCGCTACGTCCCCGAGTACAACCTGATCATGCGCGCGGACGCACCCCGGGACGACAAGGTGTCGATCGTCCAGGGCTCCGGGTCCGGGCACGAGCCGGCGCACGTCATGGTCGTCGGCCGGGGGATGCTCGACGGCGCCTGCCCGGGCGACGTGTTCGCGGCCCCGCCCATGGACTACGTCTACGAGACGGCCAAGCTGCTGGCCTCGCCCAAGGGCGTCCTGCTCCTGGTGAACAACTACACCGGCGACCGGATGGCGTTCGACATGGCCCGGGAGATGGCCGAGGCCGAGGGCATCCGGGTCCGGGTGCTCACCATCGACGACGACGTCGCGGTCAAGGACTCCACCTTCACCGTCGGCCGCCGCGGCGTCGCCGGGAACTTCTTCGTCATGAAGGCCGTGGGCGCCGCCGCGGAGGAGGGCGCCGACCTCGACGAGCTCGGGCGCATCGGGGAGAAGGTCAACTCCGTCACCCGCACCATGGGGGTCGCGCTCACCGCCTGCACGCCGCCGGCCAAGGGCTCGCCGCTGTTCGACCTCGGCCCCGACAAGATCGAGATGGGTGTCGGCATCCACGGCGAGCCCGGCCGGGAACGCCGCGAGCTCGTCAGCGCCGACGAGATCGCCGACCAGCTCCTGGAGCCGATCGTCTCCGACCTGCCCTACGAGTCCGGTGACCGGGTCGCGCTCATGGTCAACGGGCTGGGCGGCACGCCGATCAGCGAGCTGTACATCCTCTTCCGCCGCGTGCACGAGCAGCTCGAGCAGCGCGGGATCACCGTGGCGCGCAGCTACGTCAACGAGTACTGCACCTCGCTGGACATGGCCGGCGCCTCGGTCACCCTCGTCCGGCTCGACGACGAGATCGAGCGTCTGCTGGCCGCGCCGGCCGAGGTCGCCGTCCGGGTCTTCTAGGAGAGGTGACACGACCCGCGCCACACCACCCGGGGCAGGCTCCGCGGGCCTCCGCGGGCCGAGCGGGTGGAGGACCCCGTCCGACGTCCGCGCCGGACGGGGTCCTCACCCGGCCGGGGCCGGCCGCACGACCCGGTAGTTCAGCAGCACGATCCCGGAGGGGAACGGCCGGCACTCGACCAGCCGGAGCCTGGTGCTCGCCGTCATCGTGCCGAAGAAGGGCACGCCGCCCCCGAGGACGACGGGGACGACGGAGACGCCCAGCTCGTCGACGAGGCCGAGCTCCAGGAGCTGGGTGACCAGCCGCCCGCCGCCGAAGACGCAGATGTCCTTGCCGGGGTCGATCCGGGACCGCACGGTGTCGATCAGCCGGGTCAGGTCGCCGGCGTACGCGTGCACGTCCCGGCCGGTCGCCAGGTCGGCGTCGTGGGTGACCACCCAGGTCGGCACGGACCCGATGCCGGCGGTGCCCATCTCCCGGTAGGTGTTGGCGCCGACGACGTAGGCCCCGGTGCGGGCCTCGGTCTCCGCGAAGCCGTAGTCCTCACCCGGGGCCATGGCGTCGTTGAGCCACGCGAGGTCCCCGGAGGTCGACTGGATGAAGCCGTCCAGGCTGGCCGCCATCCCGGCGAAGACCGTCGCCATGGCGGACGAGCGTAGGCCGCCGCGGAGCTCCCGGCGGACTCCCCGGAGCGCCGGCCCGTGAGCCGCCCGCGGGGTCCTCACCCGGCCCGGTCGGCCTCCGCGGTGTACGGCCGGCCGGGCCAGTACGCCCACTCCTCGAAGTCCTCGACCCGGCCGTCGTCCGCGAAGCGCAGCACCCACAGGTCCCGGTACTCCTGGGGTGCCGGGTCGCCGTAGCGCACCTCCAGCCGGACCACCGCGTCGCGCCCGTCGACGGCGACCGGCTCGGCGGTCACCGTGAACGTCCGGCCCTCGTCCTCCCGCCAGAACGCCTGGATCGCCGCGTGGCCGACCTCCGACGGCTCGTAGGGGGAGCGCCGGTACCGCGCGTCGTCGGTGAACAGCCGGGCGACCCCGGCCACGTCCCCCTCCCGCCACGCGCGCTCGTACCCGGCCACCCACCGCGCCACGCCGGCCCTGTCCACGCGGCCACGCTGTCACGTCCGCCGAGCCGGCGGGGCTTCCCGGCGCGCTCGGGGGTGCGCGACGATCGCATCGCCCAGGGTCCGGACCGCCGAGGAGGGCGCCATGACCGACACCGCTCCCGCGACGCGGACGGAGTACGCCCCGGTCAACGGGTTGCGGATGTACGTCGAGGTCCACGCGCCGACCGGGGAGCCGGCCGGTGGTCCGGTGCTCCTCCTGCACGGCGCGTACATGTCGGCGGGCGACCTCGGGCCGCTGGTGTCCGCCCTGGCCGCCACCCGGGAGGTCGTCGTCCCGGACCTGCAGGCCCACGGCCGGACGGCGGACGTCGACCGGCCGATCACCTACGAGGGCCTGGCCGACGACGCCGCGGGCCTCCTCGCGCACCTCGGCATCGAGCGCGCCGACGTCCTGGGCTTCAGCATGGGCGGCGCCGCGGCGCTGCAGCTCGCCGTCCGCCACCCGGAGGTCGTCCGCACGCTCGTGGTCGTCTCGGCGTCGCACTCGAGCAGGGGGATGGCGCCGGAGCTGGTCGAGATGATCCCGGGCATCACCCCGGAGGTGTTCGCCGGGACGCCGATGGAGGTGAGCTACCGGGCGCTCGCCCCCGACCCCGGCCACTTCCCGGTCCTGGTCCAGAAGCTCAAGACGCTCGACGAGACCCCCTTCGACTGGCCGGGCGAGGACATCCGGCGGATCACCGCGCCCACCCTGGTCGTCGCCGGGGACGCCGACGCCGTCCGCGTGGAGTCCGCCGTCGAGCTCTTCCACCTCCTCGGCGGCGGGGCGATGGGCGACCTGGCCGGTCTGCCGCGGGCGCGCCTGGCGGTCCTGCCGGGGACCACCCACTTCATGCCGCCGGGCAGCGGCGTGCTCGACCGCCTGGACTGGCTGGTCCCGATGGTGCTCGCGCTGTTCGACCGGCCCCCGGACGGCGCGTCCTGACCCAGGCGGCCGCCCGGGTCAGTCGTGGACGAGGACGACCTCGTACCGGTCCGCGGTCGGCGGGATGCCGGTGTCGAAGTGCGTGTTCACGACGGCGAGCCGTCCCTCGTGCCGGATGGCGGTCGCCGGGGTCTGGAAGAGGTCGCTGGTGACGACCTCCACGACGGACCCGGACGCCAGGTCCCAGCTCAGCCGGACCTCGCTCACCTGATCGGTGTTCTGCACCGCCCACAGCGAGTCCCGGTGCAGCTCGATGCCGTCCACGGACGGCACGCTGACCCCGGCGACGACCGCGCTGGCGCCGGTGGCCGGGTCGACCGTGTACAACTCGCCGTTGGTCGAGTGCGCGACGACCAGCGTGGCGCCGTGGTGCGCGGCGTCGATGCCGTTGAGGTTGATCTCGCCGGCGGTGTCGGCCGCCGGCCCGTGCAGCGCGAGCGTGCGGAACGGCCCCGGTCGCCCGGAGGAGTCGATCGGCACGTGGTACAGCACGGCGCGCCGGCTGTCGGTGAACCACGCGCCAGCCGGGGTGACGACGACGTCGTTGACCAGCGTGGTGAAGGCCGCCGGAGGGGCGGGCGACGGCGGCGCGAACCGGTACTCCGCGACCGTCTCCCCGGAGTGCAGGTCGTACACGTACGCCTGGCCGGTGCCGCCGCCGGCGACGTAGAGCAGGCCGTGCCGGAGGTCGGCGTCCATGCCGACCGCCCACCGGCCGGCCGGTGCGTCGATGAACAGCTCGGCGGTCCCCGCCTCCAGGTCGCCGCGGAAGACGTCGCCGGCGAACAGGTCGCCCGCGTAGAACGTGTCGCCCCCGCCCGCCGCGATGCCCTCGGCCGAGGTGGCGCCCGGCAGGACGATCACCTCCGGCCAGGACGCCGCCGCGGACGGGACGGTCGTGACCGTCAGGGCGACCACACCGGTCAGCAGCACCGCCGCTCGCAGGTGGCCGGTCGTCCTCCGCGTCGTCGGCACGGCTGCCTCCGGTGGGCGTCGTCGGTCGCACGGTCGTCCCCCGCCCGGTCCACGGTGGCCCGCGGGGTGCGCACGGGACAGGGCCGAACGCCCCGGACGTGGCGGCGGTGGTGCGGCTCGTCGCCGGGTAGGCCGACCGCATGGACCCGCTCGCTCTGCCCCGCACCGTCACCGCGTCCGCGCTCGCCCTGGGGACGGCGGTGCGCGGCGCGCGCGTGTTCCACCCCCGCGGGCGGGCGTCCACCGGGACCGTGGAGACCGTCGGCGGCGGCTCGTGGGGCGCCCGGCTGCTCGACGCGGAGGACACGCACGACGTCGTCGTCCGCCTCTCCCGCGGGGCCGGGCTGCCGGAGCCACTGCCCGACGTCGTCGGCCTGGCCGTCCGCTTCCCGGGACTCGGGTGGGGCGGAGCGCCGCTGGACGTCCTGGTCAACACCTCCGGGGGCCTGCCGGGCCTGCGCCACCTGTTCGTGCCGCGGCCCCTCGGCCGGACGTTCTCCTCCGTGCTGCCGTACCGGACCGGCAGCGGCCGGCTGGTGGTGCTGGGCGCGCGGAGCGAGGGCGCCGGCTGGGACCTGCTGGCAGCACCGCTCGCCGGCGGCTGGACGCGGTGGGGACGGCTGACCGTCGGCGCCGCCCGGCCGGACGCGGAGTCCGAGGTGCTGCGCTTCCGTCCGACGCTCGGGGCCGACGACCTCCAGCCGGTCGCGCTGTTCCGCGCCGTCCGCGACCTCTCCTACCGCGGGAGCCAGGCCCTCCGCCCCTGACGGCCGGAGCGCCGCTCAGTCGTCGACCGGCTGGCGGTGGCTCGGGCTGTCCGGGTTCAGGAGCGAGTGCTTCCGCCCGTAGGCGAAGTAGATGACCAGCCCGATGAGCAGCCAGACCCCGAAGCGGGCCCACGTCTCCCACGGCAGCTGCCAGATGAGGAACAGCGACGCGAGCACCCCGAAGGCCGGGACGACGGGCATGAGCGGCAACCGGAACGGCCGCGGCGTGTCCGGCCGCGTGTAGCGGAACAGGATGACCGCGACGCAGACCACGATGAACGCCGACAGGATGCCGATGTTCGTCAGGTCCGCGACGGCGCGGATCGGGAAGACGCCGGCCAGCACGGCTGCCCCCACGCCGGCGATCCACGTGACCCGCTGCGGGGTGCCGGTCCGGTCCACCTTGGCGAACCACGGGGGCAGCAGCCCGTCGCGGCTCATGGAGAACCAGACGCGGGTGACGCCGAGCAGGAAGGTCAGCATCACCGTCAGGATGGACAGCACGGCGAAGACGGAGATGATGCTGGCGACCACCGGCAGGCCCGCACCCTCGAAGGCCGAGGCGAAACCGGCGGTCGGGTCGATGTCCCGGTAGTCCTGCATCCCGGTGAGCACCAGCGTCGCGGCGACGTAGAGCAGCATCGCGATGACCAGCGACAGGATGATCGCCTTCGGCATGTGCTTCTTGCCGTCCTCGGCCTCCTCGGCGGCTGTGCTCATGGCGTCGTAGCCGAAGACCGCGAAGAAGACGGTGGCCGCGCCGGTGAGCACCGGGCCGAAGCCGGACGGCAGGAAGGGGTCGTAGTTCCCGGCCTCGACGTAGAAGACGCCCAGCCCGATGATGCCGAGGATCAGCACGATCTTGATCCCCACCGCCACCAGCTCGAACCGGCCGAAGGTCTTCGTGCCGCGGCTGAGGATGAACGTGACGAGCAGGCAGATCAGGACGGCGGGGACGTTGACGACGCCGCCCTCCTCGGCGGACGCGGTGAGCGAGGTCGGCAGGGTGAGCCCGAGGTTGTCGAGCAGTTCGCCGAGGTAGCCGGAGATGCCGATCGCCACGACGGCGACGATGGCGATGTACTCCAGGAGCAGGTCCCAGCCGATGAACCACCCGATGAGCTCGCCGAGGGCCACGTAGCCGTAGGTGTAGGCGGATCCGGCGCGCGGGATCATGCCGGCGAACTCGGCGTAGGACAGCGCCGCTGCCGCGGAGGCCAGGCCCGCGATCAGGAAGGCGATGAGCACGGCCGGCCCGACGGCCTCGTTGTCCGCGTCGCCGGCGGCCACGAGCCCCGCGAGGGAGAAGATCCCGACGCCGATGATGCCGCCGACCCCGATCGCGGTCAGCTGCCACAGCCCCAGGCTCTTGGCGAGCGCGCCGCCGGCGACGCGTTCCTCGGCGTCGTCCATCTGCTCGACCGGCAGGCGCCGCCAGACGGAGTGCTGGTCCCGGGTGCTCATGGGCGTCCCCTCGTCGCGGGCCCCGTGTGCGGCGAGCCTGCCCGCGTCCCGCCGGGTCGGCAAAGCGGGACGCCGGCGCAGCGGCGCGTCGGCACGGTGGCGCGTCGGCACGGTGGCGCGTCGGCACGGTGGCGCGTCGGCACGGTGGCGCGTCGGCACAGCGGGGCCTTGTCGGCCGGGCGGCGGGGGAGCACCGTGGCAGGCACCCGACGTGCCCCCGCGGGAGGTGCCGTGCCGAAGCGACTGGTCGTGTGCTGCGACGGCACCTGGAACACCCCCGACCAGGTGGCCGCGGGCCGGCCGTGTCCGACCAACGTCACCAAGATCGCCCTGGAGGTCGCCCCGGCCGGCGACGACGGGCTGCGGCAGTGCGTCTACTACCTGCGCGGGGTCGGCACCGCCCGCGGGGAGCGGTACCGCGGCGGCGCGTTCGGCGTGGGGCTGTCCCGCACCGTCAAGGACGCCTACCGGACGATCGTCGACAACTACGAGCCCGGCGACGAGCTGTGGTTCTTCGGGTTCAGCCGCGGCGCGTTCACCGCCCGCAGCACCGTCGGCCTGGTCCGCACCGCCGGCGTGCTGGAGCGCCGCCACGCCGGCCGGCTCGACGAGGCCTACGAGCTCTACCGCTGCCGGCAGGCCCATCCCCGCGGCACCGAGGCCGAGCTGTTCCGGCGCTCCTACTCGTACGAGCCCGACGTGCACTTCATCGGCGTCTGGGACACCGTGGGCGCGCTCGGGCTGCCGGTGCGCGGCCTGGGCTTCGTCAACCGGCGGTGGGCGTTCCACGACACGACGCTGAGCTCGAAGGTGCGCAACGCCTTCCAGGCGCTGGCCGTGGACGAGACCCGCCGCGCCTTCCGGCCCACGCTGTGGGAGCCGCGCCGGGGCGACGCCCGGCCGGAGGGCCAGCGGCTGGAGCAGGTCTGGTTCTCCGGCGTGCACTGCGGCGTCGGCGGCGGCTACCGCGACACCTCGCTGTCCGACGTCGCGCTGCTGTGGATGGTGGAGCGGGCCCGGGAGTGCGGCCTGGCGTTCCACCGCGACGCCTTCGCGCCGCCCCGGCCCGGCGAGGTGCCCGACGACAACCGCCCGCGCCCGGCGCCCGACCCGCTCGGCGAGCTGCGGGACTCCCGCACCGGCCTGTACCGGCTGCTCCCGCGGTACCACCGGCCGATCGGGGAGGGGCACCCGCACACCGAGAGCCTGGCGACGACCGCCGTCCGCCGGTACCTGCAGGACGAGCGCTACCGGCCCCCCGGCGTCGCCGCGTTCCTCGCCCGCGGCGGGCGGCGCACCGAGGTCGACGCCGGCCGGCGGTCAGCGGGCGGCGGACGCCCGCTGCCAGTCCCGCGGACTCATCCCGAAGGCCTCGCGGAACCGGCGGGCGAAGTGGCTGGGGTCGGCGAAGCCGCAGGCGCGGGCGGTGGCGGCGATCGACCGCTGCCGTCCGGCGGGTGAGGCCAGCCGGGCCCGCGCGGCCTCCAGCCGCCGGGCGATGACCTCCTGCTCCAGGCTCGCGCCCGCCGCGGCGAAGGCCTTGTAGAGCTGCCGGACCGAGACGCCGTGCGCGCGGGCGACGGCGGCCGGGGTGAGGCCGGGGTCGGTGGGGTGCCGGGCGACGTGCGCGCGCACCCGGGTCACCAGCGTGTCCTCCCGCACCGGCGGGCCGGGCCGGTCGTCGCCGGCCGCGGACACCACGAGCGCGCGGACCAGCTCGACCGTGGCGGCCCCGAGCGCGGCGGCACCCGGGTCGGCCGACAGCGCCGCGGCGTCGTCGGCGATCCGCTGCAGGTGCGCGCGCACCAGCCCGTGCAGCGCGCTGGCCCGCAGCCGCGGCGCCGCCCGGCGGACGACGTCGACCGGCAGGCCGAGCCGGTCGAGGGGGACCAGCAGCGCGCGGGACCCGCCGCCGGCCGCGCGGGCGGACCCGGGGGGCGCGGTCATGTCGACCAGCACCAGGTCCCCGCCCTCGGCCGGCTGCCCGCGGCCCGGCTGCCCGAGCTCGCCGCGGCCGCGGTGCGGGAAGGCCAGCGCGACCACCGGGGCGGCGTCCCGGGCGGCGTGCCGCCGGGTGCGGACCGTGCGGAGGCGGGTCGCGTCGGTGGCCAGCAGCACCGCCGTCCCGTACGGGAAGGCCTCGGTGCGGTCGGCGCGGTCGGTGCGGTCGGTGCGGTCGGTGCGGGGGAGCGGGGTGGTGTCGGAGAGCAGCATCGCGCCGTCCCTGGGCCTCGGGCAGCTGACGTCCCCCGTGGACGCCGTCGAGCCTGGCAGAGCGCCCCGGCGACCGGAACCCGCCCGGGTGCAGGCAGGGACCGCAGCCGTGCACGCAGGGACCGGTCACCGGACGGCTCCGCTGTCAGGCTCGCGCTGACCGGCCACCACCCCGAGGGAGCGACCGTGACCACGCCACCAGCACCTCGCACCGCACCGAGCACCACCGCACCGAGCACCACCGCACCGAGCACCACCGCACCGGACACCATCGTCCTGATCCACGGCTTCTGGGTGACCCCGCGCAGCTGGGAGCACTGGAAGACGCACTACGAGCAGCGCGGCTTCCGCGTGCTCACCCCGACCTACCCGGGCTTCGAGGGCGAGGTCGAGGCGCTCAACGCCGACCCGACGCCGATCGCCGAGGTCACGCTGCCGGCGATCGTCGAGCACCTGTCCGCGCTCGTCCGCGGGCTGGACCGGCCGCCGGTCCTCATCGGCCACTCCGCCGGCGGGACGCTCGTGCAGCTGCTGCTCGACCGCGGCCTCGGCGCGGTGGGCGTGGTGATCGACTCGGCGCCGACCGAGGGCGTGAAGGTGGTGCCGCTGTCGCAGCTGCGCTCCACCTGGGCGGTGCTCAAGAACCCCGCCAACCGGCACCGCGCCGTCGGGCTGACCGAGGAGCAGTGGCACTACGCCTTCACCAACACGTTCCCCGAGGACGAGTCGCGGGCGCTCTACCGGCGGTACCACATCCCGGCGTCGGGCCGGATCCTGTGGAACTCCGTGCTGGCCAACCTGATGCCCGGCCCGCAGGACGCCCACGTCGACTACGGCAACGAGGCCCGGCCGCCGCTGCTGTTCGTCTCGGGCGGCGAGGACCACCTCATGCCGCCGTCGGTGCAACGGTCGAACGCGGCGCACTACCGCGGCGACACCGTGACCGAGGTGCGCGAGTACCCCGGCTACCCGCACCTGCTGCCCGCCGCGCCGGGCTGGGAGGCGATCGCCGACGAGTCCCTCGACTGGGCGCTCGAGCACGCGACGGGACCGCGCCCGCAGGTCGCCGGCGCCCAGTGACGCGCCCGGCCGGCCGCCGACGGCCGGCCGGTTCCTGCTGGCCGGCGGCGCTCCCGGCGGCGATCATGGCGGGATGACGGTCACCGCGATGCCGGCACGGGCCCGCTGGGTGTGGGACGCACGCGACCGGACCCGCGCGGTCCGCGTCTCCGCGCACCCGGCGCAGGGCCTGGTCAACCTGAGCATCTGGCGCGACGACGCGTGCGTCGGCACCGTCAAGCTCCGGCCCGACGAGGTGGCCGGCCTGGTGTCCGGGCTGACCGAGAGCCTGGCCGAGCTCGCGGTGACGCCGCCGCCCGCCCCGGCGGCCCCGGCCACGGTCACCGAGCTGGAGACGCGGCTGGCCGCCGTCGAGTCGCGGCTCGCGGCGCCGCGCCCGTCCGCGGCCGGACGGCTGCGCACCCTGGCCGCGCGGGCGGCCGGTCGTCTCCCCGGGCGCCGCTGAGCCCCGTCCGTACATTCGAGGGGGTGACCGTCACCCCCGGCGTCTCCGTCGTCCTCGGCACCCGTTTCGCCACCGCGCTCCCGGAGATGGCGGTGCCGTGGCAGGCCGTGGGAACGCCCGACCCGCGGCTGCTGGTGCTCAACGAGCCGCTGGCCGCGGAGCTCGGCCTGGACCCGGAGGCGCTGCGCGGCCCCGCGGGCGTCGGACTGCTCACCGGCACCGTCGTGCCCGAGGGCGCGCGGCCGGTGGCGCAGGCCTACGCCGGCCACCAGTTCGGCCACTACAACCCGCGGCTGGGCGACGGCCGGGCGCTGCTGCTCGGCGAGCTCACCGGCGTCGACGGCCGGCCGGTCGACCTGCACCTCAAGGGCTCGGGCGCCACGCCGTTCTCCCGCGGCGGCGACGGGCTGGCCGCCGTCGGGCCGATGCTGCGCGAGTACGTCGTCAGCGAGGCGATGCACGCCCTCGGCATCCCCACCACCCGCTCGCTCGCCGTCGTCGCCACCGGGCGGCCGGTGCGCCGGGAGACCGTGCTGCCCGGCGCCGTCCTCGCCCGGGTGGCCGCGAGCCACCTGCGGGTGGGCAGCGCGCAGTACGCCCGCGCCACCGGCGACGACGACCTGCTGCGCCGGCTGGCCGACGAGGCGATCGCCCGGCACCACCCGGCCGCGGCGGACGCCGACCAGCCGTACCTCGCGCTGTACGAGGCCGTCGTCGCCGCGCAGGCGGACCTGGTGGCGCGCTGGATGCTCGTCGGCTTCGTGCACGGCGTCATGAACACCGACAACGTCACGCTGTCCGGCGAGACCATCGACTACGGGCCGTGCGCCTTCCTGGAGGGCTACGACCCCGACACCTGGTTCAGCTCGGTCGACGAGGGCGGGCGCTACCGCTACGGCAACCAGCCGCTGGCCGCCGAGTGGGACCTCGCCCGGCTGGCCGAGGCGCTGCTGCCGCTGTTCGCCGGCGAGCAGGAGCAGGCGGTCGCGCTCGCCGTCGAGGCGCTCGGCCGGTTCCGCCCCCGCTTCGAGGCGGCGCTGCTGACCGGCTGGCGGGCCAGGCTCGGCCTGCCTGCCGGGCTCGACGACGAGGTCACCCGGTCGCTGGTCGAGGACTGGCTCGCGCTGCTGCAGGCGAACCGCGTCGACCTGACCTCGTCGGTGCGGAGGCTGTCGGCGGCCGCGCGCGGCGACGCCGAGCCGGTCCGCGAGCTGGTCCTCGACCTGGCCGGGACCGACGCCTGGTTGGAGCGCTGGCGCGCGCTGGCGCCGGACGCGGACGCCATGGACCGGGTCAACCCCGTGTACGTCCCGCGCAACCACCTCGTCGAGGAGGCGCTGGCCGCGGCCACCGCCGGTGACCTCGGCCCGGTGGAGCGGCTGGTCGAGGTGGTCCGCCGCCCGTTCGACGAGCGGCCCGGGCTGGAGCGCTACGCCGCGCCCGGCCCCGAGGGGCCGTTCGTCACCTTCTGCGGCACCTGACCGTCCCGCGGCACCTTGCTCCACCGGGCGGGGCGGGTCGATGCTGCGGCATGGCGTCCAAGAAGAGGTCCGGCCCCTCCGTCGAGGAGGCACCCAGGTCCACCGGCAAGGTCCCCACCGCGTACTACGAGGAGGAGATGGCCCGCCTCCAGGTGGAGCTGGTCAAGCAGCAGGAGTTCATCCGCGCGCGGGGGCTGCGCGTCGTCGTCCTGTTCGAGGGCCGCGACGCCGCCGGCAAGGGCGGCGCGATCCAGCGGATCACCGAGTCGGTCAACCCGCGGGCCACCCGGGTGGTGGCCCTGCCGGCGCCGACCGAGCGCGAGCGCGGGCAGTGGTACTTCCAGCGCTACGTGGAGCACCTGCCCACCCGCGGCGAGATGGTCCTGTTCGACCGGTCCTGGTACAACCGCGCCGGCGTCGAGCGGGTCATGGGCTTCTGCACCGACGAGGAGTACGAGGAGTTCCTCCGCTCCTGCCCGGAGTTCGAGCGGATGCTCGTCCGCAGCGGCATCACCGTGCTCAAGTACTGGTTCTCGGTCAGCGACACCGAGCAGGAGAAGCGGTTCCAGGCGCGGCTGCACGACCCGACCAAGCGCTGGAAGCTCAGCCCGATGGACCTCGAGGCGCGCAACCGCTGGGTGGACTTCTCCAAGGCCAAGGACGCGATGTTCGCCGCGACCGACATCCCCGAGGCGCCGTGGTGGGTGGTCGAGGCCGACGTCAAGAAGCGCGCCCGCCTCAACGTGATCTCGCACCTGCTCGCCCAGGTGCCCTACGAGGACCTCACCCCCGCACCGCCGGAGCTGCCGCCGCGGCCGCCGGTCGACGAGGACTACGTGCGCCCGCCCATGGACAGCCAGCGGTTCGTGCCCGACGTCGTCCCCTGACGGTCAGGGGAGGACCGGCAGCACCACGCACGAGGGGTGCGCGGCGTCGTGCCGCACCTCGAACCGGTTGACCCGCAGCTCGGTCGCCGTGCCCAGCGGCTCGCCGGTGCCCGGGTTCCGCGCGAACCGCGGGAACGCGCCGCCGCTGACCTGCACCCGCACCCGGTGGCCGGCCCGGAACCGGTAGGCGGTGGGGAACAGCGCGACGTCGACGGCGAGGGTGCCGTCGTCGGCGACCGCGACGTCGTCGGCCGGGACGGTGCGCGGGTCGAGCCGGCGGATCCCGTCGACGACGTTGCGCGAGACGCCCGCGGGGTCGACGTCGCAGACGCGGACGAAGACGTCGGCGTGCGGCAGCTCGGTGCGCACGTGTACCCGTGCCCGCACCGGCCCGACGACGTCGAGGTCGGCGGCCAGCGGGGGACCGGTGAACACCAGGACGTCGTCGCGCGCCTCGACCTCCCGGTTGTCCGCCTGCCCGCCCGGCGGCTGCAGCAGCGGCCCGCCGACGGTCGGGGTCGGGTCGGCCGGGTCGTAGGTGAACCGGCCCGGCGCGGCGTCGTCGTCCGCCGGCTGCGCGGTGAGGCCGCCGCCGGCGCGCAGGTGGAGGACCTCGTCGCGGGCCTGCGCCGGCGGCCACCGGTCGAGGTCCAGCCAGCGGCCGGCCTGCTGCAGGAACACCCGGACGGCGGCGCCCCGGGGCACCGGCCCGCCGAGCAGGTGGTGGCGGAGCCACGCGACGTCGCTGCGCACGATCGCCCGCAGCTCGCCGAACTCGCCGTGCAGCCAGGGCCCGACGGTGACCCGCACCGGGACGCCGGCGGCCTGCAGGGCGGTGACGTCGGCCATCTGCCCGGCGACGAACAGGTCCCACCAGCCGGTGACCATGTTCACCGGGGGCAGGCGGGTGAGGTCGGCCTCGCCGTGGTCGGCGGCGGACCAGAACGGGTCGCCGGGCTCGGAGTGCGCCACGAAGTCGCGCCAGAAGGGCACCGGCGCGCCGGCGACCGCGACGTCGGCGGCCTGCAGCGGCAGCCGCCCGAGCGCCCGGCGGACCTGTTTGCGCAGCCGTGGGTCCGGTAGCCCGCCGAGCAGCCCGCCGCGCTCCTGCCGGCCGATCTGCGCCGACCACGCGAGCGCCGTGTGCACCGAGGGCGCGCCGTTCTGGAAGAAGACCGTGTCACTGACGTCGGCCGCGGTGATGTGCGGCGACACCGAGGTCAGCGGCGGGTCGGCGTAGGGCGCCACCGCCCACTGCGTGTGCCCGAAGTAGCTGCCGCCGGTGGTGGCCACCCGGCCGTCGCACCACGGCTGCGCGCGCAGCCAGGCGACGGTGGCCAGGCCGTCCTCGTGTTCGGTGGTGAACGGGCGGAAGTGCCCGCCCGAGCCGAACGTCCCGCGGGTCGCCTGCAGGAAGACGGTCAGGCCGCGCCGGGCCAGGGGCGCGGCGAACAGCTGCCCGCCCGCGCCGGCCCGGCCGTAGGGCGTGCGGACGAGGACGACCGGCTGCGGCCCGCGCGTGCCGACCGGGCACCACAGGTCGCCGACCAGCGCGACGCCGTCGGGCATCGGGACGGCCAGGTCGCGCTCGACGGTGTAGCTGCCCGTGGTGGGGCGCAGCCCCAGCGCGAGGTCCACGGCCAGGGCGCCCAGCCTGCTGAGGACGGTCATGGCCGGACGCTACCGACCGTCCCGTGCGCCCGAGGGCAGGTCAGAGAGGCCGCTCCGCCCGCTCCTTGAGCGCCCGGTTCATGGCCTCGAAGCCGGGCAGCGTGCCGCGCCGCAGGGACCGTGCCAGCAGCGGGACGAGCACGCCGCGGAAGGTCTCCTCCTGGACGAGCCGGGTGCCCGGCCCGGCGGGCTCGAGGCGGAAGACGTGCTCGCCGTCGAACAGCCCCGGGACGCCGAGGCGGCCGAGCCACCGCAGCTCGCGGGGCGGGGCGACCTCGAGCAGGTGCGGGCGGAAGCCCATCGCCCGCCCGCCCACCGGCTGCATCCGCAGCGACAGCCGGGCGCCGGGGACGACGTCGCCCGCGGCCCGGACGATGAACGGGTTCCACTCGGGATAGGCGCGCAGGTCCGTGAGCTCGGCCCACACCCGCTCCGGCGGCGCGTCGATCTCGATCGCGGTGGACAACTGGGTCATCGCGCTGGGCTCCTCGGGTCGGCGTCCGGCTCACCGTGGCCGACGTCGTCAGGCGCCGTCGAGGGCTCCCGGCGCGGGCTCGCCGCGGCCGGGTGGCTGCGTCGCGGTCCCGCCGTGGCCGCAGGACTGCGCTGAGCCGCTCCGCGGACCTACGCTCGTCG
Source organism: Geodermatophilus sp. SYSU D00525 (assembly GCF_054050475.1). Lineage (NCBI taxonomy): Bacteria > Bacillati > Actinomycetota > Actinomycetes > Geodermatophilales > Geodermatophilaceae > Geodermatophilus > Geodermatophilus sp. SYSU D00525. The sequence continues at coordinate 87,659 of NZ_JBJGZK010000015.1, forward strand.
CGCCGACGGCCGGAGGCGGCCCGGAGGGGGCGGTGACCATGACGTGGAGCCCGGACTACCTGCCCGTCCTGAGCCGGGGACGGCACCGCACGCCCGCGCGCGGCGCGTGCTTCCTCGAGTACACGGCCCTGCTGGCCGGGGAGGCGTTCAGCGACGCGCCGGCGTGCGTCGACGCCGAGCTGGCCGCCGTTCTGCGGCACGCCAACGACGTGCTCTCCGACGCCGACCGGCCGCGCCTGGTCCCGCTGCTGGGCCGCGCGATCGGCCTCGCCGTCCCCTCCTCCGCGGGACGGCTGCGGAGGGAGGCGGCCCGGCGATTCGCCGAGGCCGTCGGGTCGACGCTGTCGGTGGACGAGCGGCGGTTCGTGCGCACCGCGCACGTGGACCGGCTGTTCTGGTCGCTGATGTTCGAGCCGGTGCCGGTCAGCACGTCCGCGGCGTGGGTCGACCGCCTCGTCGAGCGGCTGGACCTGCTGCACGGCTGCTACGAGTCGGTGGTCGCGGAGCTGTCCGCGCCCGCGCCCGTGGTCGGCTGACCGCGCGTGACGCTGCCGCCGGCCGTCGTCCGCGTGCGCGGTGAGGCTTGCGCCGACCACCCGCCCGACTGCGCGACGCTCGCCGTGCACGTCCGCGAGGTCTCCCCGGACGGCCGGGCCGCGGCACTGGCGGTGGCGTCGGGGGTGGCCGCCGGCCTGCGCGCGGCGCTCGACGGGGTCGCCGGGGTCCGGGCCGTGGTGCTGTCGCGGGTGTCGGTGCACGAGCGGTTCGTCTGGGACACCGGGACCGCCGAGCGGGCCGGCTGGGAGGCGACCGTGGGCGGCACCGTGCAGGCCGACGCGGGCGCCGTGCCGGAGCTGGCCGAGGTGGTGGCCGCGGCGGGTGCCGGGATCGGCGGCGTCTCCTGGGACCTCGACGACCCCGCCGCCGCGCGCCGCGCCGTCCGCCGGGCCGCCGTCGCCGCCGCCCGCGAGGCCGCCGCCGACCTCGCCGACGCGGTGGGGCGCCCGCTCGGGCCGCTGCTGGAGCTGGCCGACCCGGGACTGTCCTCCGCGGTGCCCGGCGCGCCCGAGACCATGGCGGTCATGGCCCGCGGCGGCGGTCCCGCGCTGGAGCTGGACCCGCAGGACGTCGTCGTCCGCGCCGTCGTCGAGGCGACCTACGCCCTGGGGGAGTGAGCCGGGTCGTGCCATGATCGGCCGGTCGGCGCCGGACCCCGCCCGGGGACACCCGCCGGCCCCGACCCGCGAGACGGTCCGTCCCCGTGGCGCCGGCCCGGCGGTCCCCGCCGGCTCCCCGCCGCGGGGCGTCCCGTCCGCGCGAGGACCGACATGACCACGCAGCTCTCCCGACCGCCGTCGCCCTGGCCCGGCTCGCGCCACGAGACCGAGTACCGCTGGGACCTCGACGACGTCGTCTCACTGACCGATGCCGCCGCACGGGTGCGCCTCCTGGCCGCCGAGCTCCGCGCCGCGCACGCCGCCGGCTGGACGCTGGCCCAGCCGATGCGCGACGGCCACCTCCTCGCCACCCGCCCGTCCCGGCGGCAGCGCGCCGCCACGTCCCTGACGCCGGTGCCGCTGCCGGCGCCCGGCGTCGCCCCCGCCCTGCACTGGCGGGTCCGGGTGGTCGACGAGCCGCCCGTCGCCGACGACGACGTGCTGTCCCTCGGCGCCGTCCCCGGCACTCCGGTCGTGGCCCGTGGCGGGGGAGGGGCGGTGCAGGTGGGCGGGCCGGACCTGCGGTCCGAGGTGCTCGCCGAGCTCGCCCGGCAGGTGTCGCCCACGGAGCTCGGCTCCCGGCGGTGGGCGGTCGTCGCGGCCCGGGTCGGTCCCGGCCGCGACCTGGTCGCCGAGGGCAGCGCCCTGCGGGTGCACGCCGTGGCCGGCGGAGTCCTCGTCCGGACGGTCGAGTCCCTGACCTTCCGGCACGCAGCCGACCGCGCCGCGACGCTCCTCGATGCGGCGGCCGCCTACGAGCGGCTGGCGCGGGCGGCGGAGGCGATGGCCGCGGCAGGCGGGCGGCTGGCCGAGACCGACGACGGCCTGCTGCACGTCCGGTACGGCCGCTGATGCACGTCCCCCGGCGCCCTGACCTCCGTGCGCAGGGGAGGACCGCAGGCGTCGGCTCGCCGGGTGCGGGCGAGCCGACGTCCCTCTGATCGGGTCGGTCAGAAGGGCGGGGGATCGTCGGTCGGGTCGGCGGGTGATGGTGGTCCGGTGCCGGCCGGTGGTGGGTCCGACTCGGCCGGGGGTGGTCGCATCCCGGGTGGGCGGGTGGTCCGCGTGATCCCCGACGGGGTGGTGACGGTCAGACGCCGTCGGCACTCATCTCGAACCGCCACCCCCTCGCGAAGGTCTTGAGGCGGTGGTGGCTGCGGCACAGGCAGCACAGGTTGGCGCAGTCGGTGGCGCCGCCGTGGGCGTGCGGGAC